>CAZQSU010000037.1:8921-28010 GCA_964595905.1 uncultured Iamiaceae bacterium
GCTTCGTCGCGCGCGGCCTGGCGTTCGGCGGCGAACTCTGCTTCGAGCTGTTCGCGGCGACTCGCGATCTCGGCCTCGGCCGCAGCCTGCAGGTCGGCCAGATGGGCGTCACCAGCGGCGCGGGTGGCCTCTGCGGCCTCCTGGGCATCGCTGCGAACGGCCCGCGCGTCGGCTTCGGCCTGCGCGCGCGTCTCGGCGGCGTCGTCGGCCGCTTGCCGGGCCAGCATCTCGGCCTGGGCCTTCGCCTTCGCCTCGATCTCGGTCGCCGCCTCACGAGCGGTGCGCAGCACGTGCGCCGTTTCCTCGCCCAGGACGCGCGCCACCTCGTCGGGGTCGAGACGGGTCAGATCCGCTCGACGAGCCGCGGCCTCCGCCTCGGCGAGCAACCGCTCGAGCTCACCTTGTCGCTGGGTGAGCGAACGGACGATCTCGGCGACACCGACCAGATGCACCCTGACCTCGTCGGGGTTCCAACCCCGGAACGAGTTCGAGAATCTGGGTGACGCGATGGCGTCGATCTCGGCGGCGGACGGGGTGGATTCGGCGTCGGAAGGCACAACCATGGCACCTTCGATGCTACGGCCGGGCGGGAGCCGATCGAGGGATGCCTCCGGGCCCGGATCAGGGCGACACGGCGGCGTGGAGTGCGCGGCGAGGGGTGGTCGGCCGAGGCGAGACCGTCGACGCGACCGCGACTCGGATCGGGGTCAGTGGGGTTCCTTCGCGGGCAACTTCCGCAGTTGGGCGAGCGCATCGTCGAGGCTCTTCACCGGGATGATCCGCAGCCCCGACGTCGCATCGCCACACGCCGTGACAGCGGGCGACGCGCCGGCGTGCGGATCGGCAGAGTCCGACGTCGACGTCGTCGTCGCCGCCGGATGGGGATCGCCGATCGCCGCGCAGGCATCGGCCGCGTTGGCGGTCGGTACCAGGAAGTAGTGCACGCCGGCGTCGCGCACGGCCGCGACCTTCTGCCGGATGCCGCCGATCGCGCCGACCGAGCCGTCGACCTGCATCGTGCCGGTGACGGCGATCTCCCGCCCGCCGGTGAGCCCCTCCTTCGAGAGCTTGTCGATCAGCGACAGCGTCAGCGCGAGCCCCGCGGAGGGGCCCCCGATGTCACCGGTGTCGAATCCGACGTCGAAGGGGAACTGGTAGTGCGGCCGGGTCTCCATGTAGATCCCGAGGAACGGCGCCCGGGCCCCGTCACGCTCGGTCGAACCCAGGGTCACCTCGAGCTTCTTGGACTGCGACACGCCCAGTCGGTCGACGGTGATCGTCACCTTCTGGCCCGGCTTCGCTCCGCTCATGAACCGGGCGATGTCGTCGACCGTGGTGATCTGCTCACCGTCGATCGCGGTGATCGTGTCGCCGATGTTCAACACCCCGTCCGCAGGGGAGTGCTCGACGATCTGATCCACGAACACCCCGCCCCCGGTCATCGTCGCCGACATGCCGAGCACGGCCATCGCCTGGTACACGGCCGAGTGCTTCGCGTTCTGCATCAGCACGAGCTGGTAGCGCACCTCGTCGGCGCGGGGGGTGTCCCCCAGCACCTCGGAGCGCGGAAACACATCGGAGTTCGGATCGAGCCAGCCGACCAGTGCCTGACCGAAGATCGGCCGATTCGTCTCCGCGACCGTGACGAGCCTGAACCCGCCGGGATGCGAATAGGTGTGCACCGAATCGGGCACGGTCACGAGCTGGCTCGTGTCGAGGGCGCTGCCCGGCGCATCGACGAGATAGCCGGAAGGCAGGAAGGTGACGACCAGCGCCGCGAGGACCGTCGCGATCCACAGACCCGACGTGACCCACACGAGTCGGGGGACCCGTGGGAGCGCCGGCCGTGCGTCGGAGGCCGAGTCGGCGTCCGGAACCGGCGGGACGGGAACGTCGGCCGCGGGGGCGACCGGCTCGTCGACCGTGCCATCGGCTCCGGTCACCGGACCGGGCGACGGCGGCGGATCTTCAGTCACGCGCACCCATGAACATCACTCGGAGTTCATCGTAGGACTCCACGCAACGACCGGCACCCAGCACCACGGCCTCGAGGGGCGCATTGACCAGGTGCACGCCGATGCCGGTCTCGTCGGCGATCCGCTGGTCGAGTCCCTTGAGCATGCCACCGCCTCCCACGAGGTTCAGGCCCCGCACGATCAGGTCCTGGGCCAGTTCCGGTGGCGCACCGCCGAGGCACGTGATCACCGACTCCACCATCGCCCCGACGGGTTCGGCGATCGCCTCACGTACCTCCGCCGGCGACAGGATCACGGTCTTGGGCAGGCCGGTCATCAGATCGCGCCCCCGCACCTCGGCCTTGACGTTCTCCGCGACCGGCCAGGCCGACCCGATGGTCATCTTGATCTCCTCGGCCGTCCGCTCTCCCACGGCGATGCCGTACTCGCGCCGGATGAACGTCTGGATCGCCGCATCGATGTCGAACGAGCCAACCCGCACGGCCTCGAGCGACACGACCCCGCCGAGCGAGATGAGCGCGGTCTCGGTGGTGCCGCCTCCGACGTCGATGACCATGTTGCCGACCGGCTCGTTGATCGGCAGGTCGGCGCCGATCGCCGCGGCCATGGGCTGCTCCAAGAGCTGCGCATCGGCCGCACCGGCACGTCGGGTCGCCTCGATGACCGCCCGACGTTCGACCTCGGTGATCGCGGAGGGCACACAGATCACGACACGGGGCCGGTTGAATCGCGAGACCCCCGACCGCTTGAGCAGCAGCCGGATCATGCGTTCGGTCACGTCGAAGTCGGTGATCGCCCCCTGGCGGAGCGGACGCACCGCGACGATGTAGCCGGGCGTGCGGCCGATCATCTTCCACGCCTCGTGGCCCATCGCGAGCACCTCGGTCGTGCGCGAGTTCAGCGCGATGACCGAGGGCTCGTTCAGCACGATGCCCTTGCCCTTCGCGTACACCAGGGTGTTGGCCGTTCCCAGGTCGATGGCCAGGTCGCGGGCCAGGGTCAGCCTCCTCCGGTGCGGGGCTCGTCGCGATCCTTGGGCGACAGCGCGTCCATCTCACGGCGGAACGAGTCGATCGACGACTCGGTCGACGACGGACTGCGGCTGGTCAGCCACAGCACGACACCGCCGACGGCGACGACCACCACCACGATCGCGAGAAACCAGAGCGCGGTCACCGGGCCGGCCGATCGACGTTCATCGGCGGGTCCCGTCGGCTTGGTCTGCGGCACACGACCGTCGAGAAGGGTCCGGGGGCACGCGTCCATGGTAGATCGCGTCGTGAGCGCTCACCGGTGCCGGCGCCGCAGGAGCACGCCCGCTCCCACCGCCGCCGCAGCGGCCAGCGCGCCGACACCGCCCAGGAGCAGTTCCTGGCGACGACCCGACGGGATCAACGACCATGGCGCGGCGCGGAACGCCGCCACGTAGGCCTGCTCGTTGGAGTGTGACGGCTCCCACCCCATGGCGCGGAGTCGGTCGTTCGCCAGCAGCCATTCCTCGGCCAGGTACGGGCGGATGCCCTCGGGTGCGCCGGTCCCGGTGGCGGCGGAACGGATCGACGCCGCGAGCCGTGCCACCTGGTCGGGTACCCGCAGGCCCGGACGGGCCTCGAGTGCCCGTCGCTCCGCGCCCGAGAGCGCACCGTCGGGCGCCGCGTGGACGACCCCGCCGGGCGCGGCCCGGAGCACCGTGACGATCGCCGCGCCCAGATCGTCGGCATGCAGGTACTGCAGTCCCGGGTCACGGTCCGCGACCGGATAGGCCAGCGAGCGGTGCAGCTCGGCCGCCAGCCAGCCCGGCGTCTCGTCCGCGACGACCGGGGCGGCCCGGATCACGGTGATCGTCGCTTCGGCGTCACGGGGTTCGGCGACGACCCGTTCGATCTCGGCCAACTCGACGGCCGGGCGGAAACCCGGGGCGGGATGCACCACGGCCTGCTCGGTGAGTGGCACCGGATTGGACGACAGCGCGCCCAGGACCAGGGCCGAGGAGATCACCACGACCTGGGAGACGGCGTTGCGTTCGGCCGCGGCGAGCACCGCGCGGGCCTCGTCGACCGAACGCCGCGGCTCGAGGTCGTAAGGATCGGCGTCATCGACCGGACACCCCAGGTGGACCACCACGTCCGCGTCGGAGAACTCGGCGTCGAGATCATCACCGACGAGATCGACGACGTGGGCCGTGGCCCCTGAAACGACCGTCGGTCGCGGGGCCAGCACGACCGCCGAGGCCGGGTCGAGTTCGGCGACGACCCGCGCGACGATCGGGGACACCGCAGCGCCTGCTGCACCGGTGAAGACGATGGTTCGCACCACTCAACGATGCCCGGTCCGTGCGCCCGCGACCACATTCGTTCGACGACGCCGCATCCGACCGACCAGTGTTCGGGCGCACCGCGACGTTGTCGACGCCTCTACGATGGCAACCGTGCCATCATCGCCGCGTGCCGTCCGCTGCCTGCTTCGATCGAGCCGGGCATGAGCCACGACAATCCCTTCGGCGGGATCCCGTTCTTCGGCGATCTCGGGCGTCTCATGGGGCGCCAGGGACCGGTCGCCTGGGAGCCGGCGACCCAGCTCGCGCTGGCGATCGCGACCGAAGGGGTCGCCGAAGCGAACGTGGACCCGATCGAGCGCATGCGACTCGAACAGCTCGCCCGCGTCGCGGAGGTCCAGATCAACGGCGCGACCGGGCTCTCGGTCGTGACCGAGGGCCAGCCCGTGGCGATCGAGCCGGTCAACCGGTCGACGTGGGTGCTGCGCACCATCGAGGCGTTCAAGCCCCGGTTCGAGGCGCTCGCCCGGCAGATCTCCGCCGACGGCCGCGACGCCGACGCGGATGCCGGCACGGATGCGCCCTCCGGGTCGAGTGAAGCGACGAACCGACCGAGCGACGAACCGCCGGTGCCCGGGCTGGAGGACCTGGTCGGACTCGGCGACGAGTTGAGCCGGTTCGACGAGCCGGCCGAGGGCAATCGGCCCGCCGAGACCGACGACGACTTCGACGACGGGGTCGAGTCGTGGCTCACCAGCATGCTCAGCATGCTCAGCCCGATGCTGCTGGGCATGACCGCGGGCTCGCTGGTCGGGCATCTCTCCCGCCACGACTTCGGCACCTACGACCTGCCGCTCCCCCGCCCCGCGGGCGCTCCGATCATGGTGCTGCCCGCGGTGATCGACGCGTTCGCGAGCGAATGGGACCTCGACGGTGACGGGGTGCGCCTCGCCATCTGCCTGCACGAGCTGACCAGCCACGCGGTGCTCGCCACCCCGCACGTGCGTGCGGCGCTCGACGGGCTGCTCGCCGACTACGCCGCCGGATTCCGTCCCGACCCGGACGCGCTGGAACGCCACCTGGGAGAGATCGACCCGACGAACCCCGAAGCGCTCGCGTCGTTCCAGCGCATCCTCGGTGATCCCGAGATCATCGTCGGCGCCTCGACCGGACCGGGTCAGGAGCAGCGTCGGGCGCGCATCGGCGCCCTCGTCGCGGTGATCGTGGGCTACGTCGACCACGTGGTGAACACCGTGGGCTCCCGGCTCATCGACGGCTACCCGCGCATCGCCGAAGCGCTGGTGCGGCGACGACTCTCGGATTCGGAAGCCGACGCGTTCACCAGTCGCCTGTTCGGGATCGAGCTGGGCCCGGCGCTGATGGACCGCGGTCGTGGCTTCGTCGAGGGCGTCAGCGAACGCGCCGGTGCCGACGGACTGAACCGACTCTGGGAGTCCGCCGAGCACCTCCCCACTGTCGCCGAGGTCGAGGCGCCCGGCCTGTGGCTGGCCCGCATCGACCTGGCGTCGCCGGACGACACCGACGGCAACGACGCCGACGCCGATGGCGACGACCGGGACGACGACTGAGCGGACCTCGCCAGGACCGCCACGACGACCGATGCCTGCTCAGCGCAGGCCGGTCCTCAGAACGGCGAACCCTCTCCAGGATGGTCGGGTCCGGTTCGGGTGGGACCCGGCCGGGCCGAACCCGCTCCCGGTCCGGGCCGGACGGCCGGCCGACGGTCTGCAGACGATGCCCGGTCGGCTTCGCCTGGACCGCGGTCCGCCGACCCGGGCGGCCGGGCTCGACGATCGGCCCGGTGCCGGTCCCCGCGATGGGGACGCTTGGTGGGGCGGACCCGGACCCACAACGTGTGCGCCGTGCGCCCCGCCTGACGCCGGGCCGCGGTCGACATCGCCGTCATCTTGGCCTCGACCTCGACCGCCGCGGCCGTCGCCATCGTGGGTTCGGCGCCCGACCGTTGCCGCGCCGCCAGGAGGCCGACGCCGTAGGAGAACGCGGCGAACATCGACACGCACAGCACGATCAGGAACCCAGCCTCGAGTCCCATGGGAATGACCGCGATCGACGCGCCGACGACCCAGAAGATCTGGAAACGCGTCTCGAATCGCGCGAAAGCCCGCCCGCGGTTCGCCTCGGGCGCGTCGCGCTGCAGAATCGAATCGAACGACTGCTTCCCCGCCGCTGCCGACACGCCGACGATCGTCGCGATCACCAGCGGAGCGACGACGCCTCGCAGGACCACCGACGACGCCAACGAGGCGGCGACCGTGGCGAGCAGCATCGTGATCAGGATCGCCTCCTCACGCATCACCTCACGCAGGCGCGGCGCCACGAGCGAACCGACGAGCGATCCGCCGACCGCGCCGGCGCCCACCACGCCGTAGTGCCACAGTGGTTCACCCCCGCTCCGCAGCGAGAACGCGACCAGGATCGACAGGAACCCGACGATCCCGCGCAGCAGGCCCATGCCGCCGGCCGCGAGCAGGATCGAGGGGGCATGCAGCTCCGACCGCTCGCCGCTGGTCGGGGCGGCCCGGGCGACCTGGGCCGGCGGCAGACGGAACGAGAAGACGAGGCCGACCAGATAGACCACGCAGGCCAGGGTCAGGCTGCCCTCGGGCCCGACGAGCCACAGGGCCAACGCGCCCGGACCCGCCGCGACGAATCCCATGATGCCGCTCAGCACCGAGAGTTTCGAGTTGGCCCGCACCAGTTCGTCGTCGGAATCGACCGTGGTGGGCACCAGCGCACTCCGGGCGACCGAGTAGCCCTTCTGCAGAACGAGGGTCCCGAACGCCAGGGGCAGGAACACCGCCAGGTCGTCGAATGTCGTGATCAACAGGAAGGCGAACATGCCGCGCAGGGCGAGCGACACGATCACCATGAGACGCCGTCCACCGGCGACCCGGTCGATCGCCGGACCGATCAGCGGCGACAACACCGTGAAGGGCGCCATCGCCCCCGCCAGGTAGGCGAACACCTTGGTGCGGGCCTCACCGACCGGGATCGAGAAGAACAGCGATCCGGCCAGGGCCGTCGCGAACAGGGCATCGCCGGCCGCGGACAACGCGTGGGTCCGTGCCAGGCGCGTGAACGCGGGCGTGGGCGCCGTGCCGCCGGCATCGTCCCGGGAGGTCAGCGGCCCCCATCCCTGTTGGTCGCGGACAGTGCTCACTGTTGATGAAGTGTAGAAGTGGTCACTCCCGTGTCCCCCGCCACGGCCACCGACGGGCCTTCGGGCACTCCGTCCGCGGGGAGTCTCAGCGACGTTCGGCCGGATCCTCGTAGCGGTAGCCCACGCCGCGCACCGTCACGATGCGGGTCGGATGCGCCGGGTCGGGTTCGATCCGGGCCCGCAGGCGCTTGATGTGCACGTCGAGGGTCTTGGTGTCACCCACGTAGTCGTACCCCCAGACCCGCTCGATGAGCCGGTCACGGGGCACGACGAAACCGACCCGCTCCAGCAGCACCGCGAGCAACTCGAACTCCTTGAGCGGCAACTCGATCCGTTCACCATCGACCGTCACCCGGTGGCGGGTGACGTCGAGGTGCACCTCGCCGACGGTGAACGTCGACCCGGGCTCCGGCTCGCCGACGCCCGGGGAGACCTGCTGCTGGTGACGTCGCAGGACCGCCCGGACCCGGGCGACGAGCTCGCGCATCCGGTAGGGCTTGACGACGTAGTCGTCCGCGCCCACCTCGAGACCGACGACCGCGTCGACCTCGTCGCCCTTCGCGGTCACCATGATGATCGGCACCGTCGACTCGGCACGGATCTCGCGGCAGACGTCGAGCCCGGAGACCTTGGGCAGCATCAGGTCGAGCAGGATCACATCCGGGTCGACCTCGGCGAAGCGGGCCAGCGCCTCGGCGCCGTCGCGGGCGGTCTCGACCCGGAACCCTTCACGGTCGAGCCCGATCGTGAGCGCGTCGACATACGACTCGGTGTCCTCCACGACCAGCACACACGGGGAGCGGTCGCTCATGGCGTCGCGTCCACGGCGCCGATCACGGCATCACCCGGGTCTTCGGGACGTGGCAGCACCAGCATGAACGTCGCTCCTTCTCCCTCGACCGACTGGACCGACACGGTACCGCCGTGGTTCAGCGCCACGTGCCGCACGATGGCCAGACCGAGTCCGGTTCCTCCCGTGTCGCGCCGGCGTGCCCGGTCGACCCGGTAGAAGCGCTCGAAGATGCGGGACTGGTCGGTCGCCGGGATTCCGACACCGTGGTCGCGGATCATGAAACGGACCGACGAGCCATCGACGTCGGCACCGAGTTCGACCTGCGCGCCGGCACTCGAGTACTTGATCGCGTTGTCGAGAAGGTTGGCGAGCGCGGACACGAGCTGGCGTCGGTCGACCGCGAGGTCGACGTCTGGTTCGGGGCCCCGTACCACGATGTCGATCCCGGCGAGCGCGGCCGCCGAGCGTGTCCGCTGACAGGCCGCTTCCAGCAGACCGGTCACCGACTCGACGGTCCGCACCGGAGGTTCACCTGCCTCGATCCGACTCAGTTCCAACAGGTCGTCGATCGTCGAGCCCAGGCGCGACGCTTCCTCGGACAACCGCGTGCTGAGCCGGTGGATCGTCGCCGCGGCGTCCCGGTCGGCGAGGTCGTCGGTCTCCTGGGCGAGGGTCTCGGCCAGCACGACGAGCGCTCCGACCGGGGTCCGCAACTCGTGGCCGATGTTCGCGACGAAGTCACGACGGAGTGCCTCGACCCGACGTCGTTCGACCTCTGCGTCGACCTTCTCGGTGCCACGGTCGGCCAGCGCCACGGTCACCGCCGGGGTCACGTGGCCCACCCGTGCGCGACGCGACTCTTCGAAATTCGGCTGCCAACCACTCACCCGGTACCGCACCCGTTCGCCCACGTTCACCGCATGGTCCCCGAGCCGCTCGTAGTAGCGGCCCAGCAGCGCGAGTTGGACCGCCACGCGCAGATCCACGGTGTCCGACGAGCGGGATTCGAGGAGTTCCGCCACGAAATCGCGGTGCAGATCGTCGAGTTCGTCGTCGAGGTCGTCGAGCGCCGCCGCCTGGGCTTCGTCGGCGGAGGCGTATGCCCCGAGCGCGAAGCGCAGGTGACGCACGGCGAGCGTGTCCATCCGCTGGATCATGCCCCGCAGACGCGGCGCCAGTTCGATGTCGTGGAGGCGCCGCGCGGTCTTCGCGATGTTGGCGGCCAGGTCGCCGCAACGCTCGATCTCGCTCGCCACTCGCAGAGCGCTCAGTACCGCACGGAGGTCACCGGCGACGGGTCCTTGCAACACGAGCAGGTCGGTGCACCGTTCTTCGATGTCGATGGTCGCGGAGTTGATCGCGAGGTCGCCCTCGACGACGCGCCGGGCCCCGTCGAGATCGTGCTCGAGGAACACCCGTGTCGCCTCCACCACGGCCCCACAGACCTGGTGGCCCAGCTCGACCACGGCCTCGTGGACCGCATCGAGTTGTTCGCCGTACACCCTGCGGGTGGGCTGGTCGGTCACCCGAATCGACCTGTGACGTAGTGTTCGGTCCGCTCGTCGGCAGGATTGCCGAAGATCCGGTCGGTGTCGTCGACCTCGACGAGCACCCCGCACCGCTCGCCGGCCTCGTCGACCTCGGCGGTCAGGAACGCGGTGCGGTCACCCGTCCGGGCTGCCTGGGCGAGGTTGTGGGTGACGATCACGATCGTGACCGTCCCGGTCAGCTCCACGAGCAGATCCTCGATCCGCGCCGTGGCGATCGGATCGAGCGCCGAACAGGGCTCGTCCATCAACAACACCTCGGGTTCGACGGCCAGGGCCCGGGCGATGCACAACCGCTGCTGCTGGCCGCCGGACAATGCCAACGCGGACGACCCGAGGCGGTCTTTCACCTCGTCCCACAGCGCCGCAGAGCGCAGGGCGTGTTCGACCCGGTCGTCGATCGCGTCCTTCATGCCGTTGATCTTCAGCCCGTAGGCGACGTTCGCGTGGATCGACCGGGGAAAGACCGTCGGCTTCTGGAACACCATGCCGATGCGTCGCCGCACCTCGACCGGGTCGACATCCGACGCGTACAGGTCGACGCCGTGAAAGGTGACCGCGCCCGACACCCGACACCCCGTGACCAGGTCGTTCATGCGGTTCAGGCACCGCAGCACGGTGCTCTTGCCACACCCCGAGGGCCCGATGATCGCGGTGACCTGGTTTCGGTGGAAGTCGAGGTCGACGCCACGGACCACCACGTTTGCGCCGTACGCGACGTCGAGTGCGCGCATCGACAGGACCGTCTCGGGTCGGGGCCGGTCCTCGGGCATCGACGCGCCGTCACTCGCCGACGCCGAACGGGGAACTGGCCGGGTGATCAATGGGGGGTGACCTTGCGGGACGGGGGTCGGGGTGCCGGTTGCCGGCGGGTCGATTGTACGGGTGGACACGGGGTCATCCTTCCAGTGCTGCGGTGAACCGGGACGTCGCGAAACGGGCCATCGCGGTGAGGACGAAGACGACCAGCACCAGCGTGATGGCCGCGCCCCAGGCGAGTTCGTTGGCAAGGGGGTCGCCGGACTTCGCGCCGTTGTAGATCTGTTGGGCGAGCGTGGTGTTCCCACCGGTGGGGCTCGGATTCGGGGTGAACGTGATGCCGATCGTGAACAGCACCGGTGCGGTCTCCCCCGCGGCCCGCACGATCGCCAGAATCGCTCCGCTGGTCAATCCCGGGAGTGCCGCCGGCAGCACGATCCGTACGATGCCGTGCCACCGTCGGCCGCCCAGGGCGAGCCCGGCGTGACGGAGTTCGTCGGGCACGGTGCGCAGCATCTCCTCGGAGGTGCGCACCACGATCGGCAGCATGAGACAGGCCAGGGCGAGCGCCGCGGCGAACGCGGATCGTCCCTCGGTGCCAAAATGCACCACCCACGCCGTGTAGACGAACATCCCCATGACGATCGAGGGCACCCCGGTCATCACGTCGGAGAAGAAGCGGATCACCCGTGCCAGGCGACCCTTGGGAGAGAACTCGTTGAGGTAGACCGCGCCGAGCACGCCGAGCGGGATCGCGACCAGGGCGGCGATGCCGGTGGAGAGCAGCGTGCCGAGAACGGCCGGGCCCATCGCCGGACGGGGCGGGGTGCAGTCGAGCCCGTACTTGGCACGGAACGCCTCGGAGATGTCCGCACAGCCCTGGGTGCTCTGACCGGTCACCGCCGGGATGTCGCCCGTGAAGAAGTGCCAACTCAACAGATGGGCACCTTTGGCGACCAACACGATCACGATCGCCCCCAGGGGGATCGCGGTGAGGATCACCGCAGCCCACAGCAGCGTCCTGCCGGCCCGGTCGGCGAGACGTCGACGACCACTCACCGTGGGAACCCTGACGTCCGCGCGCGTTGCGGCGTCGAGGAGCGGGGTGAAGGCCCTGTGGGCCCCGGGAGCGCTCGAGGTCGGCTCGGTGACCGTCACGCGGTGCCCTCCAGGCGCCGTTGGGCACGGTCGACGATGACGCGTGCGCCGACGTTGACGACGATCGTGATGGCGAAGAGCACCACGCCGAGGCCCATGAGCGCCCGCTGGTTCAACAGGTTCCCTTCACCGTTGAAGGTGTTCGCGATGATCGCGGCCATCGTGTAACCCGGTTCGGTCACGTTCGCGGTGATCTGGACCGACGAACCCACCACGAGGGCGACCGCGATGGTCTCACCCAGCGCGCGTCCCAACCCGAGCACGACCGCCCCGGTGATGCCGGCGGCGCTCGAGGGCAGGATGGCGGTCCGCACGACCTCCATGCGGGTGGCGCCGAGCGCCCAGGCGGCGTCGATGGTCGGCCGGGGAACGGTCGCGATCACATCCCGGGTGATCGAGGTGATCACCGGAGTGATCATGAACGCCACGACGATGCCCGCGGTGAGAAAGCTCGAACCGCTCGCCGAGGGTCCAGCGACGGTGCGGTAGATCCGCTGCAGCGCATCGTGGAACGCCAGCAGTCCGACGAGCCCGAAGACCACCGAGGGCACCGCGGCCAGCAGGTCGATCAATGCGACGAGGGGGCCGCGCAGGCGGCGGGGACACAGCTCGGTGGCGAACAGGGCGACGCCGATGCTCATCGGCACCGCGATCACCAGCGCGATCAGCGACGTCACGATCGTGCCGTAGACGAGCGGCAACGCGCCGTAGGTGTCGGACGCCGACGACCAGGTGGTGCCCGTGAAGAATCCCCAGCCCTCCCGCCGGATCGCGGGCCACGCGTACGTCGTCGTCGCGACGACGATGCCGGTGAGGACCGCCAGGACCGTCAGCCCGGATCCCAGGCTGACCGAGGTGAAGATGCGGTCGGCGCGCCGCGACGAGCGGGACCCCCGGAGGTGCCGCGCGAGCGGCACCTCCGGGATTGCCGGTTCACCATGAGGTGCCATGGAGGTCAGGGAACCTCGATGTCGTCGAGCTGAGCGATGGCCTTTTCGGCGAGCTCGGCGGGCAGCGGGGCGTAGTTCAGGCTCGAGGTGAAGCTCTCGTCCTGTCCGTCGGTCAGGACGAAGCGGAGGAAGGCCATGGCCGCCTGACCCTTGGTCGCATCGGCCTGCTTCGCCATCACGATGATCCAGGTCGGCGAGGTGATCGGGTAGGCGCCTGCACCGTCGGTGTCGATCGGGCTGTAGGTCAGGTCATCGGCGATGTCGGCGCCCGCGGCAGCGGCGGAGGCACCTTCGAGTGTCGGCTGGATGAACTCACCGGCCTTGTTCTCGATCGACGCGAAGGTCAGCTTCTGGCTCTTGGCGTCGGAAAGGTCCACGTAGCCGATGGCACCAGTCGACTTCGAGATGCACTGGGCGACCCCACCGTTGCCCGACGCACCCTGGGTCCCGGCGGGCCATTCGAGCGAGTCCGAGGAACCCAGGGTCCAGTCCTCACCCCCGGCGGAGTCCAGGTACTTGGAGAAGTTCGTGGTCGTACCCGAGGCGTCCGAGCGGTGACAGACCGTGATCGGGGTACTCGGCAGGTCCGCACCGTCGTTCAGTCGGGCGATCGCCGGGTCGTTCCAGGTGGTCACCTCGGCGGTGAAGATCTTCGCCAGGGTCGGCCCGTCGAGCTGCAGGTCCTTCAGCCCGTCGAGGTTGTAGGACACCGTGATGGGGGCGACGACGGTCGGGAAGTACAGCACCGTGCCGTCGTAGTCGCCCTTGTCGTCGTCGTCGATCAACGAGTCGGTGCCCGCGAAGTCGACGACGCCGTCGGCCAGGTCGGACTTGCCCTGGCCCGACCCACCGCCCCCGTAGGCGATGGTGACGCCGGGCACCACCGAAGAGAACGTCTCGATGGCCGCGTTGTAGTAGTTCTGCGGGAAGGTCGCGCCGGAGGCCTTCAGGTCGGCCTTCAGGTTCTCGTAGATGGTCGGGTCGAACCCTCCGGCGGTTCCGCCCTCGACCGCCGTGGTCGTGGCGCCCGTGTCCTCGTCGGCAGACGCGCCGGAGCTGCCACAGGCGGCCGCGGAGGTGAGCAGCGCGGCGAGCACGACGCCGACCCCCAGTCGACGGATTCGGGTCCCGCGTGGCTGGTACGTGGTTTGCATGGGTTGATTCGGCCCTCCTCGGGGCACAGCGCCGGCGGCGTGTCCGTCCGGTCGTCGATGTGCGCCACGGTAGAAAGCCGAGGTGAACGGCCACCCCCACGCGAGGTGAACGCCGGGTGAACTTCAGCCCAAGGTTCGAAGACCGGACGACGCGGCCCCGGCCACCACGCCGAACGCGTCCAGCACGGCGGCGTCGCGTTCGTAGCTGAGCATCCGTGCAGCCCGCGTCAGCCGCAGCCAGCAGAGCACGTCGACCTCGTCGTCCCAGGTCGCGGCCGCCCCGAGGGGCTCCATCGCCCAGTACCGCACCTGCTTGGCGCGGCCGTGGCGATCTCGGTAGTGCACCGGCGAGAGTTCGATTCCCCGCACGCATCGCAAACCGGTCTCTTCGGCGACCTCGCGCACGGCGCACGCCTCATCGGTCTCACCCGGCTCGCACTTGCCCTTCGGAAAAGACCAGTCGTCGTACCGCGGCCGGTGCACGACGACGACCTCGAGCGCACCGCGGTCCCGCCAGATGATGCCGCCTGCGGCACGGATCGGGGTCTCGTCGTCACTCACCGGTTCGCCCCGGTCGCGGTGGCCGCCTCGTCGTCCCGTTCGTGCCGGCGGGTGCGACCCAGTGCGATCTGTTGCAGGAGCACATGGGCGTTCACCGGGTCCCGCGGTGGCGCATCGTCCGCCAGCGAGCCTTCGATCTCGTCACGCACCCGGAGCCAGGAACCGTCCGCGTCGAGCGTCCAGGCGAGCTGGTCGTCGGCGAGTTCGATCTCGAGAATGCGGTCCAGCCGCTCGACCGAGACCGGGTCGTGGACCGGGGCGATGATCTCGACCCGACGATCGAGGTTCCGCGGCATCAGGTCGGCCGACGAGATGAACACCGCGGGCCGTGCCGGGCCGGCGCCGTTCGCGAAGCGGAAGATCCGGGCGTGTTCCAGGTAACGCCCGATGAGCGACCGGACCCGGATGCGCTCGGACCGTCCCGGCATGCCGGGACGCAGACAGCAGATCCCACGGATGACCAGATCGATGTCGACCCCGGCGCGCGACGCGGCGTACAGCCGGTCGATCATCGCGGGGTCGACGAGGCTGTTCATCTTCATCGTGATCGACCCGGGCCGGCCCGACTCGACGGCCGCGATCTCGTTGTCGATCAGCTCGTACAACCCCTGGCGCAACGTGTAGGGCGCGACGAGCAGCTGGTCGTAGTCGACCTTGCGGGAATACCCGGTGAGGAAGTTGAAGAGTTGGGTGACGTCACGTCCCAATGACTCGTCACAGGTGAACAGCCCCACGTCCTCGTAGGTCTTGGCGGTCGTGTCGTTGTAGTTGCCGGTCCCGATGTGGCAGTACCGGCGCAGCACACCGCCCTCGTCGCGCACGACCATCGTGGTCTTGCAGTGGGTCTTCAACCCGACGAGTCCGTAGGTGACGTGCACGCCGGCCTCTTCGAGCGCTCGGGCCCATTCGATGTTCGCGGCCTCGTCGAAACGCGCCTTGAGCTCGACCAGGGCCGCCACCTGCTTGCCCCGCTCAGCGGCGCGGATCAACGACTGGACGATCGCGCTGCGGCCCGAGGTGCGATACAGGGTGATCTTGATCGCGAGGACCTGCGGGTCGCGCGCCGCCTGCCGGATGAACTCCTCGACCGAGGTCACGAACGACTCATAGGGGTGGTGGACCAGCAGATCACCGGCACGGACCGTCGCGAAGAAGTCGGAGTGTGCGTCGTCGGCCGGTGTCAGCGGCCCCGGGGTGACCGGTGCCCACTGGCGGTCCTTCAGATCGGGTCGGTCCAGATCGCCGAGTGCCCACAGACCGCCGAGGTCGATCGGCCCGAACGATTCGTACACGTCGTCGTCGGTGAGCTCGAGTTCGCGGATGAGCAGGTCCCGGACCTCCGCGGATGCCCGGGCGTCGATCTCGAGTCGGACCGCTCGGCCGAAACGCCGCCGTCGCAGCTCCATCTCGACGGCCACGAGCAGGTCGTCGGCCTCTTCCTCCTCGACCGCGAGGTCCGCGTTGCGGGTCACGCGGAAGGGCACGTGCTCGACGATCTCCATCCCCTCGAAGAGCTGACCCAGATGCGCCGAGATCACCTTCTCGAGGGGTAGGAAACGTCGACCATCGGGCAGCACGACGAAGCGGGGAAGCGTGGCGGGCACCTTCACCCTGGCGAAGCGACGCTCGCCGGTGTGGGGGTCGCGCACCAGGACCGCGAGGTTCAGCGACAACGACGAGATGTAGGGGAACGGGTGCCCGGGGTCGACCGAGAGCGGCGTCAGCACCGGGAAGATCCGGTCCTCGAACTCGGTGACGAGGAACCGACGGTCGTCGTCGTCGAGGGAGTCCCAGTCGCTCAGGACGACCCCGGCGGCCGCCAGCTCGGGGACGACCTGGGTGAGGAAGATCTTCTCGCTGCGCTCGACGAGATCCCGCGCCCGGGTCGCGATCGCGCCGAGCTGCTGGGCCGGCGTGAGACCGTCGGGCGATGGCTGGCCGAAACCGGCTGCGACCTGGTCCTTGAGTCCGGCGACCCGCACCTGGAAGAACTCGTCGAGGTTGTCTGAGAAGATGGCGCAGAACTTGGCCTTCTCCAGCACCGGGACGTCAGCGAACGTGGCGTTCGCCAGGACCCGTTCGTTGAAGTCGAGCCACGACAGTTCCCGGTTCAGGAAACGAGTCGGATCATCGACGGCGCCGTCGCCACCGCTGATCGGTTCTGCGACGGACGGTTCGGTGACAGCCATCGTCGTTCAGCCTACGGACCGTCGGGTCCACCGGCCGATCGACATCACTCGGTCGAGAAACCGAGATCCCATTCGAGCAGGATGTTCTCGCGTTCGGCGTCGCGCACACAGCGCTCGCGGTTGCGACGGAACTGCGGGTCGTGCGGGGGGACGAGCTGCAGACGGGCCATGACCCGGGCACGGAAGTCCTCGATGAAGGTCCGATCGCCGAAGTCCGACTGCACTTCCCAGTGGGGCGCCACCGGCCCCAGGTACACGATTCGGGCATGGCCGCGGGGCGGTTCCGCGGGTTCGGCAGCGATCTCGGACATGGAGTGCGAGTCTAGGAGACGTCCGCGCGGCACACACCAACCGCCCCCTCATGTCGATCGACGGGCCGATCGACGGGCCGGACGGTGGCCGATCAGGTCTTGTCGGTGTCGGTCGGGGTGGGGGTTGCCGGTGTCTGCGCGACCGTGTTCGCGCTCTGCGACGTGTTCGAACCGCCCGCGTTCTTCGTGTTGGCGTCGTCGTCGTCGCCGGACAACCCCTTCTTGAACTCCCGCTGCGCCGACCCGACCGATCGGGCCAGCTGGGGGAGCTTCGCCCCTCCGAACAGGACCAGGAGGATCACCAGGATGATGATGAGTTCCGGCCCTTCGAGAAATGCGAGCAAAGGAGAGATTGACACGCCAACCAGCGTACACCCTTCGAATGGCTCGGACCACCCCCCGACCGGGGAGGATCGTGGATCGGCGGTGTGCGACCATGCTCCATGCTCGAATGCGTGGTGAACGTCTCGGAAGGACGGGACGAAGCCGTGATCGATGACCTGGCCCGCACCTGCGGCGACGACCTCCTCGACGTCCACCGGGACCCCGACCATCATCGTGCGGTGTTCACCCTGGTGGGCACCGACGCGCCCCGTCGTCTCACCGCGCGCGCCATCGAGTCGATCGACCTGAGAGTCCACACCGGGGTCCACCCCCGGTTCGGGGTCGTCGACGTGGTGCCGTTCGTCCCGCTCGGGGACGCGACGATGGCCGACGCGGTCGCGGCACGTGACTCGTTCGCCGCGTGGCTCGGCGCCACGTACGACGTTCCGTGCTTTCGCTACGGGCCGGAACGTTCGCTTCCCGACGTGCGCCGGGGTGCCTTCACCACCCTCGAGCCCGACGCCGGCCCGGCACTTCCCCACCCGACCGCAGGCGCCTGCGCGGTCGGAGCGCGGGAAGTGTTGATCGCGTACAACGTCTGGGTCACCGCGCCCGACCTCGAGGCCGTCCGCGCGGTCGCGACGGCCGTGCGGACGCCGGCGGTGCGCACCTTGGGGCTCGCCGTGGGGAGCCGGTTCCAGGTGTCGTGCAACCTCGTCGAGCCGCTCGTGAGCGGCCCCGCAGCGGTGACCGAAGCGGTCCGTGCCCACGGGGCCCGGTGGGGCGTCGAGGTCACCGGCTGCGAACTCGTCGGCCTGCTCCCCCGCCGGGTCCTCGATGCCGTCGACCCGGCGGAACGGAAGACGCTGGACCTCGCCGTCGACCGGACCATCGAGGCCCGCCTCGCAAGGCGGACGCCGCCACCGGCCTGAGTCGCGGCGGCCGATGCCCCGGCGCAGGCGATCGGGTGCGGTTCAGGCGCTCCTGACGCTACGGCGACCCAGGGCCCGCTCCCGGCGGATCCGGCGACGTTCGCGTTCGCTCATGCCACCCCAGATCCCGAACTTCTCGCCGTGGACGAGGGCGTACTCGAGACACTGCTCGCGCACGACGCAGCCGCGGCACACCTCTTTGGCCTCGCGCGTGGACGCGCCCCGTTCCGGGAAGAACAGGTCGGGATCCACGCCCAGGCAGTTCGCGTACTGGTGCCATTCCAGGCCTTCGTCGTCGACGGCGCTCACGAGCGCCTTGTCGTCGATGGACCTTTGGACTTCGATTCTTGCTGTCATCGGACCTCCCCGTGTGGGGTCGATTCCCGTTCGATGAGTGTCGGCCGAGTCGTCCTCGCCGTCACCCCCTGGCTTCGTCGACCACGACGCGCATTCGAACCGACGCTGCTCCGAACCACGAGTGTGGAATTACAACGCTGTAATCATGACGGTTTTTCCGTGGAAATGCAAGGGGATTTCCGAGATTCGGAAAAATCACGTCCCGCGTCGGGGGGTGGCGGAGGAGGGACCTCAACCCGCCCGGCGGCGCGTCAGACGGCGCCGCGATTCGAGGAAGTCGACCAGCACGTAGTCGCCGAGGTTCTGCGGCGTGGTGAAGAACGCCCGGCCCCGGTTCATCCGCGTCAGCTTCTCGATGAACATCCCGAGCCCGTGCGACCCGCCCAGCATGAACGTGTTGATCCGGATGCCCGCGCGGGTGCAGCGCGCCACCTCGGTGAGGGTGGCATCGACCGTGGCGCGGATCGGTGGGTAGTTGAACAACACCTCGCCCGACTCGGTCACGTGCGCGGTCGGTTCGCCGTCGGTGATCATGATGATCTGCTTGGTCCCCCGCTCACGGGCCAGCAAGCGACGCGCGAGCACGAATCCGTGCTGCATG
>CAZQSU010000038.1:0-10161 GCA_964595905.1 uncultured Iamiaceae bacterium
TGAGCCCGTGACGTCCGGTGATTGTGTAGCCCTCGATCCAGCCGTGGCACAGGTGTTCGCTGAGCACCTCCATCACCCGGCCGGTCGACGACACGTGGTCGTCGTCGGGCAGAACCCGTTCCATGCTCATGCGGTCGGTGACCTCGAACACGGCGCCGAGCCGGTTCGAGTTGGTCTCGTCGGGGCAGAAGAACCGGAACGTGTCCTGGGCGGCCAGCACGTCACGGAGCAGTGCGCCGAGACGGCGGGTCGACTCCAACCGCTCCGCCCCGGGCGAGGCCACCTCCACGGTGTAGTCGCGCCAGTCGGGGACGACGAGCGGTTCGGGTGCCAGGCCACCGTTGGCCGCCGGGTTCGCACCCATGCGCCGCTCGCCGACCGGGGCATGGTCGGTCAGCTCGCGCACCGGTCGGCCGTCGGGCTCGAAGAGCTCGTCGGGCCGGTAGCTGCGCATCCACGCCTCGAGCATCGCGAGATGCTCGGGGTCGTCGCGCACCCCGGCGAGAGGTACCTGGTGGGCCCGGAACGTGCCTTCGACGCGGACGCCGTCGACGACCGCGGGCCCCGTCCACCCCTTTGGTGTCGCCAGGATGATGGCCGGCCACCGCGGCACCCCCGAAGGCGTGGCACCAGGGGCGCGTGCCTCGTGTTGGATCCGGCGGATCCGGGCGACGCTGGCATCGAGCACCTGGGCCAGACGCCGATGCACCGTCGGGGGGTCGTCGCCGGCGACGAGGTGGGGCTCGTAGCCGTGCGCTTCGAGCAGCGCCGCGACCTGCTCGGGTGGTTGCCGGCCGAGCACCGTGGGTCCACCGATCTTGTAACCGTTGAGGTGCAGGATGGGCAGCACCGCGCCATCGCGGGCCGGGTCGAGGAAGGCGATCCCCTTCCAGGATCCTTCGAGCGGACCGGTCTCGGCCTCACCGTCACCGACCACGCACGCCGCGATCAGATCCGGTGCGTCGAGCACCGCGCCGAACGCATGGATCAGGGCGTAACCGAGTTCACCCCCCTCGTGGATCGATCCCGGGGTCGGGGCGCTCACGTGGCTGGGGACACCACCGGGGGTCGAGAACTGCCGGAACAGCCGGAGCATGCCGCCGGCGTCACGGCTGACCTCGGGGTAGATCTCGGAATAGGTGCCTTCCAGGTAGACGTTGGCGAGCACCGCGGGGCCGCCGTGGCCCGGGCCGGCCACGAAGAGCACGTCGAGGTCGTGAGCACGGATCACCCGGCCGAGATGGGTGTACACCAGGTTGAGGCCCGGTGAGGTCCCCCAGTGGCCGAGCAGCCGGGGCTTGATGTGCTCGGGAGTGAGCGGCTCGTGCAGCAGCGGGTTCGCCTGCAGGTAGATCTGTCCGACGGTCAGGTAGTTCGCGGCTCGCCACCAGCGGTCGAGTGCTGCGACCTCGTCGTCGTCGATCGTGGACTGCTCCGTCGGAGCATCGGTCATGGTCATCGTCGGACCCCTTCGCTCGCGCCGTGACGATCACCCTAACGACGCGACGGCCGACTGCGGACGTGGCGACACGCGGCCACGACGCTCGACCGGTGCGTCGGGTCAGCGGTCGACGGGGAGGCGGATCGTGAAGCGGGCGCCGCCGTCCGCGGCGTTGGCGACCGCGACGGTGCCACCGTGCTCCGCGGCGATCCCTGCGACGATCGACAGACCCAGACCCGAGCTGGTGCCGACTCGGGCGGGGTCGGCCTGCCAGAACCGGTCGAAGGCGTGGGCCAGGCCGGCCTCGTCGAGACCCGGGCCGCGGTCCCGTACGCCCACCTCCGCCCAGCCGTCACCCGACCGGGTGGTCACCTCGACCGGTGTGCCCGCCGGCGTGTGCCGGATCGCGTTCGACACCAGGTTGACGATCGCCTGACGCAGATGGTCGGCGTCGCCGCGCACCGTCACCGGTTCGGGCGCGTCCAACACCACGCGACGGTCGGGAGCGATCGCGACGGCATCGGTGCAGGCATCCGCGGCCAGCACCGAGAGGTCCACCCGGTCGGCGCGCACCGGGCGCACCCGGTCGAGCTCGGCGAGCAGGAACAGATCCTCGACGAGGGTGCGCATGCGGGCCGCCTCGGATTCGATCCGTCCCATGATGACCGGCAGGTCCGGCACCTGCTCCCCACCGGCGCCCAGCCGGTACAGCTCGGCGAAACCCTGGATCGACGTGAGCGGGGTCCGCAGCTCGTGGGACGCGTCGGCCAGGAACTGCCGCAGCCGCCGCTCGGTCGCCTCGCGCTGGGTGAACGCACCCTCGATGCCGTCCAGCATCGTGTTGAGCGCGAAGCCGAGTTGGCCGACCTCGGTGTGGGCGTCGGCCGGCGCGACCCGCGCCGAGAGGTCCCCCGCGGTGATCGTCGCTGCCGAGGCGGCCATCTGCTCCAGCGGACGCAGGCCCCGCCGCAGGATCAGCCACGCGCCGGCGGCCAGGGCGAGCAACAGGCCGATCCCGGCGGCGAGTTCGATGCGGACCAGGTGGCTCATCGCCTCGTCCACCCCGGCGGTGCGCACCGCGACGACCACGACCGCGTCGGAGGCCACTGGCGACGCGCCGGGTCCGCGGGTCGCGATCGGGCTCGCCAGGACCCGCCACTGGCCGCCGCCGTGGACCGACCCGACGGTGCGGTGGTCGGGCCGGTCGGTCGTGGTGAGCTGTTGGGGGAGCTTTGGGCGTCCGGTGGTCGAGATCGCCGGGACGCAGCCGATCAGCTGGCCCGCCACATAGAGCTGACTGAACGCATCCAGGGCCTGGCCCGGTCCCGGACCGGATCGGGGCCCGGGCCCCGACGGGTCCGACGGCACGACATGGACGGTGCAGTCGTCGGTCACCCAGCCGCTGGCGACCAGTGAGGTCAGCCGCTCCGCCTGGGGCTGGGCGAGGGTGTCGAGCTGGTCGTCGAGTTGTCCGAGCAGCGATCGCTGGTACAGCTCGAAGGTCACGACGCCGAACACGCACAGTCCCACGGCCGACAACGCGACCAGCGCGGCGATCAGTCGGGTGCGAAGGGTCATCGACGGCGACCGCATTCCGAACGGGGCGCGCGACGTCCACGGCACGATTCTTCGGAGCGCCATGTGAACAGGTTCGGCCGGACCGCTCCCGAACACCTGGGGGCAACCTGGGAGTTCGCTGGGATCATGCCGCCGTTCCGTCCGAGGAGCGTCACCGCCCCGTACCGTATTGGACACCCACGATCCACCCCAGGATGCTCCCATGCCCGAGCCGGCCGACAGCGCCAGACCGCGCATCCTCGTCGTCGACGACGAGGAGCACATCACCGAGATGGTCGCCATGGGCCTGGGCTATGCAGGCTTCGAGGTCGAGCGGGCCGCGACGGGACGAGAAGCACTCGACGCGGTGGTGCGGGAAGCGCCCCAGATCATGATCCTGGATGTGATGTTGCCCGACCTCGACGGCTTCGAGGTCGCCAGGCGCCTCCGCCGCGACGAGGGCGCCGCCACCCGGATCCCGATCATCTTTCTCACTGCCCGGGACACCACGCAGGACAAGGTCACGGGGCTGCGTCTGGGCAGCGACGACTACGTGACCAAGCCCTTCAGCATCGAAGAGCTGATCGAACGGGTCAAGGCCGTGCTGAGGCGCACCTCGGGGACCGGGACCGGAGAGGGCAAACTGACCTTCGCCGACCTCGTGATGGACACCGACACCCGTGACGTGTGGCGCGACGGTCGCTTCATCGAGCTCACCCCGACCGAGTTCCGCCTGTTGCACCACCTGCTCGTCAACGCCCGCCGGGTGCTCACCCGCGCCCAGATCCTGGATGCGGTGTGGGACTACGACTTCGCGGGCAACGCCAGCGTGCTCGAGACCTACATCAGCTACCTGCGGGCCAAGGTCGACGCCACCGACCCGCCACTGATCCACACGGTCAGGGGTGTCGGCTACACCCTGCGCCTGCCCAGGTGATGTCCGCGGCCCGGCGGACGGCGTCCGGCGGAACCTGTCCGCCTGCGGTCATCCGCCGGCCGGCCAGGCGCCCACCCCACGCAATGCCGCGTCGACGATCTCCTCGACGTCGCCACGTCGGATGACGCGGTCGCCGAAGAGCGAACGGTGCAGCAACGCACCGCTGATCAGGTCGAACAACAAACCGCCGTCGATGGATCCGATTTCGCCACGGGCGCGGGCCCGATCGATGACCTCGGTCAGGATCCCTCGCCGTTCGGTGTGGAATCGCTTCAACAGCTTGGTCAGTTCGGGATTCACCCTCGCTTCGACGATGACCTGACCCAGGAGTCGGGCGCCGGGTGAGTCCTGTTTCGTCCGGAACTTGCCCCACAGCCATTCGACCAGGTCGCCCTCGAGCATGCCGGTGTCGGGCACGCCCTGGTCGGTCATCACCCGTTCGGCCGCGGCCACGAGCAGGTCCTCCCGGGTCGGCCAACGACGGTAGATGGTCGCCTTGCCGACGCCCGCACGCGCGGCCACCGCCTCGACGCTGAACCCGGCGAAGCCACTCGCCTCGATCACCTCGAACACCGCCGCGATGATCGCCTCGTCGGCGGCGGGATCCCGGGGCCTTCCCGTCCGGCGGTTCCCGGTGACGGTCGTGTCGCTCACGGTTTCTCCACGATCACGAGATCCGGGTCGGTGGCAGCAGAGCCGGTCCTTCCGCCGTCGCCCCGCCGGTCGCGGCTGGCGTCGATCTGCCCGTCACGCCCCGCATCCCGACCGCTCGCACCGTGGTCGTCCGGCGTCCCGCCCGAGTCCTGGTCGATGCCACGCGAAGGAAGGTACGCGAACACGACCGCGGCGCCGACGAGTGCCACCGCCGCGCCGACCAGCAGCGCGCCCCCGAAACCGTCGACGAAGGCTGACTGCGCGGCGTGGACCACCGAGCGGCCGAGCGCGCCGTCGGCCCCGCCGGGCAGGTGCTTGGCGACCTCGAACGCGGCTCCGAGCTGCTGGTGGATCGCGTCGATCGCGCCCTGCGCCTGTGCCGCGTTCGCGCCGCCGCCGGCCGCGGTCTTGCCCAGGATCGTGGCGTGCAGGTTGGTGAGCACGTGCGGCCGGTACACCGAGGCGAGGACCGAGCCGATGACCGCGACACCGAGCGCGCCCCCGACCTGCCGGGTCGTGTCGTTCATCGCCGAGCCCACCCCGGCCTTCTCACGTGGGATCGCGCCCATGATCGACTCGGTGGCCGGGGCCATGGTCAGGCCCATGCCGCTCGCGAGCACCAGCATCGGGAACAGCAGGTCCCAGTAGTCCGATCCCAGGGTCAGCCGGCTCATCCAGGCCAGACCGACCGCGGCGAGCACCAGGCCGGTGCCGACGACGACCTTGGTGCCGACGTGTTCGACGATCCGCGCGGAGATCGGCCCGAGCACGAGCAGCGGCACGGCGATCGGCGTCATCGCCAGTCCCGCCTTCAGTGGGCTGTACCCCATCACGAACTGCAGTTGCTGGGTGATGATGAAGCTCGAGCCGAACATGGCGAAGAACACCAGGGTCATCCCCGCATTCGCCGCGGTGAACCGTCGACTGGCGAAGAAGCCCATCTCCAGCATCGGGTGGTCGCTGTGCAGCTCCCAGGCGACGAAGACGCCCATGAGGCCCAGACCGACGGCGAACGCTCCCAGGATTCCCGGTGCGGTCCACCCCCAGGAGGGGGCCTGGATGAGTCCCCAGAGCACCGTGACGAGCGCGGCGATCGACAGCAGGGCGCCGATCGGGTCGATCCTGGGTGAGGTCGGGTCCTTGGACCGCGGAAGCAGGTAGTGCCCCGACACGAGCGCGAGCGCGCACACCGGAATGTTGATCAGGAACACCGACCCCCACCAGAAGTGGGCCAGCAGCACGCCGCCGAGGATCGGGCCGAACACGATGCCCGACGCGGCGACACCCGCCCACACCCCGATCGCCCGGCCCCGTTCGACCGGATCATGGAAGATGTTGGTGAGCAACGACAGCGTCGCCGGCATGATCATCGCCCCACCCACGCCCATGACCATGCGGAACGCGATCAGCATCGCCGACGAGCGGGCGAACGCCGCGGCGACCGATCCGGCGACGAACACGGCCAGGCCGAGCTGCAGGAATCCCTTGCGGCCGAAGCGGTCGCCGAGACTGCCCATCGTGAGGATGAGTCCGGCGAACACGATCACGTAGCCGTCGACGATCCACTGGAGTTGACTGTTGGAGGCGTTCAGATCCTCGGAAAGGTGCGGCAGCGCCACGTTCAGGATGGTGTTGTCCATCCCGATGATGACCAGGCTGAGCGACAGCACCGCGAGCGAGAGCCAACGCCGCCGGTACAGGGTTGCTTCGTCGATCTCGACCATCGATCACGTCCCGGCTCGTCGAAGAACTGCGAACCCGCGCAATGTAGAACGGTGTCGTATCGATACGCAACCGACTCCTATGTGGGATCGGTCACGCCCGTTGCGCCGGATCGCGTCGACGGTCAGGCGTCGCTGCTGGTCATGCAGCCGACTGCCGCCTCCATGACCTTCTTCTCGAGGTCGGGCGGCAGGGTCCCGGTCGACCCGGCGCTCATCAGATCGCCCAGATCGATCTCGTCTTCGATGGCGCTCCAGATGCACGTGCAGATGTCGGCCGACTGGCCGCCGTTCTGGCACGACGCCATGAACGCTTCGCGGGCGGCCGCAGGGAGACTTCCCGATCCGCCCGGCGACGGTTCGGTCTCATCGGGTGCCTCGGTGGTGGTCGGCGCCTCGGTCGTCGTCGTGGCCTCGGTGGTGGTCGTCGTCGCCTCCGCCGTGGTGGTCGGCGCCGGCGTGGTCGCCACCGTGGACGGGGACGGGAGCGCTTCGAGGACCGCGTCGCTCGAGGCGCCACAGCCGGTGAGTCCGACCACCAGGACGATCGCGGCGATCGCCCCGGCGGCGGCGGCGAACCTGCTCGAACGCTTCATCGGAGATCCTCGTTCCGTCGACTTCGTGCGGTCAGGCGCATGGCGGGAGCGCC
This sequence comes from uncultured Iamiaceae bacterium, assembly GCA_964595905.1. Classification (GTDB taxonomy): domain Bacteria; phylum Actinomycetota; class Acidimicrobiia; order Acidimicrobiales; family Iamiaceae; genus JAFDWI01. Next base: position 6,960 of record CAZQSU010000038.1, read on the forward strand.
ATCCGCCCCTCGCCACAGCGTACCCGACCCGCGAGACTGCCGTCGTGCGATAGACCGGTCCGGAGTGACCGTCGCTCAAGCGCGGTCACGGAGCATCCGGGTCACCGCTCCCCCGTCCGCATTGCCGCTGGTGGCCCGCATGACCTGGCCGACGAAGAACCCCGTCAGCTTGCCACGGGTCTTGTCGTCGCCGGTGCGGAACCGCTCCCATTCATCGGGGTGCTGCGCGATGACCTCGTCGAGAGTCGCAGAGAGCGCGTCGTCGGACATCGCCTCGAAGCCGAGCGTGCGGGCGATGTCGGCCGGGCTACCACCCTCGTCGAGCAGCACGGTCAGGACCTTCTTCGCCTGGGTCGCGGTCAGCTCCCCGGCGACCTCCATGGCGACGAGCGCGGCGACTCCGGCCACGTCGACCGCTGCCGGGTCGACCTCGCCGAGATGCTGCTCGACATACACCAGCACACGGTCGCCCGGGGCGCCCGTGTCGATCAGCGCGAGCGCGAGGTCATCCGCGCCGCGTTCGACGACGACACCGACCGCGTGGGCGTGTTCGGCCGTCACACCGGCCGCCTCTGCCAACCGCTCACGACGCTGGGCCGGCAGCAGGGGCAACGACGCCCGGATCTGGTCGATCCACGCTTCGTCGGGCTCGAGGGGCACCAGGTCGGGTTCGGGGAAATAGCGGTAGTCGTCGGCGTCCTCTTTGACCCGCATCGTCGCGGTCCGCCCGGTCTGTTCGTCCCACAAGCGGGTCTCCTGGCGGATCGTCTCACCCGCGGCGAGCGCGTCGACCTGCCGACGGGCCTCGTGGTCGACGGCCCGACCGAGCGACCGCAGCGAGTTCAGGTTCTTGATCTCACACCGGGTGCCGAGGGGTTCGCCGGGACGGTGCACCGACACGTTCGCATCGACCCGCATCGAACCTTCCTCCATGCGGCCGTCCGACACGCCCGTGGCCACGAGGATCGCCCGCAGTTCCGCCGCGTAGGACCGGGCTTCCTCGGACGATGCGATGTCGGGACGGGACACGATCTCGAGCAGTGGTACCCCGGCGCGGTTGTAGTCGACGAGCGAGTGGTCGGCACCGGAGATCCGCCCGGACCCGCCGACGTGGGTCGACTTGCCGGTGTCCTCCTCGAGGTGCGCCCGTTCGATGCCGATCCGCTTGCCCGAGGGCAGCTCCAGCCAGCCGTCGACGTCGATGGGACGGTCGTACTGGGAGATCTGGAAGTCCTTTGGCATGTCCGGGTAGAAGTAGTTCTTCCGGGCGAACACCGATGGCTGGACGGTGCAGTTCAGGGCGAGCCCGAGCCGGATCGCCAACTCGACCGCCCGCTTGTTCAGTACCGGCAGCGAACCCGGCAGCCCGAGGGTGACCGGGTCGATGTTGGTGTTGGGCGCCGCGCCGTACGCGTTGGGCGCGCCGGAGAACATCTTGGTCGCCGTCGCCAGCTCCGCGTGGACCTCGAGGCCCACGACCATCACGTAGCCGTCGGGAAGGACCTCTTCGTCGCTCACCGGTCCTGCTCCTCGATGGCCGCGGCGACCCGGAACATCGGCACCTCGCCGAGTGCGGGGGCGAGGACCTGCACGCCGACGGGGAGACCGTCGTCACCGACGCCGAAGGGCACCGACATGGCCGGGTGGCCCGCGAGGTTCGACGGGATGGTGCACACGTCGTTCAGGTACATCGCCAGCGGGTCGGTCGTGGCGCCGAGGGCGAACGCGGTGGTCGGCGACGTCGGGGTGAGCAGCACGTCGAAGTCGGCGTACGCCCGCTCGAACGCCCGACAGATCAGCGTGCGCACCTTGAGCGCCTTGCCGTAGTAGGCGTCGTAGTAGCCCGCGGAGAGCGCGTACGTGCCCAACATGATGCGGCGCTTGACCTCGGGACCGAACCCGGCCGTGCGGGTGGCGACCATCATCTCCGCGCAGGTCGGGGCGTCGACCCGCAACCCGTAGCGGACCCCGTCGAAGCGGGCGAGGTTGCTGGACGCCTCGGCCGGTGCGATCAGGTAGTACGCGGAGAGCCCGTAGGCCAGCTCGGGGATCGCCACTTCTCCCACCTTCGCCCCGGCGGCCGACAACGCCTCCGCAGCGGCGCGGACCCGTGCCGCCACGTCGCCGCTGATGCCGTCGCCCAACAGATCGGTGACCACGCCGACGCGCAGGCCGTCGACCCCGTCGTCGAGGTGGGTCGAGATCTCGGGCGCCCGGTCGGGAATCGACGTGGAGTCGCGCTCGTCGTGTCCCGCGATCGTCTCGAGCAGCAACGCCGCATCGGCGACGTCGGCGGCGAACGGGCCGACCTGATCGAGGCTCGAAGCGAACGCGACCAGCCCGTACCGGCTCACAGCGCCGTACGTGGGCTTCACACCCACCACCCCGCACAGCGCGGCGGGTTGGCGGATCGAGCCGCCGGTGTCGCTGCCCAGCGCGAGCGGCGCGAGCCCCGCAGCGACCGCCGCGGCACTGCCGCCCGAGGAACCGCCCGGCACCCTGGAGGGGTCGCGGGGGTTGCGGGTCGGTCCGAACGCGGAGTTCTCACACGACGACCCCATCGCGAACTCGTCCATGTTGGCCTTGCCGATCGGCACCGCTCCCGCGGCACGCAGACGTTCGACGGCGGTCGCGTCGTACGGAGGCTTCCAACCTTCGAGGATCTTCGACGCGCAGGTCGTCGCGACGCCGCGGGTGCACAGGTTGTCCTTCAGGGCGACCGGCACGCCGGCGAGCGGGCCGGGGTCGACACCGGCGGCGACCTTTGCGTCGACTGCGGCGGCAGCGGCGAGCGCCTCTTCGGCGGTCACGGTGAGGAACGCGTGCACGGTCCCGTCTCGGGTCTCGATCCCGTCCAGGTGGGCCTCGGCGACCTCGAGCGCGCTCAGCCGTCCGGCACCCACCGCCTCGGCGATCGCCCGGGCGCCGAGCGGGATCACCGCGTCGTCCGCGTCGCTCACGGCTCACCTCCCAGGATCGCCGGCACCTCGAAGCGGTCGTCGTCGACCGCGGGGGCGGCCGCGAGGACCTCGTCGCGGTCGAGCGTGGCCCCGACGACATCGTCACGCCACACGTTGCGCAACGGCAGCGGGTGCGTCGTCGGCTCGACGCCGTCGAGTTCCAGCGTCTCGACGTCCGCGGCATGGTCGAGCACGGCCGCGAGCTGCCGGGTCATGGTCGTGAGTTCGTCGTCGTCGAGCGC
>CAZQSU010000038.1:10261-17753 GCA_964595905.1 uncultured Iamiaceae bacterium
GGCATTGACCGCCAGGTCAGGGATTCGACAAGATGGCGGCCGCGATGACCGATCAGCGACACCTCACCGCCCAGGGCCACAAGCGCAAGGCGCAACTTCTCGAGTGCGCCGCGCAACTGTTCGCCGAACACGGCTACGCCGAGACCCGGGTCGCGGACATCGTGCAGGCGGCCGGCGTCGCCAAGGGGCTCTTCTACTGGTACTTCGAGAACAAGGCGGCCCTGTTCACCGAACTGGTGGTGGAGAACCGCGAACGCCTGCGCCGCGCCCAGTACACGGCGATCGACCCGAACGCCACCCCGCTCCGCCAGATCCGACAGGGCACCGAGGCGTCGCTGCTCTACATGGCGGAACGCGCGCCGTTCTTCGCCCTGTTGGAGGTCGAGAACGTCAACCGCGCCTTCGCCGACGTGCTGCGGGTCGGCACCGACATCCACACCGCCGACACCCGTCGACTCATCACCACCGGCATCGAACGCGGTGCCATCCGCGACGACGACCCCGAGCTGTTGGCTCTCGGCGTGGTCGGCGCCGTCGGCTACTACGGGCATTTCCACCGCACCGGCCGCACGACGATGCCGATCCACGAACTCGCCGGATTCGTCGGTCGGTTCGTGGTGTGCTCCCTCGCCGCCGACGAGGAGATCGCTCGTGAGGTGCTCGAAGGAGCGCCACGTTCGGGCCCCGCGGCCGCTGGATCCCTTCGCTAGTCTCTGATCGCCCGGCGACCGCCGAACTGCTCGGCGAACCGCTCGGGACGACCCAGAAACCCGCGCTGCGGGACAGCCAATGGAGGACCATCGACGTGCCTCAGTTTCTTTCCGACGAGTGGGTGGCGGCGGCACGGGACATCTACGCCGCGAATGCCCCGGAGACGCCGCCGGCAACGACCCAGGACGTGCAGATCAACCTGGTCGTCAGGGAGGCGCCGTTCGGAGACGGGACCGTCCATGCGCACCTGGACACGACCGGTGCCGAGCCCGAAATCGATCTCGGCCACATCGACGGTGCTCCCACCACGATCACGACGGACTACGCCACGGCGAAGTCGGTCTTCGTGGAGCAGGATCAGCAGGCGGCGATGCAGGCGTTCATGGGTGGCCGGATCCAGATCACCGGCGACATGACCAAGATCATGATGATGATGCAGACCGCCCCCGACCCGTCCGCCATCGCCATCGCCGACGAGATCAAGGCCATCACCGACTGACGTGACGCCGGTGGCCCGGGTCACCGGACGACGATGTTCACCGGACTTCCCTTGGCGACCATGGTGCCGGCGGGCGGATCGAACGCCACGGGGGTACCCGACAACCTGCCCGAGCCGCTCAGGTTGTTCGCGACCAGGCCGGCTCGTTGGAGTCTCGTGATCGCCTCGGCGACCGTGGACACGCCGTCCAGGCTCGGCACGGCCACCAGGAGCCCGTCGGAGACCACGACGGTCACCGTCGATCCGCGCGGTGCCGACGTTCCCGGCGCCGGGTCGAGACCGATCAGTCCGCCCTTGTCGACGCGGGTGTCGAGCCTGGTCGTGACCTTCGGGACCAGGCCGACGTCACGGAGCGCGGCTTCGGCCTGGTCGGGCGACATCCCCGAGACGTCCGGCACGATCCTGGGCTTCGGACCCTTCGACACCACGACCGACACCCGAGCACCCTTCTCGAGTTTCGTCCCGATCGCCGGGTCGGTCGCGATGACCCGACCGGCGTCGACGTCCTCGGAGTACTGCTCACCAGGGGTTCCCACCACCAGGCCGAGTCCGGAGAGCTTCGAGTTCGCGTCGGCCTCGCTCGCGCCGGCCAGCCCGGCGGGAATCGTGACCAGGGTCTGACCGTCGGACACCGTCAGGGTCACCTCGTCTCCTTCGGCGACCCGCTCGCCCGCGGCCGGGTCCACGCCGAGTACCCGCCCGGCGGTCGTGCCGTCGCGTCGGACGTGCCGGGTCACCACGTCGAAACCGAGCGCCTCGAGCCGCTGCTGGGCGGCCTTCACGTGCAACCCGTCGACCGACGGCACGGCGTGCGTGGGGGTGCGTTGCGCCTGCCAGACCAGGTATGCCACGGCGCCACCGCCCACCACGATCACGACCGCGAGCACCGCCCAGGCCACGCGCCATCGCCGGTGGTTGCGTCGGGCTCGGCGTGCCTGGTCCGCGTCGGGACCGTCCTCGGGATCGACCGGGGTGGCCGACGACGCGACGATCCCGTCGTCGGCGGCCTCGGCGATGGCGACGTCGGTGGGAGTCGGACGCGCCCCGACCGTGGAAGACCGCGCCTCGGACGCGGTTCCGACCTCCACCAGCGGGTCACTCCGATCACCGGTCGACGGGGCGGCCGGCGACGCCGGCCCCGGCGTCGCGGTGCTCCGTCCTCTCGATGCCGCGATGGCGGCTGCTGCGCCCGCCGCGCCCGCGCCGTCCGGGTCGTCGCCCACGGGATCGTCGTGGCGGCCGTGCTCCCAGCCCGGGCCCACGACCAGGGTGATGTCGTCTCCGGGAGCGGCCTCGTCGGGGTCGACTCCGGCGCGGTGCGGTTCGTCGATCAGCGGGAGCGGTTCGGGGTGGTCGAACGCGTCGGCGACCGCCATGAGGGCGGTCACGAGCCCGGCGGCGTCCAGTCGGGCGGCCGGGTCGACGGTCGTGGCGCGGCTCAACGGTCCGGTCAGTGCGTCGAGGGCGTCCGGGATCTCCGGCGCGCGCTCGAGGCGGGCCATCAGGGTCGCGAGCGGCGTGTCGGTGAGGAACGGCAAGCGTCCGGTCACCGCCTCGATCACGATCAGCGCGAGCGCGTACACGTCCGCGCGGCCGTCGATGTTGCCGCCCCGGGCCTGTTCGGGCGAGGCGTACCGTCCGGCGACGAGTTGGGCGCCCATCGGTTGGGTGGAGGCGGCCTCGGCGTACGCACGAGCCAGACCGAAGTCGGTGATCTTCACCCGGCCGTCGTCGGCGAACAACAGGTTCGCCGGATGCAGGTCACGGTGGACGACACCGCGCTCGTGGGCGTAGGCGAGCGCCCGGGCCGTGGCGAGAGCGACCTGGAGGGCCTGCGAAGGGGTGAGGGTGACGCCGCGATCGACCATGCGCCGCAGGCCGGCTCTCGGCAGGTACTCACCCACCACGAAGGGCGCGTCGTCGACTCCCCAGTCGTGGATCATCGCGATGTGCGGATGGCGCAGCGCCGATGCGCCGGCCATCTCGGCCCGGAACCGGGTGACGAACCCGGCCTCGTCGGCCAACGACGCGGCGAGGAGTTTCACGGCGACGCGGCGACGGAGCCGGACGTCGTCGGCCAGATAGACCGTGCCGGATGGGCCGATGCCGATCGTCGCGATCAGGCGGTACCGGTTGTCGACGACCAGCCCGATGGCGTCATGGGACGCAGAAGGGGACACTGACCAACCGAGAGTACCGGCGCCGACCCCGGCGACGACGGATACCGACGCCCTTGGGAACGACGCCGAGACCCGGTGCACAATGGGGTGACGACCATGTCCGAGGATCTCGCTGCCGCACTCGAAGCCCACCCGCGCCCGCCCGACCCCTGGCGGTGGCCTCGCCGGTTGCTGATGGCCTGCGCGCTCGGCGCCGCGATCGCCTTTCTGGTCGTGACCTTGCAGAAATCGCCCGAATCGGCAAGTCGACCCGGCGCGGTGACCGACCCGGCCGTGGTGCGCTCGGTTCCCGAACCGGGGGCGCACGTCTTGCGTCAGACGTCGGTCGGGGTCGAGTTGTTGCCGGGCTACGACGGCGAGCTCACGATCGACGGTGTCTCGATTCCCGAGGATCAGTTGGACGGCGCGATCGCACCCGGGAATCCGTCGTACGACCCCGAACTCGGCATCCGCCCCAACAACCGCAACCACGTGTTCTTCACGCCCGGTCCCGACAAGGCCATCGACCGGTACCGCACCGGTGAGGTCCACGTGACCGCACGCTTCTGGAACATCGCCGACGGCAGATCGGCTTCGCGGACGGTCTCATGGGCGTTCTTCGTGAACTGAGTAGGCTGCGATCCCATGGCGAGTTCCAAGGCGTGGTCGGAGCGTTCGGGAGCAGAACGCCGACGGACCTTCGGACGATTCGCGGCGTTGTACGCCACGCTCGCCGTCTTCGCCCTCGCGATCGGTTGGATCCCGGTCGGCATCTTCTTCGCCATCGGTGCGCTTGCGCTCGCCATCGGCTGGTGGACGACGGACACGTCGGCAGATGAGCGCACCGGCCGTCATGAGAAGCCGGACTGGCTCCTGGCCATGGACGACCCCGACGCGCCGGATCGGTCACTTCCCGAATACGACACGAAGCGTCGGACCCCTCCCGAGTCGTCTCCGTCGCCGTTCGACCGTCCCCGGGAGTCGGATCGGCCGCCGGCGAACGGCGCCGGGACCGAACCCGACGACACGCTCACTCCGCCGAATCCGCCTCCGGAAGCTCCCCCGTCTCCAGGAGTCTGACGAACGCCTCGCCGTCGACGACCGGGACCCCGTGGCGCTCGGCCTTGTCGACCTTGGACGCTCCCGGCGAGTCGCCGACGACCAGCGCGAACGTCGACTTCGACACCGACGACGGTGATGTGCCGCCCCGCGCCTTGACCGCCGCGACCGCCTCGTGCCGACTGAACCCTTCCAACGTGCCCGAGACCACGACCGCCTTGCCCGTCAAGGTCTTGGCGAGTCCTTCGTCCTCGGTGACCGGTGCGGCGAAGTTCAGCCCGGCGGCGCGCAGCCGTTCGACGATCGCCACGTTCTCGGGGTCGGCGAACCAGTCCACGACCGCCGAGGCGATGACGTCGCCCACCCCGTCGATCGCGGCGAGTTCGGCGAACGACGCGTGCATGATCCGGTCCATCGTGGCGAACCGGGCGACGAGTGCCTCGGCGGCGGCCGGGCCGACGTGGCGGATGTTCAGGCCGACCAGCAGGTGCTCGAGCGGGCGGTCCCGCGAGGCGTCGATCGCTGCCCGCAGGTTCTGCACCGACTTCTCACGCAGGCCTTCCAGTTCGGCGACGGCGTCGAAGTCGAGCGTGTAGATGCCGGCGGGATCCTCCAGCAGACCGGCGTCGATCAGTTGCGCGATCCGTTGCGGGCCGAGACCCTCGATGTCGAGTCCGGCGCGGGACGTGAAATGCTCGATCGCGCCGGCCTGTTGGAACGGACAGTGCGGATCGACGCAGCGGGTGTCGGCCTCGCCTTCGGGCCGTTGCAGCACCGAGTGGCGGGGACACGGACACCGACTCGGGAAGGTCCACGGCGGCGTGTGCTCGGGGCGCTGGTCGAGCACCGGCCCGACCACCTCGGGGATCACGTCGCCGGCCCGGCGCACGACCACCGTGTCGCCGGGGCGGACGTCCTTGGCGACGACCTGGTCGGCGTTGTGCAGTGTGGCCCGCGACACCGTCGCGCCGCCCACGAAGACCGGTTCGAGGATGGCGAAGGGGGTGACCCGCCCGGTGCGGCCGACCGAGACGTCGATGTCGATCAGGTGGGTCGTGCGCTCCTCGGGTGGGAACTTGTAGGCGATCGCCCAGCGGGGCGCCCGGCTCGTCGAGCCGAGCTCGTCACGCCACGCCAGATCGTCGACCTTCACCACGACCCCGTCGATCTCGTAGTCGAGGTCGTGCCGGTGCTCCAGGGCTTCGACGCAGTAGTCCACGACCGCGTCGCGACCCTCGACCGTACGGATCCTCGGGTTGACCGGAAAGCCGTAGACGGCCAGCATCTCGAGCAGTTCACTGTGCCGACGCACGCTCCTGTCGCCGAGGCTCCGGCCGTCGGTTCCCTGGCCGACCTGATAGGTCCAGAATGAGAGTCGACGCTGTGCGGTGAGCGCCGGGTCCTTCTGACGCAGCCCACCGGCGGCGGTGTTGCGGGGGTTCACGAACGGCACGAGCCCCGCTTCGACACGCGCCGCGTTCAACTCGTCGAACACGCTGTCGCGCAGGTACACCTCGCCACGCACTTCGAGCGTCTCGGGCGCGTCGGACGGCAGGCGCCCGGGAATGTCGTCGATCGTGGCGATGTTGTGGGTGACGTCCTCGCCCACCCGGCCGTCGCCCCGGGTGGCGGCGCGCACCAGACGCCGGTTCTCGTACTGCAGCGAGATCGCGAGCCCGTCGATCTTGAGTTCGCACACGAAGGCCGGGTCGACACCGATCTGGGTGTCGACCCGCTGCACCCACGCGGTGAGCGCGTCACGGTCGAACACGTTGTCGAGCGATTGCATCGGCGTCGGGTGCCGGACGGCCGCGAACAACGGGCTCACGCCGCCGCCGACGCGCTGGGTCGGCGAATCGGGCGTGATCAGGTCGGGCTCCTCGGCCTCGAGGGCGCGCAACTCCGCGAAGAGCGCGTCGTAGGTGGCATCGGGGACCGTGGGCGCGTCGAGGTCGTAGTAGGCGTGGTCGTGGCGACGGATCAGCTCGCGCAACTCCGCGACGCGTTGTTCGACGGGGGATCCGGCGTCACCGGCTTGGCTCGCTCGACCGGTCGGCACCCGACCATGGTACCCGCGGGTCGACGGGCAACGGTTCGGGTGCCATGGGTCCGACGACTCAGCTACGGTCCATCACTCACACCGCGGGCACAACTTCCGATAGGAGGATCGTGGATTCCGAACTCGCAGCTCAGACCGATGGCGAGGCGACGCCTCCCATGAACGGCACCCTCGAGGACACCACACCTGCCGGCGTGCTCCAGGTCCTGTCTTCACAGCACTCCACGGGAGCGGTTCGCTTTCTCGGCGAGAGCGGCTGCACGGTCTACCTGCACCGTGGGGAGCTCTACTTCGCCGAGAGCGGCGAGACGGCGGAGGATCTCGCGGTCGCCCTGGTCCGACCCGGTCGCCTCACGGCCGAACAGTGGGATTCCTCGACCGATGCGGGCTATCCGACCGAGACCGTCGGCGAAACGCTCATCGAGACCGGCGGCATCACGCGTGATCTGCTCGCCTCGGTCGTCCTGTCGGTCATCTACGACCCACTCATCCAGCTGTTCCGTTCACCGGTCGGCGACTACGAGTTCGCACCCGACGTGGTCCACTGGATCGGCCCCTACCGGACCTTCGACGTCGACGCGATCGTGTCGGAGGTCCGTCGGCGTACCCGGGAGGCCGACGAGATGGCGCCGGTCGTCCCGTCTCTGGATGCGGTGGTCCGCTCGGCCCGCACCCTGCCCGAGAGCCACGGGAGCGTCTCGCTGCGTCGTGACGACTGGGAGGTCGTGATCGCGGCGGCGCACGGTTGCACCGTGAGCGAACTCGCCGTCGAGCTGGGTCGGGGCCGCTGGTCGACCGCCCGGATCGTCTACCGACTCGCGACGGCGGACCTGCTGATGGTGACCGCCGAAGACGCAACGATCGATGCGGGCGCAGTCGACACCGACACCTTCGGCGCCGGAGCGATCGACTCCGCCTCGTTCACGAGCAGCCCCTGGGGCACCGGGACGGACGAACCTGCGACGACCGGCCCGAACGCGTTCGGCTCCGACACCTTCGAGACCG
>CAZQSU010000038.1:17853-27783 GCA_964595905.1 uncultured Iamiaceae bacterium
GCCCGGAACCCGGCTACGGGTTCGATGACCACGATGCGCCTCCCCCTCTCGATCAGTCGCTGCTCGACCCGGACCCACCGGCCGTCGACGACCCGTGGAGTCTCGACGAACCGGCGTCCACCACCGCGCCGGACGATCCCTGGGGCGAGTTCGACGGCGGCTCGACCGACACCGACACCGACACCTGGGACCCCGCAGCCCTCTACGGCGAACCGTCGACCGGGGTCGCGACCGGCGACGAAGCCACCGAGTCGCCATGGGGTGCCGATCTGACCGCGGTCCCCGACCCCGGGTCCCCGTCGTTCGGTGACGACGTCGGCGCCGGCGGCGACGCCGACATGGAACCACCGGCGCTGCATCCCGACATCGCCAAGGCGTTGGCGGAATCCACGTACGCCGACTCGGCGACGGCCATCAACGCGATGGCCGCGCGGCTCGGCGCGATCGAGTCCGACGACGACGAGGACGACTGGGACACGGCCGTCTCCTCCGACGACACCGGCAGCGACGCGTTCTGGTCGGACGGTGACAGCGGATCCGGCAACGAGGACTTCATCTGGAAACCGGCCGTCTGGGACACCGGCGTCGAAGCTGCGCCACTCCCCCAGCGTGAAGCCGCCCACAGCGCGGCGCCGACCGGTGAGCAGTCGAGCGACCCGGCCTGGCTCGACAATCTCTACGCCGAGTTCATGCCCGGCGACGCCGGCACCCCGTCGAAGGGTGATGCCAAGGCGGCCGAACCTGCCGATCCGGGTGCCGCCCCCAAGCAGCGGACCCTGCGTCGGCTCATGTCGGCCATCCGTCGTCTCTGACGTCGCCGCTCAGGCGCCGACCGACAGCCTCACGCTCACGGCCTGTTCCTGCAGCGACCCGGCGACCAGCGCACACAACTTGAGCACGTGTTCGGCCTGTTCGAGCCCGTGGTCGGCGAGACCGCAGTGCGGGGTGATCAGCGACCGGCGCCGGATCAGCACCGGGTCGGCGCCCTGCTGCACGAGCGAGCACCACTGTTTCGACAACGTCTTCCAGTAGAGGCCGGCCCGCTCGCCGACCGGTGCACTGGTCGGCACCGCGCCCCACGCGATCCAGCCGCCGCCTTCGAGGAACGCCGTGACCGAACCGAGCACCCGGTCGATCTGCGCGCCGACGGGCAACGACAGCACCTTGGGACCTGCGCTCAGGATCGCCTTCCAGTCGGCCTCCCCGCAACAGTGCACGCCCGTCGTGACGTCGTGCTCGAGCGCGGCGAGCACCCCCGAGACGAGGTCGATGATCGCGTCGGTGTCGAGCGGAAACCCGAGCTGCGCGGTGCCCACCAGCGCCGGCTCGTCGAGGAACAGCACCAGCCGTGCGTCGGGAAGCGCGTCACGCAGGATGCCGACCAGCGCGGCGGCCCGTTCGACGACGATCTGTTCGGCCACTGCGAACGCGACGTCCTCGGAGACCCCGTGCATCGTCAACGCGAGGCCGAGGGTGACCGGTCCGGTGAGCTGGGTCTTCACCGGACCGGTGCGTCCGGCGATCAGGTCGACGAAGGTCCGCAGTGAGGCGTAGGGCGCCGCGTCCATGCCCGAGTCCTCGAGTGACACACCCGGGGTGATCGCACCCGGATCGACCCGGATCTGACCGTCGGACGCGATCTCGACCCCGGGAATACCCCACATCGCCTGCTGCAGCATGCCTTCCAGCGGTGACCACTGCGGCAGGCTCGGTGTTGCGGGCAGATCAGGCTGGGTCCGCAGGACGAGTTCGCTCGCCGCCATCGGATCGCGGTGCGGCAGTGCCCCGATCGAGGTCGCCCAACCCACCTCGAACGGCGGATGCTCGTTGCCGGTCTGACCTGCTGGATTTGGCGATTCCATGGAACGATCCCCCGAGGTTCCCTCTTAGGATTAGCGACTTCGGGCCTTCGCCGACAAATCTCTGTTGCATGGATCGCCGACTTCCCCGCGTGCTCGCCGCCCTGTGGCTGCTCGTGGGAGCGACCGGCACGGCGGCGATTTCCGCGGCGCTCGAGGGACGTTCGACGTCGCTGGCCTGGACCCTTGCCGTCGAGGCCGTCGTCGCCTGGGCCGTGTTGTGGGTCGCGATCCTGATCCCCCGCATCACCACTCTCACCGCCACGCGCATCGGGGTGCCCCTCGCGCTGGTCGCGTCGGTCGCCACCTTCGTCACCGGAGACCAGTCGGTGTGGGCGGTGCTGTTCGTGGCCACCGCCGTCGCCTCGCTCGCCGCGCTCGCGCACCCGCTCACGATCGACGCGTTCGTCGACGGTTCCTCCTACGGGCCCGAACGACGCTTCGGTCTGCGCACGCCGCCCCTGACCGCGCTGGTGGCGGTCCCGCCCACGTGGATCGTCGCGGCCGCCATCGTGGTCGTACCGCCCTTCGCCGTGGTCGGCGACGTCGTCGTGGCCGCCGTCGTCGCCGTGGTCTGGATCGTCGCGGTTCGCTGGGCGGTGCGGTCGTTGCATCTGCCGGCCCGCCGGTGGGTGGTCTTCGTTCCAGCCGGCATGGTGCTGTCGGACCCGCTCGCACTCGCAGATCGGGTGTTGTTCCCGCGCCGCAACGTCGCGGCCCTCGGCCCGGCGTACGCCTCGACCGACGCCACGGACCTGAGCCTGGGCGCTCTCGGCCTGGCACTCCAGCTCGATCTGACCGAGCCGTTCGCGATGCCGCTGATCGACCGGTCGACCGGTCCGGATGCCGACGCCGCCGGTGAACGGATCGTCACCACCGACCGCATCGTGTTCGCCGTGCTCCGGCCGGGGGCGATGCTCGACGTGGCGAGCGAGCGACGGTTCACCGTCGGTGAGACGAAGCCGGCCGAACCGTCGTGCGTACACCACGGGGCGGCCGACGGGACCGTCGACCCCGGGACGGAGGAATCTCAGACGGCCGTCCCGCTGCCCAGGACGAGGTCGTCTCGGTAGAACGCCACCGTCTGCCCGGGGGCGACGCGCAGGTGGGGTTCGTCCCACACCACGACGGCCGAGCCGTCACCGGCCTCGGTGACCACACCGGGCTCGGCCGCGCCGTGGGCCCGGGTCTGCACCAGGACCGGACCCCACTCGGGGGCGTCCGACCAGGTGACGTCGCCGACGGGGGTCGACTCACCGAACAGCTCCGAACGCCGTCCCACGGTCACCGTCCGTGACGCGAGATCGGTGTCGACCACGTAGCGGGGCGCCGTGCCGCCGGCGAGATGCAGCCCGCGGCGCTGACCGATGGTGACCAGTTCGACGGCGTCGACCTCGCCCACGGTGGCACCCTCGGCGTCGACGACGGTGCCGGGCGTGAAGGGCATCCGCTCGGCCAGGAACCCCGTCCGCTTCTCGACCGAGGTGATGAAGCACACGTCCTGCGAATCGGGCTTGTGGGCGGTGCGCAACCCGAGCCGTTCGGCGATGACCCGGACCGCGGTCTTGGTGATCTCCCCGATCGGCAACTCGAGGCCGGCCAGTTGGCGCTGGTCGAGCATCGAGAGCACATAGGACTGGTCCTTCGCCGCGTCGACGCCGCGTGCGATCCGCCGCGCACCGTCGGATCCGGTCACGACGCGGGCGTGGTGACCCGTCGCCAGGTGGGCGAAGCCGAGGGCGTGCGCGCGCTCGGCGAGCCGGGCGAACTTGATGTGCCGATTGCATTCGATGCACGGATTCGGCGTGCGCCCCGCGGCATGGGCCGCCACGTACGGCTGGACGACCCGGGCGTCGAAGTCGTCCTCGAAGTTGAACGTGTGGTGGTCGATCCCGAGGTGGTCCGCGACGCGGCGGGCGTCGTCGACGTCGGAGATCGAACAACACCCCGAGTCCGATGCCCCACCCCAGAGCTTCAGGGTGACCCCGACGACGTCGTGACCGGCCTCGACCAACAGCGCCGCCGCGACCGACGAGTCGACGCCACCCGACATCGCGACCATGATCCGGCGCGCGCCGCTCATGCCGCCTTCACCCCGCGTAGGCGGTTCACCGCGTCGACGACGACACCGACGGCGAAGTCGATCTCGTCTTCGGTCGTGTCCCGTCCGACCGAGATGCGCAGTGCGCCCCGGGCGAGTTCGGCCGAAACGCCCATCGCCGCCAGGACGTGGGACGGTTCGAGTGCTCCGGCCGCGCACGCGGACCCCGCCGACGCCTCGACTCCGGCCTCGTCGAGCAGGAACAGCAGCGCCTCGGACTCGACCCCACCGAAACACAGCTGCACGGTGCCGCCGACGAGGTGGTCACGGTCGCGGTGCTTCCCGCACGCCGGCTCGTGCACGTCGCCGACCGCCGCCACCACGGCGTCGGCGAACCGGTCACGCAGCGCCGCGACCCTGCGAACGGTGCCGTCACGCTCGGACGCGGCGAGCGACAGGGCACGGGCGAGGCCGACCGCTCCGGCGACGTTCTGGGTGCCGCTGCGTCGCTCGTTCTCCTGGCCACCGCCCCGCAACCGCGGCGTCAGCGGCGTGTCGCCGCGCACGATCAGCGCACCCACCCCGACGGGGCCACCGAGCTTGTGGGCGGTGATCGTCAACAGGTCGACAGCACCCGCCTCGGCGCGCAGGTCCAGCCAACCGGCAGCCTGCACCGCGTCGGTGTGCACGAACGTGTCCGGCGCGAGGTCGCGGACCATCGCCGCCGCCTCGAGCACGGGCTGGTGGACCCCGTTCTCGTTGTTCACGGTCATGACCGACACGAGCGCCACGTCGGCCTCGTCGCCGACGAGGTGGCGCTCCAGGTCGCCGAGGTCGAGCCGTCCGCGGGCATCCACGGCCACGGTCGACCCGCCGACGGCTCGGACGGCTTCGAGTACGGCGTCGTGTTCGACCGCGCTGCACAGCACGCGTCCCGGGCGCGCCGCGGCCACCCCGTGCACGGCCAGGTCGTCTCCCTCGGTTCCACCCGAGGTGAACACGACCTCGCCGGGCTCGACGCCGAGTACGTCGGCGACCTCGTCGCGGGCATCGTCGAGCACCCGCCGGGCGCGACGTCCCGCGGTGTGCCGCGACGAGGGGTTCCCGAGCCCGAGCGCCAGGACGCGCCCCATCGCCCGGGCCACCTCCGCGCGCAATGGCGTGGTGGCAGCGTGATCGAGATGAACGCGCACCGCGCCAAGGCTAGTGGTGTGTCTTTCGATTGGCGGGGTGGGATCGGCGACGATCCGCGCCGGATGCGAGGACGCAGGAGGAAGGCAGACACGTAGCGTGCGCCGACGACGAGGACGAAGCAGGCGGCCGCGGAGCGTCGGCGAGACCCGGCGAATCAATTGGGAGACGCACCACTAGGGGACGGTCACCGGACACCTGCCACCCATTCCTCCGGGTCTCATGCGCCCGACGCCGACACGTGGCCACTACGCTGGCCGGGTGCATCCGGGTCGTTCGGGCAGACGAGGCCACCGATGAGCGAGCTGCGACTCAATCCTTTGACCGGTCGGTGGGTGACGATCGCCACCGAGCGGGCGACCCGTCCCGACGAGTTCCCGGCGACCAGCATGGCCGTCGAAGCCGACCCCACCCGACCGTGCCCGTTCTGCCCAGGGCACGAAGAAGACACCCCGCCCGCGTTGGAGACCTACGGCGACGACGACCGGTGGCGCGTGCGGGTCGTGCCCAACCGGTATCCGGCGTTCTCGGGTGACGAACCGTTGAGCGTCGTGAACCTGGGGCCGCTGTTCCGGCGGGCGGACGCGAGCGGTATCCACGAGGTGCTCGTGCTGACGCCCGATCACGACGCCGCCTTCGCGGATCTCCCCGACGATCAGGTCGCGCTCGTCATGGCGGCCATCCGGGACCGCCTGCGAGCCCACGCCGCGGCGCCGCAGGTGCGCTACAGCCAGGCCATCGTGAACTACGGCCGCGAGGCCGGTGCATCGCTGCGGCATCCGCACGGTCAGTTGCTCGGGATCCCTTTCGTGCCGGGCGAGGTCGCCGACGAAGAAGCGGGGTTCCGCCGGTTCGGGGCCACGTGCGCACTGTGCTCACTCATCGAAGCCGAGACCGATGCCTCCCACCGGGTCGTGCACGCCGACGACGACGCCATGGTGGTGTGTCCGTTCTGGTCGGGGGTGCCCTACGAGATGCTCGTCGTGCCCCGAGTGCACGCTGGGCATCTGCGCGACGCGGACGACGCCACCATCCGGGGCGTCGGCACCGCCATCCGTGACGCCCTCAGGTCGTTGCGGGAAAAGGCGGGAGATCTGGCCTACAACGTCGTGTTCCACACCCTCCCCCACCACCACGAGTCGCGCTACCACTGGCACGTCCACATCGTGCCCCGCGTGGCGAGCGTGGTCGGTTTCGAACAGGGCACCGGCGTGCTCATCGACATCGTCGCCCCCGAGGCGGCCGCGGACCTGCTGGCCTACTGACCCGGGCACCGCCCGGATCCGTGGGGCGGATCGGCGGGACCGCCGACGGTCAGCGAGGTGGACGCAGCGGCGGGACGGGCCACCCGGCGGCGATGCCGTAGACCTTGCCGGCGGCGGCGTGGTCACCCGCGATGATCCCCGCGACGAAGAACACGACGCACAGGCCGATGCCACCGGCCCAGGTGACCACGGCCCGGGTGCGCCGGTCGGCCCGGCGGAGCCGATTCGGCAGGTCGACGACGACGAGACCGGCGATCGCCCCGCCGATCAGCCCGCCGACGTGCGCGCCCACCGAGATGTAGCTCGACAACCCGAACGTGAGCAGCAGGTTGATGACCAGGA
Source organism: uncultured Iamiaceae bacterium (assembly GCA_964595905.1). GTDB lineage: Bacteria > Actinomycetota > Acidimicrobiia > Acidimicrobiales > Iamiaceae > JAFDWI01. The sequence goes on from CAZQSU010000038.1 coordinate 24,552, forward strand.
CGCCGAGCAGTCCGGTGTCGCGCAGGGCCACGCCCCGTGCCTTGGCGACGGCGAGCAGTCCCCCCATCAGGCCGAAGATGGCACCAGAGGCGCCCACGGTGACCGAATCGGGGGAAGCGACCAGCGCACCGAGCGAACCGGCGAAAAGCGACACGAAGTAGATCAGCCCGGTGCGGGTGCGCCCGAGCAACGTCTCGGTGACGCGCCCGAGGACGTACAGGGCCCACATGTTCACCGCGAGGTGGATGATGTTGGCATGCACGAAACCGGCCGACAGGAGCCGGTACCACTCGCCGTGGCCGACGCCGAGCAGGCCACCGACCACTCGTCCGTGCTCCACCTGTATGCCGCTGGCGTACAGTGCGCCGACCCGGATCGCCCCGTCCGACGTCGTGAAGAAGCTGGTCGGCTTCCACACGAGCTGGCCGATGATCCACACCGCGACGTTGATCGCCATCAGGGTGATCGTGAGCACGGGCTGGTCGGGTCGCAGGCCCCGGGCGTGCACCACGCGGGTGTGCTCCTGCGCGACGCATTCGGGGCAGTGGAAACCGACCGACGCCTGGTGCATGCACTGCGGGCAGATCGGTCGGTCGCAGCGTTGGCAGACGACGCCGGCAGGCGACTGCGGGTGGCGATAGCAGGTGCGGACGCCCTGATGTTGTGCACTCACGGGCTCATCACCCTACCGGCCCCCGGTGCCCGGAGGTGTCATCGACGGTCGCCGTCGTCCCGCGTGCGGCGATCACGGCGCGAGCAGACGTCGAAGTGCGGCGACCGGGATCGCCTCGAGCTCGGGTCGGTTGGCCCGCTCGTATGCGACCTCGTACGCGGCGCGGGCGACCTCGCCCACCTCGACCGCGGTGGCGATGTCGACGTCGGAGGAGATCGAGCAACCCTTGCGGTACCCGTCGAGAAACGCCTGGGCGTTGCGCTCGACCCACATCGACGCGCCGACCTCGACCGTGTCGTCCTCGAGCTCGGACTCGACCCGCGCGGCGCGGGTCACCGCTGCCACGTAGTCGAACGAGCGCAGCATCGAGGCGACGTCGAACCATCCGGGGCGGGGACGCCGCCGCTCGGCGGTGGGAAGGAGCGGCGCGCCCTCGAAGTCGAGGATCAACCACCCCTGATCGCTCCGCAGCAACTGACCCAGATGCAGGTTGCCGTGCACCCGCACGGTCGGGATCTCCGCGTCGAGCGCATCCCGGCAGCGCGAGGTCCACGCACCGACGGCTTCGACGCCGAGGCCCTCGATGTCCAGCGCGACGACCTCGTCGGCAACTTCTCCGAGCAGGGTCTCGCCGGCAACCGGGGTCATGCCGTAGGCCGCCTCCGAGGCGACGTGCATCTCGGCGAGCATCCGGCCGATCCGTCGCGCCTCGGCGCTGAAGTCTCCCGGGGAGAGCTGCGGGTCGAGTCCCGACGCGAACAACTCCCGCAGCGACGCCTCGGCGAGGTCGAGCCCGTTGGCGGCGCCGGGAAGAAACGGTCGCCGCAGGGCGAGATCCATGCCACGGTGGTGCCACGACTCGACGGTCTCGAGCGTCGCGCGGAACCCGTGTTCCCAGAGTCTCGCGGGCATCTCCACGCCCGGGTTCGGTCCTTCGTGGACCCGTCGGAACACCTTGCACAGCCACGCCTCGTCGACGACCACCGAGGTCGACGTCTTGCCGGCGGTGAGTTTGCGCACACTGCGCACTCCGTGCAGGTCGTCGAACATCTCCGCCAGTGCGACGATCGTGAGTTGGGGGTCGACCAGGGCGTCGTAGGCGAGCCATTCGCTCCCGTCGCCGGGGAGCGTGCCGAGGATCCGTGAGGTGGCACCGATGAGAAATCCCGGGGAGGGCACCGACGGACGGAGCCCGATCAGCACCTGATAGGAGCCGACGGGTTCTCCGTCGAGCGTCGTGTCGAGGATCGCCCAGACGAGCCCCGGGTTGCCCTCGCGCCAGACCTCGCGGTGGCGTACCGCTGCGCCCACCTCGACCTGCTCCCCCGCCCGGGTCCGATGCCGGGCTTCACCGTGGGCGAACCAGGGCTGTCGGGCCAGGTAGCCGGGCAGGAACTCGTCGATGGCGGATGGTTCGATCATGAGGTGGTCGGGCTTTCCGGTACCAGAGTGAACCAGAAGAACCCGTACGGGGGAAGCGTGACGGGCCACCCTCGCGTCGGGTCGTCGACGGAGATGACGCCGAAGGGCACCTGGCCGATCATCTCGATCGGCGTGGCGCCGGCGTACGCGCCGAGGGTGAGCTCGGCGGGTTGGGCCAGTCCCGACAGGTTGTTGACGCACAGCACGACCTCGCCGCCGGGCCCGTCGCGGCGGATGTACGCCAACACGGCCGGGTTCTGCACGCCGACCACTTCGAACGTGCCGGTGCCGAACACGGGGTTCTGCCGACGGATTGCGATCATCTTCTGGATCCAGTGCAGGAACGACGACTGGTCGCGCAGCGACGACTCGACGTTGTTGGCCTGGTAGCCGTACACCGGGTCCATGAGGGGGGGCAGGTAGAGCTGGGCGAAGTCGGCCTGGGAGAACCCGGCGTTGCGGTCGGGCGACCACTGCATCGGGGTGCGCACGGCGTCGCGATCGCCCAGGTAGATGTTGTCGCCCATGCCGATCTCGTCGCCGTAGTAGAGCACCGGCGATCCGGGAAGGCTGAAGAGCATCGCGTGGAACAACTCAACGACCCGTCGGTCGTTGTCGAGCAGTGGGAACAGCCGCCGGGCGATCCCCTCGTTGCGCTTCATGCGCGGGTCGCGGGCGTATTCGGCGTACAGGTAGTCGCGTTCGTCGTCGGTGACCATCTCGAGGGTCAACTCGTCGTGGTTGCGCAGGAACAGCCCCCACTGGCAGCCCTCGGGGATGGCCGGGGTGTCGGCGAGGATCTCGGTGATCGGAAAGCGCTGGGCCCGCCGCACCGCGAGGTACATCCGTGGCATCAGCGGAAAGTGGAAGCACATGTGGCATTCGTCGCCATCGCCGTAGTAGTCGACGACGTCCGCCGGCCACTGGTTCGCCTCGGCGAGCAGCACCCGACCGGGCCCGTACTCCGCATCCACGGTGGCGCGGATCCTCTTGAGGAAGGCGTGGGTCTCGGGCAGGTTCTCACACCGGGTGCCGTCGCGCTCGTACAGGTACGGCACCGCATCGAGCCGGAAGCCGTCGAGGCCGAGATCGAGCCAGAACCGGACCACGTCGAGCATCGCGTCGGCGACCTCGGGG
>CAZQSU010000039.1:0-27530 GCA_964595905.1 uncultured Iamiaceae bacterium
CGGCGAACAACGGCCCCCAGATGTGGATCGGGTACGACGGCGACGGCACCAGGGCCGCGTCGCCCTGGGCGAGCAGCACCCACATCAGGTGCGAGAACCCTTCCTTCGCCCCGATCGTGGCGATCACCTCGGAATCGGGATCGAGCGCGACGTCGAAGCGGCGCTGGTACAGGTCGGCCACCGCCTCACGCAGCTTCGGGATCCCCCGCGACGACGAGTACCGGTGGTTGCGGGCATTGTGGGCAGCCTCGCAGAGCTTGTCGACCGCCACCTCGGGCGAGGGCAGGTCGGGGTTGCCGAAGCCGAGGTCGATCACGTCCTCGCCGGCGTGCCGTGCAGCGATCTTGAGTCCGTCGATGATCGTGAACACGTACGGGGGCAGGTTGGTGATGCGCCGGAACTCCATGCCGTCCACGATAACGGTGAGAACTCCTCTGCCGGGGTTCGCGTTCTACTGCGGAGCGCGCTACCCGGTGCGTTGCGCGGCGAGCAGCGCCGACCCGATGCCACCGGCCCACTCGCCCATCGTCGCCTGTTCGATCGGCACCGCCGGGCGCACGTCCGCGCCGATCACGAGGCCCGGAAACGCCTCTCGGATCGGATCCATGACGATGTCGCCGGCTTCGATGAGCCCGCCACCGATGATCACCATCTCCGAGTCGAGCACGGCGACCAGGTTCGCGATTCCCAGTGCCACCCACCAGCCGAACTGCGCCATGATCTCGTGCGCGCCGGCGGCACCCTCGCGGGCCGCTCGGGTGACGTGCTCGCCGCGGACGTCCTCGGGATTCCCGCCGGCCAACTCGACCACCCGCGGCGAGCGCCCACCCGCGGCGGCGTCGCGGGCGATCCGGGCGAGCCCGCTGCCCGATGCGTAACGCTCCCAGCAACCGCGGCGGCCGCACGGACACGGTGGACCGTTCGGATCGATCACCATGTGACCGGCTTCACCGCCGAAGCCGTTCGCGCCCCGCAACAGCTCACCCTTCACGGTCACCCCGGCGCCGATCCCGGTTCCGAGCGTGAGGAACAGCGTGTGGTTGTGACCACCCCACGCGCCCCGTTCGTGTTCGGCCCAGGCGGCACAGGTGGCGTCGTTGTCGACCGCGGTGGGCAACCCGGTCGCGGCGGTGAGCCGTTCGGCGAAACCGATCCGACCGACGCCGGGCAGGTTCGGACCGGTGTGCATGACGCCGTCACGGTCGACCAGGCCGGGTGCGCCGAGGCCGACGGCGGTGATGTCGGCATCGAGTTCCCGGCGCGCCTGGTCGCGCAGGTCCGCGACCAGACCGGCCATGGCGTCGACGAGTGCCTCGGCACCGGCATGGGGAGTGGGGACCCGCTTGGAGAGCAGGATTCCGAAGTGTTCGTCGTCGGGATCGACCGGCGTGTTCGTGTCGAGGACGACACCCAGGAGCTTGGTGCCGCCCAGATCGAGACCGCACACCAGATGACGCGACGTGGTCGCCCGGTCAGTCATCGTCGACCCGGATCGTCTGGAAGTCGTCGGCGCCATCGTCGTCGGGACCGGTCCGGGCCGGGCCGGATCTGGCGGCCCGGAACGCTTCGGAGGCCAGATCACGCAGGGAGTCGAAGGCCGTGGAGATCGCCTTCGGGTCCGCGACGAGTTCCTCGGCCGCATCGAGCGCGTTGCGCGCCGCGGCGATCAGCTCGAGTGCGGCACTCTGGAACAGCTCGACGCCCTCGCTGGCGAGGTGATGCGCGGTGTCCCCCCGATCACCGGGACCCGACGGATCGGGGTCGTTGGCACGGTCGGTGAACGCACCGAGGTCGTCCCAGTCGGCACCCCAAAGGTCTTCGGCGGCATCGTCGTCGACGACCCGGTCCTCGGTCGGTGCCGCGGCCTTCGGTGCCGCGGCCTTCTTCGCCGGCGCCTGCTTCTGGGCCGGGGCCTTCTTCGCGGGCACCTTCTTCTTGGCCGGGGCCTTCTTCCTGGCCGGGGCCTTCTTCCTGGCGGCCTTCTTCTCGGCGGGGGACTTCTCGGTCGGGGTCATCTGGCCACCTTCGGATTCGGCTTCGGTTCGGGCGACGACGAGGCGCGGCCCGCGGATCGGGAGTCGGCGCGCCCTCCGAAGGTGACGCGCAGCACGCCGTCGCGCAGCTTCGCAGCGCGCACCGTCCGTCGCCGGAGTGCGTCGGGCAGGGTCACCACCCGTCGGTACGCGTCGACGCGGATCGCCAGTTCGTCGCCCACCCGCGACAGGTCGACCTCGTCGCTCGTGGTGAAGGGCAACGGCAGGCACAGCACGGCGCTGCCGTCGCCGTCGATCTCGACGCCGAGGGGTTCGCCCTCGTGCAACCGGGCGTGCGCATCGAGCTCGCCGTAGACCTCGTCGGCCAACGTCCGCAACCGGGCCGGGCCGACCATCTCGTGATCCGACAACTCGGCCCGCAGGATCGGCAACGGTGCGAAGCCGTCCTCGATGGCGGCGAGGTGCTCGACCTGCGCCTCCTTCCACCGCGCGAACCACGGATCGGTCACCACATCGGGCAACAACCGGTTCACCACCACGGCGTCGACCCGGTAACCGAACAACGACAGGTACGTGTAGGTGCGGCGCGCCTCGGCGATCACCATCTTCTCGGGGTTGACGACCAGACGGATACTCGTGATCTCGGGGTCGCCGAGCACCTCACGCACGCCCTCGAGCCGGTCGTAGAACCGTCGTCCGGCACCGAAGACCGCGTCGTCGGCGACCGGCAGGTTCGACACACGCGACAGCACCGGGGAGACGAGCTTGTTCACCCGGCGGCCGATGGGAAAGACGCGATCCATGTACCAGGCGAGGATCTCGGGCAACGACAGCAGCCGGATCGTCTCCGCAGTCGGCGCACAGTCGACGACCACGACGTCCCAGTCACCCGAGGCGACGTACGTGTTGATGTCGCCGAGTGCGAAGACCTCCTCGAGACCCGGCAGCATCGACAGCTCCTCGGCACGGATGCCCTCGATCCCCGCCCAGTCGAACACCTCGAGCAGGTACGCCTGGATGTCGGCCCAGGAATCCTCCATTCGGTCCTGGGCGTCGAGCTGCTGGCCCCACAGGTGCTGCTCACCGGCCACCGGGGCGACCAGGGGTCCCAGATCGGCGTCGAACGCGTCGGCGAGCGAATGTGCGGGGTCGGTCGAGATCACCACGGTCCGCAGCCCCGCATCCGCACAACGCAACGCGGTCGCCGCCGCGACGCTCGTCTTGCCGACCCCGCCCTTGCCCGTGAACAACAGCACCCGCGTCGCGGGTCTGCTCACGCTCCCGCCGCCGCGTGGATGTGTTCGACGCGCGCCTTGAGATCGCGCAGCGCGGTGTGGATGATCTTGCGTTCGGTGCGCGTCTTCACGATGTTCGGCAGCGGCATCACCAGTTCGACCTCGAGCAGGTAGAGCACCTCGGTCTTGTCGGGATCGTCGGGCACTGCCGTGAAGGTGTACGAACCGTCGAGCTTGCGGGTGATGTCGCCTGCTTCGAGCACCCACGAAATGGTCTCGGGCAGCCCCGAGAAGTTGTACCTGAGTCGGTAGTCGGTGCTCCGGCCGAACGCCGCGGCCCTGAACGCCACCCGGAGGGGGTGCCCGCGCGCGTCGCGTTCGAGCACGGTGGCTTCCTTGAGGTCGGGGGCCCACTCGGGGTACCGCTCGACGTCGGTCGCGACCGCGACACAGGTCTCGGGCGGCGCGTCGATCACCAGGGCCTCGCGCTGAACCGAATGATCTGCCATCGGTGGGACTCCTCGAACTTCTCGATCCGGCCTGCCCGGACAGCTGAGGCCGGTGGCTTCACGCTAGTCGGAGTCGGTGACCCCGCGGCCGTTCCGTGCTGGGTGTCACCTCTGCCGGCGTTTCCGGCGTCGGAAGAGCTGGTCGAAATCGTCGGGGTCGGCCCGTTCCACGGTCGGGGCCTCCTCGGTCTCGACGGGCCCGGCGTCCGCCGCGACGCCAGAGACGGCGGGCCCATCGGCCGGGTCGGTGATGATCGGCGCAAAGGCGCCGTGGCGAGCGCCGTACCAGGCGATGCAGCCCAGTCCCGCCATCGGGGCCAGGATGCCGAACGCGACGGCGCTGAATGGACGGAGGCCGGCGGTGACGAGCGCGACGACGCACTGCGCGACCAGAGCGACCCGCAGTGCCTGCGCGACGGCGGGCGGCGCGGCGCCGGTGAGCCAGACCACCCCGGCGATCGTCACGCGTTCGTCACGGCTCCGCCCGGCGGCCACGACGAACGCCGCGACGAAGCCGATCGAACCCGCAGCGAACAACACCAGCGAGAAGGCCACCGCGACGAGTGCGCCGGTCCCCCGCGGCGCGATGGTCGCGACGACCTGCGTCGCGGTGAACACCACGGTGACCGCGACCGTGACCCGCACGGTGGGCACCGCCCACCTCTCAGGCGCCGGCGTCACCGATCGGGCCCTTCGTCCGGACGATCGCGTCGTCGAGCGCGTCCGCGAGTCGCCGGGCGAGGTCGTCGTAGGAGAAATCGGCCACGGCCCGCTCCCGCCCGGCCCCGGCGAGACGACGACGCAGGTCGTCGTCGACGAGCAGGCGCCGGATCGCGGTGGTCACCGCTCCGACCGACGACGGATCCTGCACCACCAGTCCGGTCTCCTCGTCGGCGACCGCGTCGGCGGAGCCGCCGCTGGCTCCGGCGACCTGGGGCACTCCTCCGGCAGCGGCTTCGAGGAAGACGATGCCGAAACCTTCCTGTTCGACGCCGAACCAGCGGTTGCGACAACACATCGCGAACACGTCACCCATCGTGACGAACGCCGCGAGATCCTCTTCGGGGATCCGACCGACGAGCGTGACCGGGGCACCGGTGGCGGCGACGATCCGTTCGAGCCGGTGCCGATCGCGTCCCGTACCGCCGATGAGCACCCGCAGATCCGCGAACTCGCCGGCGAGTCGCGCGGACGCCCGGATCAACACGTCCATCCCCTTGCGAGGGACGAGGCGCGACAGGCTCACCACGACCGGCGCATCACCTGGCACCCCGTACCGCTCCCGCACGGCCGCCCGCTGCCCGGCGGTCGGTACGTCGAACCGCGCGGTGTCGACCCCGGGCGGGATGATCACGCTCGGCAGCCTGCACCCGGCCACCCGTTCGGCCTCGGCCGCCGGGAACGGCCCGGCGGCGATCACCAGTGCCGCGCCGCGCAGGATCCGCCCCATCCGGGCACGCACCGGCGGGATCATCGCGGGGACGGTCACCTCGGCGCCGTGCACGACCACGGCATAGGGGCGGCTCAGCCGCGGGCCGAGATCGGCCAGGGGCAGCAACGGGTCGAGGACGACGAGTTCGGCCCCGTGACGCGCCGCGAGCCGGTCGATCCTCCGGGCGAGTCCGGCGTGGGGGAACAGCACCCGGTCGCGGTCGCGTTCGATCGAGAAGTCCTCCGCCGCGTCGAAGGCGGCGGCACCCGCATACGGGGTCGCGAGCACGGCGGTGTCGTCGGGATCGAGACGTCGCCACAGCTCGTACAGGTACGATTGGATCCCGCCGAGCTTGGGCGGAAAGTCGTTGGTGACCAGGAGGTGGCGCACGGTCGCTGACGTTCGGACGGTTCGGGTCAGCCCAGTTCGTCGCGCATGCGGAGAATCTCGTTCACGATCTCCACGCACCGCTCGCACGGCGGCAGCGACTTGGGGTCGCGGCTGGGGACGAACACCTCGCCACACAGCGCCTCGAGCGGCGTGCCCTCGATGTACGCGGTCGTGACCAGGGTGTCGGCGTCGGCGTCGTTCTCGCGGGCGACGATGTGGGCGACCTTGGGCGGCTCGTGATCGACGAGGGGATCGGCGACCCGCGGGGCGACGACCGTCGAGGTCACCGCCGTTCCCCGTCGAGTTCGCTCTCGGAGATCTCCTCCACCGACGCGGACGGCCCGCACCACCGACACACGACCGATTCGACCTGCTCGTCGAGCACCTCGGTGTCCTCGATGTCGAGATCCCCGGCGACCGAGTAGTGGTGGAACGCCCTGGTCCGGCGGGCGGTGGTGACGTCGAACCGGGTCAGGTTGCCACAGGCTCGGCAGCGGTAACGGGTGGCGGGCACGCCTGCCAGCGTACCGACGTTGCACCGGAGACCGGAAGTGAGAAGACGAACGCCTGTTCGGGCTACGCTGTCGGGCCGCATGCCCGTGCGCACCGACGACGCCCAACGCAGCCTGGAAGATCTCGGCCGGCCGATCCGCGACACCCCGTTCTGCGTGATCGACGTGGAGACCACCGGAGGTTCGGCCTCCGACGGCGCGATCACCGAGATCGGCGCGGTGCGGGTGCGAGGCGGCGCGTGCGAGGGCACGTTCTCGACACTGGTCGACCCGGGGATGCCAATCCCCGCGGAGATCACCGCGCTGACCGGGATCCGTGCCGACATGGTCGCCGACGCGCCACCGTTCCGGGCGTTGGTGGACGACCTCGCCGCCTTCGTCGGCGACGCCGTGATCGTCGGCCACAACATCCGCTACGACCTCTCGTTCCTCGCCGCCGAATTCGAACGCACCGGCCGACCGCGCCTGGCGAACCGCTCGGTGTGCACGCTGGCGTTGGCGCGGCGACTCGTCCGAGACGAGGTCCCCAACTGCAAACTGGGCACACTGGCGACCTGCCTGCGTCTGGATCATCGGCCCAGCCACCGCGCGCTCGATGACGCGCTGGCCACGACCGATCTGTTCATGGCGCTGCTGGAGCGGGCCGGCACCTTCGGCGTGCTCGGACTCGAAGACCTCCTCGTGCTCCCCCGGCTGGCCGGACACCCCCAGGCCGCCAAGTTGCGGCTGACCGACGACCTCCCCCACGCGCCCGGCGTGTACGTGTTCAAGGACCGGTTCGACAACGTGCTCTACGTGGGCAAGGCAACCGATCTGCGCAGTCGGGTGCGGTCGTATTTCTCGACCGACGATCGCCGCAAGGTGGCCGAGTTGCTGCGGTCGACCCAGTCGATCGATCACGAGGTGAGCGTGCACCCGCTCGCGGCGGCGGTGAGGGAGGTCCAGCTCATCGCCGAGCATCTCCCGCGCTTCAACTCCCAGGCGACGCGGTGGCGGGCGATGGCCTATGTGGAGCTCACCGACGAGGCGTTTCCCCGGTTGCGGGTGACGCGCACCCCTCCCCCGACGGGCGCCACCTACCTCGGACCGTTGGCGTCGTCGGGGGCCGCGCACCGGGTGATCGACGCGGTGACCACGGTCGTGCCGTTGCGTCGCTGCAGCGCCAGAGTGCCGGCGGCGACCTTCGGCCAACTCGACCTCGACGGCATCGGCCGGCCACGCCCCGCGCCGTGCGCGCCGGCGCAACTCGGGGTGGCGTACTGTCCGTGCGCCGGCGAGATCGCACCGAGCGACTACGCCCGCCTGTGCGACCTGATCGAACGGGGATTCACCGTCGAGCCCGACGTGCTCCTGGGGCCGCTGCGGCGGCGCCTGGTCGAACTGGCCGACCAGCAGCGGTTCGAGCAGGCCGCCGAGCTGCGGGACCGCGCCGCGACCCTGGCCGAGGCGATCCGTCGGCGGCGTCGCCTCGAGGCCTGGCGCGCACCGGCGCGGGTCGTGCTGGGTCACCCCGACGGGTCCGGCGCCGAACTCGTCCACGGGCTGCTGGCACACTCCTGGCCCCCGGGTGCGCGACCGCGCGCTTGTTCGGGCCCCGCGACCGTTTCGACGGGCGCGGCGCCGCGGGGGCCGGTGCCCCGCGAAGAGGCCTACGAGCGGCTGTGCATCATCGGCGAACTGGAACGGGCCCGCTCGGTGTGGCGGGTGGTCGAGGTGGACGGCACCCTCGCGGAGCCGGCGGGAGCGATCGACCGGTTCGTCATCGACGGCGCCGCCGACCGTCGGCCTGACCACCGCCGGCCTGACCACCGTCGCCCTGACCAGTAGCGTTCATACGGTGCGCGAGGCGTTCACCTTTCTCTACAGTCGGATCTTCATCGAGTCGATGCTCGTCATCGGCGTGGTCGCGCTCGTCGCCGGCCGGCTCCGGCGTCGACTGCGGGTCAGCCCCGGTCAGGACACACGGGCACCGGTGCTGTGGCTCGTGAACTTCACCGCCGATGCCCGCCTGCATCGACGCCTGCGTCGGCTCGCGGCGCGGGCCCGTGCCGCGGCCCGCGGCGGAGTCCGGCATCGACGACGCCGGGGCAACACGCCGTCCCAGCGGCTCGCGCTCGATCTCGAGTTCGAAGTCGTCGAACTCGACGAACGACTCGTCGAATCGCATGCCCTCGACTACGACGCCCAGATGACCGTCGTGAAGCGGATCCGGGCCGACGCCGATCGGATCGACGGACTCGTCGACCGGGTCGCTGCGGTCGTCGAACGTGAAGCCACGGATCCGTCCTCGACCATCACCGCGGACCCGATCGGTGCCATCGCCGCCCGTCTGGAGCAGCTCGAGACGGCCCGCGCCGACGACGCGGCGCGGGTCATCGACACCTCGGGCGCGCCCGCGACCCCGCCGGCGATCGATACCACGGCGCTAGATTCGCCCTCGTGATCTCGGCATTCGTCCTCGTCTCGGCCCGCCCCGACCGCATCGCCGCGCTGGCCTCGGAACTCGCGGACGTCGCTGGGGTGGCCGAAGTGTATTCGGTGGCGGGCGACGTCGACATCGTCGCGATCGTCCGGGTGCCCGAGCACGACCAGCTCGCCGAGGTCGTGACCGGCCGCATCGCCGGACTGGACGGCATCATCTCGACCCGGTCGATGGTGGCCTACCGCGCGTACTCACGCCACGATCTCGAGGCGATGTTCAGCCTCGGCGCCGACTGACGGGCCGGGTCGGGCCCGCCCGGGGTCAACCGGCCGCGGCGTCGTTCGACACGGTGACGAGCCGGTCGAGCGCCCCCGCCGCCCGGCCGTCGTCGAGGACCCGGCCGGCCAACGCGTAGCCGTCGGCGACGGTGTCGGCGAGATCGGCCACGACGAGGGCGACCGCGGCGTTGATCGCCACGATGTCGCGGTGATGCCCCGCCTCGCCGGCGAGCACCGCCCGGGCGGCTGCCGCGTTCACCTCGGCATCGGCGCCACGCAGGTCGTCTGGCGCCGCGGGGACGATGCCGAACTCCGACGGGTCGAGCGTCCAGGTCGTGATCGTGCCGTCTCGCAGTTCGATGACGGTCGTCGTCGTGGTCGTGGTGACCTCGTCGAGTCCGTCGTCGCCGTGGACGACCATCGCCCGGTGGCTCCCCCGCTCTGCGAGCACACCGAGCATGCGTTCGGCCATCGAGACGTCGGCGAGACCGATCAGATGCCGACGCACCCGCCCCGGGTTGGTCATGGGCCCGAGCACGTTGAACGACGTCGCGATACCCAACTCGCGACGGGGCGGTCCCGCGTGACGGAACGCCGGATGAAAACGCGGCGCGAAGCAGAAGCCCATGCCCGCTTCGGCGACACACCGGGCCACGCCGGCCGCGTCGAGATCGATGGCGACGCCGAGCGCCTCGAGCACGTCCGCCGTGCCACACGACGACGACGCGGCCCGGTTGCCGTGCTTGCAGACCTTCGCGCCGGCCCCGGCGACGACGAACGCGGCGATGGTCGACACGTTGATCGTGTGGGCACGATCGCCACCGGTTCCCACCACGTCCATGGTCGCGTCCTGATCCTCCAAGGGAACCTTCGCCGCGACGCCGAGCATGGCGTCGACGAGACCGCCCAGCTCCGCCACGGTCTCGCCCTTCATCCGCAACGCCACCATGAACGCCGCGATCTGGGCGTCGGTGGCATTCCCGGCGAGGACCTCGGCCATCGCCGCCTCGGCGACGTGACCGGGCAGGTCCCCACCCGAGGTGAGCACACCGAGCACCCCGGGCCAGCCACCGGAAGATTCGAATGCCGTGTCTGCCATGGCAGCCGAATCTACCGAGGCCCCGCCTGCGCCGAGGCACCGCCACCGTCGACCGACACCTGCGCGCGGCGCGCCGCGAAACGACGCGTGAGCCGCCCGATCACCCAGTCGATGGTCGTGGCGGCCAGGAGCACCGCACACAGATCGATACCGACCCGGTAGCGCGTGTTCCCGAAGGTGAGCGCCTCGACGACCACCGCGATCACGCCGATGGCGACCAGCGGGTAGATCGCGATTCCCCGACGCCGCCACAGCACCAGACCCGGGATGCTCAGCAGCCCCAACAGCCAGAACGAGAACTGCGACGCACGGACCAGGTCGTAGGAACCCCGCATGTCGACGTAGCGGTCGGCGAAGTTCTGTTGTTTCGTCTTGTACACGCCGAACATGCGACCGATGCGCGCAGCCACGACCAGGGGAACCTGACTCTTGTGGTGGGAGTAGTAGCGCAGCGCCCGTTTCCGGTAGTACTCGTCGAGCACCGACTGGTCGGGCACGGCGCCCTCGGCCGGCTCGGGTGGATGCGAGTTGGCCGTGCAACTCACCGACCAGTAGCCGATGTACTTGCCGTAGAACACCGAATCACAGGCGCCGGTGAGCAGGGTCTGACCGAAGCCGGTCGAGACCAGCACCGGACGTTCGAAGCGGTTCAGGTTGTACGCGAACCAGGGAACGAACACCAGCAACGGAACGACCGCGACCAGGACCAGGAGCTTGATGCGCACGACGTTCGTGAGCGCACGCCGCCGCGACCAGATCAACGGCACCAGCACCACGGCGAACAGCACCAGCATCTCGGGCCGCGCCGAGGCCGCGATGGTCACGCCGATCGAGGCGACGATCGCCGACTGCCACCGCGGACGCCGGGAGAAGGCATAGAACCCGTAGAGCCCGAGCATCACGCCGAACAGCATGAGCGTCTCGGACATGACCAACGTCGAGCTGATCCAGATGTTCGGGTAGATCGCCGCGATGGCGGCCGCGATCAGGCCGGCCCGCTTCGAGATCGACTTCGCGATCAGCGCTCCGACGAGCACCACCGTCGCGGCGCTCATGATGCACAGGAGGTAGCGCATCGACTGTGGCGACTGGAATCCCAACTCGTAGAAGCCGGCGAGGAGGGTGATGAAACCCGGCGGATGCGAGGCGGAGGGAACGGGCTGGCCGTACTGGACGGTGAGCACGTCGAGGAAGCCGCGCCCCTGGGCGACCTGCGTGGCCGGCCAGTAGTAGAAGAACCTCGGATCGCCCCAGAAGCGCTGATGCGCCCGGACGCGGTAGGTGTAATACGCCGGAATGGCGAATGCGACGAGTCCGATGACCCCGAGCGACAGCTCGAACCAGCGGCGCCCGAGGCGGTCGCGCACCGCCACGTCGGTCATGGGGACGAGGCTCTCATCCGCCGCCGTGGATCGGGCGAACGCGGATGATCGGCATCAGGCGCTGCGGCGACGCTGCCGGATGATGCGTCGACGGTCACGTTCGGTGCAGCCGCCCCACACCCCGTTCTTCTCCCTGACGTCGAGCGCGTACTCCAGGCACGGACCGTTGACCGGGCACTGTGCGCACACGGCCTTGGCGACCTCGATCGCCTCGGGATCGTCGTCGGCCGGATAGAAGACCGCTGCGTCGAGTCCGCGGCATGCGGCCTGCGCGTGCCAGGCGGGCTGTCCGGAGGCGGTGTCGGTCGCTTGTCGGTTCGAGGGTCTCATCTTCCTCGGTCGATCGTGGGTACGGGCGATGCGTCCCCTCGGCACCACGGTGAGACGTCGCGCGGAGCGGAACAGGACGCGCCACTCTCGCGGATGGGTGTGACTTTTGTCCAGCCCGGCCGCCTCGCCGCACGTGGAGAGTCGGGCATCTGCTGGACCCGGGTCCCGGCCCCTACGATGCCGAGTGATGTCCGATCCCACTCGACCAGCCGAACCCCGTCGCTCCCCGACCCGTACCGGAGCGCGGTGATGAGCCGGCGCGGCTGGTTCGACCGGACCTCGGCCATCGCCCGGATGGAGGACGAGACCCTCGACGTGCTCGTCGTCGGTGGCGGGGTGACCGGCTGCGGCTGCGCGCTCGACGCGGCGGCCCGCGGCCTGAAGGTCGGCCTCATCGAAAGAGACGACTTCGCCTCGGGGACCTCGTCGAAATCCTCCAAGATGGTGCACGGCGGCCTGCGGTACCTCCAGCAAGGCGACATCCGGCTCGTCTACGAAGCCCTGCGCGAGCGACAGATCCTCATGAAGAACGCGCCGCACCTGGTGGAGACCCTGCCGTTCCTGCTGCCGGTGCTGACCGGTCGTGGTTCACCGGTTCCCCGCAAGCTCGCCCGACTGTTGGGGAGCGCGATGTGGGCCTACGACCTCACCGGTGGTGCCCGCATCGGCAAGCTCCACAAGCGCCTCGACGCCGACGAGGCGCTCCGGCACTTCCCGACGGTCGAGCCCGACCGCATGAACTCGGCGTACCTCTACTACGACGCCCGCACCGACGACGCCCGACTCACCCTCACCCTGGCCCGCACCGCGGCGATCGACCACGGCGCCTTCGTGGCCAACGGCGTCGCGATGCACGGCGTGATCCACGACACCGATGGACGGGTCCGAGCGGTCGAGGCGACCGCTGATGGTCGACGGTTCGCGATCCGCGCCCGCGCCGTGGTCAACGCCACCGGGGTGTGGGCCGACGACGTGCGGGCCCTCGACGAAGGCGCCCATCCCGACTCGATCCGACCCGCCAAGGGCATCCACATCGCCGTGCCCTGGGACAAGGTCCGCAACGACATCGCCGCGGTCCTGCCGGCCGGTGGCGGTCGCTCGATCTTCGTCGTGCCCTGGTACGACACCGACCGGGAAGACGGTGTGCCCAGCCTCACCTACCTCGGCACGACCGACACCGATTACGACGGCCCCCTCGACGACCCGCAGTGCACCCCCGAGGACGTCGCCTACCTGCTCGACGCCGCGAACGCCGCGTTGACCACCGAACTGCGACCCACCGACGTGCTCGGCTCGTGGGCGGGTCTGCGCCCGCTCGTGAAGGCGACGGCGGGGCCGAAGGGCACCCGCTGGCCGGGGCGGCGCAAAAAGCAGGCCACCAAGGACCTGTCACGGCGCCACCAGGTGACCGTCTCGGAGTCGGGTGTCGTGACGATCACCGGCGGCAAGCTGACGACGTACCGCCAGATGGCCGCCGACACGATCGACACCGTCGCCGATGCGTTGGACCGTCGCAAGGTTCCACGAAGCCCCACCCGGAACCTGCCCCTGCACGGCGCGGTCGGGGCCGATGCGGTGCTGGAGGCTCACCCGGGTACCGGAGCATCACACAGCACCATCGAGCACCTCGTCGGTCGCTACGGCGCGGACGCCGCCATCGTCGACGCCATGGTGGCGTCGGACCCCGCACTGGGCCGGCCGCTCGTGCCGGGGCTGCCGTACCTACGGGCCGAGGCGGTCTTTGCGGCCCGCTACGAGATGGCCCGCACCGTCGACGACGTGCTGTCGCGCCGAACACGTGCACGGCTGTTGGCCCGGGACGCGTCGTCGGCGGCCGCCGACGACGTCGCCACACTGATCGGCGGCGAGCTCGGCCTCGACGCCGACGCCCGTGCCGCACAGGTCGAGGCGTACCGTGCCCTGATCGAAGCCGAACGCCGGGCTCCGGGCCTGCCGGTGACCGGACCGGCGACCGACCTGGCCGGGGTCGGGCCCGAAGCGGAGACCCACAACGGATAACGTGCGGATTCCATGACCGCCAACCCACCGCCCGGCACCGCCACCCCCGCGATCGCACTGGCCGGCGACGCTGCCGGGGTCACCGCGCACTTCGCCCCGACGTCAGGGGCGGTGACCGGACTCGACGACTCGCTCGTCTCCCGACTCGCCGACACCGGCGCCACCGTCGACACCTCAGCGGCGCGACGCGCGGAGCACAGCCGGGACTGGTGGCCCCGGGCGATGATGTGGGCGGCCGACGGTGAGGTCGCCGCCCTCGGCGCCGCGGTGGTCACCCCCCACGACGCCGACGAGGTCGCCGCTGTGCTCCGTGTCTGCAACGAGGCCCGCGTGCCGGTCACCGCATCGGGTGGCCGCAGTGGGGTGTGCGGATCGGCCGTTCCCGTGTGCGGCGGGGTGATCCTCGACACCACCGCCATGTCGGGCATCGTCGACGTGGACGCCACCTCGATGATCCTCGACGTGTTGCCCGGCACCTTCGGCGACGCGCTCGAAGACGTGCTGCGCGCCGAGCACGACGTCACGGTCGGCCACTGGCCCCAGTCGATGACGCTGGCCACCGTCGGTGGTTGGCTCGCCTGTCGAGGAGCCGGGCAGTACTCGACCCGCTACGGCAAGATCGAGGACATCGTCGTCGGCCTCGACGTCGTGCTCGCGGACGGCACCGTGGTCCACACCGGTGGCCAGCCCCGCCAGGCCGTCGGACCCGATCTGAACCAGCTCTTCGTGGGATCCGAGGGCACGCTCGGGGTCATCACGGGCGCGCGGCTCCGTCTGCACCCCGCCCCGGCGGTCGAACGCCGGGCCGCGTACGCGTTCGACGACTTCGCGGTGGCGCTCGACGCCTGCCGCCGGGCGATCCAGCGTGGCGCCACCCCGGCGGTGCTTCGACTGCACGACATCACCGAAGCGGTCCGCTTCGGGGTCGAGGGGCGGCATCTGGTGATCGTCCTCGACGAGGGCGACCCGACGGTCGTGGACGCCGCGATGGCCGTGGTCGACGACGAATGCCGCCGCGACGGTGACCGCCTCGACGACGGCGAGGCGGTCGTCGGCGCGTGGGTCGAACACCGCAATGACGTCGCCGCCCTCGAGGCGTCGATCACCAAGGGCTACGTCGTCGACACGATGGAGGTCGCCGGCCCCTGGGCGCGTCTGGAGGCGATCCACACCGCGGCCACCGAGGCGATCGGCGGTGTCGACGGCACCCTCGTGGTGAGCTGTCACCAGTCGCACGCGTACACCGACGGGGCCTGCCTGTACTTCACGTTCGCCGGGCAGGTCGATGCCGCGGACCGCGACACCTACTACGTCGCCGCCTGGGACGCCGGCACCCAGGCCGTGCTCGGCGCCGGCGGAGCACTCAGCCACCACCACGGGGTGGGGATCAACCGGGCCCGCTTCGTGCGGGACGCCCTGGGCGCGGGGCTCGACGTGTTCGCGTCGGTGAAGACCGCGCTCGACCCGAACGGGATCCTCAACCCCGGCAAGCTCGGTCTTCCCTCGGCTTTCGGCGAGCCCACCTGGCCCGGAGCCGCCCGGTGAGCGTGCTCGTCGTCGACGTCGGCACCTCGAGCGTCCGGGCCGGCATCGTCGACGCTGAGGGCGCCGTGTCGTGCGTGCACCAGCAGGTCGTGCTGCCGGACTCGCCCGCGCCCGGGCTGGTCGAGTTCGACGCGACCGCGATGGCGGACGCGATCCGCGACGTCGCCACCGCTGCACTCGCCCAGGGAGGAACGGTGCAGGCGGTCGGCATCGCCAACCAGCGGGCGTCGACGATCGTGTGGGACCGCGCCACCGGCGACCCGATCGGGCCCGGATTGGGATGGCAGGACCTGCGCACCGTCGGCGAATGCCTCGCGCTGAAGGCCCGCGACATCGCCCTCGCACCCAACCAGTCCGCCACCAAGATCGCCTGGTTGCTGGACCAGACCGACCCGGAACGAAGCCGCGACCTGTGCTTCGGCACGGTCGACACCTGGGTCGCCTGGACCCTGTCGGGTGGCCGTCTGCACGTCACCGATCCGACGAACGCGGGGCTCACCGGGCTGCGCACCGGCGACGGGACCGGCTGGGACCCCCGCGTCCTCGACGCGTTGCGGATCCCGCCATCGATGCTGCCCGACGTCGTCGACTCGATCGGCGAGGTCGGCCCGCTCGAGGCACTCGAGGGAGCACCGGTGCTCGCGGGGATCGCCGGTGACCAGCAGGCGTCCCTCATCGGCCAGGGCTGCGTGGAGCGGGGCGACACCAAGATCACCTTCGGCACCGGCGGCATGCTCGACATCTGCGGCGGCGACGACCGACCCGGCTTCGCCGTACGCGGGACCGGCGGTTGTTTCCCCATCGTCGCCCGTTCCGAAGGTGGGGCGATCACCTGGGGTCTCGAGGCGATCATGCTCGCCGCGGGCACCAACGTCGAATGGTTGCGCGACGACCTCGGCGTGATCGACACCGCCGCGGCGTCCGACGCGGTCGCCGCCACCTGTGACACGACCGACGGCGTGGTGTTCGTCCCCGCACTGCTCGGGTTGGGCACGCCGTGGTGGGACTACGGCGCCCGGGGCACGCTGCTGGGCGTCACCCGCGGCACCGGACGGCCCGAACTGGTCCGGGCGGTGCTCGAGGGCGTCGCCCACCGGGGTGCCGACCTGGTCGAAGCCGCCCAGACCGACAGCGGACTGTCGATCGACACCCTGCGGGTCGACGGGGGCATGAGCGCGAACGCCACGTTCGTCCAGGCACTCGCGGACGCCACCGCCCGACCCGTCGAGGTGTCACCCGAACTCGAGGCGACGACCGTGGGGGCCGCGTACCTCGCCGGCATCGCCGTCGGCGTGTGGTCCGGACCGGAGGAGACCGCGGCGCTGTTCCACCCTCGACAGGTCGTCGAACCCGCCGGCCCGGTGGACCGGGACCGCTGGCGCGACGCGGTGGAACGCGCCCGCGAATGGTACCCCGAGTTGTCGGGTCTGGACTTCTGATCCGAGATGGATGCCCACTCCGGTGTCGCCGCCCTTCGCCGTCGCCACGGATGCCCGTCGGTGACGACTTGGCCAGAGGTCGCCTGTTCCAATACATCTAGTGCCGTGACGAACGCCCGAACCCGCCGATCCGTGCGTCGGTCCGAGTCGTCCACACGTCCTGTTTCCCCGGAGGTAGCACCGTGACGCCCGACCCGCGTGGCAACGATTCCGTCGTCGGAACCGACGACGCCGCCGGACCACCCGGACGCGGCCCGACCCGCCGCCAGGCAATCGCCCTCGCAGGCGGATCGGCAGCGGCGCTCGGCCTGGCGCTGGGACCGTTCTCGCTGTTCGCCGGCGCCGCCGACGGCGACGAGCCGCCCGAGGTGGCGCTCTCGACCTGGCTGATCGGCCTCGAGTTGGCCGCGGTCGCGCTGTACGAACCGCTCCGCACCGACGCCGCGTTCGACCAGGCGACCCAGTCGCTCGTCGGCGTCTGCGCCGGTCACCACGACGCCCAGAGCGCCGCACTCGGCGAGATGGTCACCGCGGCCGGCGGCGAGGTGCCGACCGAGGCCAACCAGGAGTTCGTCGACACGTTCAAGGGCCGCATCGACGGCGCCGCCGACGGGGCTGCCAAGGCCGCCGTCCTCGCCGAGATGGAGAACGGTTTCGCCGCCACCTACCAGGCTTCGTTCACGATCTTCTCGAGTCCGTCGCTCGCCGGGACGGCCGCGCAGATCCTCGCTGCCGACGCCGCACAGGCCGTCGCCTGGTCGGCCGCCGCGAACGGTCAGGGAAGCGACGATCCGTTGCCGACTCCCGACGCCGTCCCCGCGTCGCAGACCGATGAGGGACGCTTCACCGAGACCACCTTCACGGAGAACACGACGACCACGGCCGCGCCCGAAACCACCACCGCCGCGTCCGAAACCACCACGGGAGACGCATCGTGACCACCCAGCCGGACCGCATCCACACCCGCCGCCGGTTCCTGTTCGCCGGTGGGGTCTCGGCACTGGGCGCGGCCACCCTCGCCGCGTGCAGCGGCTCATCGGTCGTGAACACCTCCGGCACCGTCGCCAGCACCGAGGTGCCGGCCACGGCGCCACCCACCACCGCCGACGAGGCCACCCTCGAAGCCGGACGGTCGCTGTTGCGGACCGCCACGTCGTTGGAGCATTCGCTGACGGCGTTCTATGCGAAGTTCGTCGCGGCCACCTACCTGACCGCGGACGCGCAGTCCTGGGGCAACCAGTTCGCCGGACACCACCAGGCCAACGCGTCGGCGCTCGAGGCGCTGACCACCCATGCGGGCGGCGAGCCGTACACGAAATCCAATGAGTACGTCGACGCGCAACTGGTCGAACCCGCGATGAAGCTCGCCGAGGCGACGAAGTCGTCGGAGGGACTGATCCGGCTGGCGGCGCAACTCGAGGCCACGGGCGCCGCGACGTGCGCGCTCGCCGTGAGCACCCTGGTGGGGGCCGAGCAGCGCCAGGGCATCATGGCGGTCGGGGCCACCAATGCGCGACAGGCGTACGTGTGGCGGCTCTTCGACGACCCGGGCGCCCTCGCCGACGCCCTTCCCGGGGCACAGCTCTCGTTGCGTGACGCCCTGCCGTCAGCGGCTTCGGTCGATCCACCGGTGACAGACTGATCGACCGCCCGGCGAGCACGTCGGTCGTGTAGCATGGATGTCGACGGTGAGCCGGCCGGGTGACCGCGGATCGTTCCGTCCGCCCGAGAGGACGGTGGAAGGGTCTGAGGAAAGTCGGGGCTCCACAGGGCACGGCGCTGGTGCGAGCCAGGACGGGGCGACCTGTCGGACGAAAGGGCCACAGAGAACAGACCGCCGATGGTGTCGGACGCTCCCCCGGGGGCATCCGACACACAGGCAAGGGTGAAACGGTGCGGTAAGAGCGCACCAGCGTCCGGGGCGACCCGGGCGGCTCGGTAACCCCCGCCGGGAGCAAGGTCGAGACGGGGAGGCCTGCCCGGCCTCATCCCCAGGTGGACCGCACAGATGGATGGTCACCGAAGTGGCGACCCCCGGAGCGATCCGGGTCGAACCACCGAACAGAACCCCGCTTACAGGCCGGCTCACCGTCACCTTCCGCCGCTGCGATGCTTGCATCACCACCTCGGTTCGGCGTTAGGGTGGGGGTGCTCGCGGATCCCTTCCCGCATCACCCGCCCCAGCGTCACCCGGGGCCCTGATCGACAAAGCGAGCAACGCGGTACGAACGCTGAGCGCTTCACCGCGTAGCGAACGGATCTCACAACCGACGACGAAACCGTCGATGGAGCACCACCGATGCCCGACTCTTCCGACGTGGAAGACGCAACTCCTCCCACCCGCGCACAGGTCGCCTGGTACGCCGAGGCCGCCGCAGCCGGCGAAGCGACCAAGGCCGAACGCGCCGTTCTCGAGGCGCATCCCGAGCTGTGGCGCGACGTGCTCGAAGAACTGCTGGAGGACACCGAGGAATCGCTGAACGCCGTTCAGCACCTCAGCGGCGGCGAGCGGGCGCAGGTCATCGCCGACTTCGAAGGCGAACGGACCCGACTGGTCGCGGCACTGGAACGCTTCGGCACCGGTGACGGCTCGCCGACCCTGCTCGTCACCGAACCGCGCCTGCAGACCTCGTGGTCGGCAGGCCGGGTCGTGGCCTGGGGCGGCGGTCCGGGACTCGTGCCCACCCCGCTCGAGGACCTCGGCGAACTCATCGCCGCGGCCGGCGCCCCCACCGACGGCTGGGGTGCCCACCGGTCGGTGCTCCTCCCGTCGGGAGCCGAGGCCTCCGCGTTGTCGCTCCCGGTCGCGGACGCGCTCGGCTGGCTGCTCGACCTCGGCGCCGGCCACGTCGGTGGCCCCGTCGGTGCCAGCGCACGGTGGCTCGGCCTCGTGGCGGTCGAGGCGATCCGGCTGGTCGCCGACGGCAAGGTCGCGCCGAGCATCCAGGCGCACGGCCGTCGCGACAACGGACGGACGTCGTATTCGGTTCGTTGGATGCCCGCGCTCGTCGAACGTGACGTGATCGCCGGCCTGGCCGCGCAGCTCCCCGGTTCGGTCTCGGCCATCACACCGAAGGCCGAACCCCGCGACACGACCCAGGACGCCCTCGCGGCGATGGTCAACGCCTTCACCGCGCAGCCCGCGTCGACCATGACGAACGCCGCGGAACCGCCGACGATCCGCACCGCGTCGGACCTGGTCGAAGCCTTGAGCGCCCACCTCGACGGCGCCCGCTTCGACGCGCCCACCCGGGTCGGATCCGAGCTCATGCGCAAGCTCACCAAGTGGACCGCGCCCATCGCCGGTCTCACCGGAGCCCGCCTGGTGATCGAACTGCTCAGCCCCGACGACACCGGGGGCTGGCACCTGTCGGTGCTCGGGCCCGACCCGGACGGCAACCTCGTGCCCGTCGAGGTTGCGATCGTGGACCACCCCAAGCTCGTCGACCAGCTCGAACGCGTCGAACGGCTGCTCCCCGCCCTGAAGCGACCGGGCGCCGCACGCCGCGGCCAGGTCATCCTCAGCCAGGACGAGGCCTGGAACCTGATGACCACCACCGGACCGCTCCTGGTCAGTATCGGCTTCGACGTGCGGGTCCCCGCGATGACCACCAAGCGGGTGACGCCCACGTTGCGTCTGACCGCGGAGGGCACCGACGAGACCGTCGTCGGGGCACACCAGCTCGCGAACGTGTCGTGGTCGGCGCTCTTCGGCGACGTGGAACTCACCGCGACCGACATCGCCCGGCTGTCGGCCCAGGCACGTCCACTCGTCCAGTCACACGGCCAATGGGTCGAACTCGACAAGGTCGACCTCGAAGCCGCCGCCGCGGCACTCGCCGAACGGGGCGACACCACGCAACTCACCGGCGCCCAGATGCTGCGCCAGGCCCTCGGCCTGGAAGGCACCCCGCTGGCCGGCGGCATGGTCATCGAAGGCTCGAGCTGGGCGGGCGAACTGCTCGCCGCAGCCCGCTCACTGCCCACCGATCCGACCACGCACCCTCAGGGATTCGACGGGTCGCTGCGCTCGTACCAGGCCGAGGCGGTGGCATGGTTGTCGTTCCTGCACTCGGCCGAGTTGGGTGGGTGTCTGGCGCTCGACATGGGTCTCGGCAAGACCCCGGTGATGCTCGCCCACCTCGCCTCGGTTCCCGGCAGCGGTCCGTCTCTGGTGATCGCCCCTCCCGCGGTCGTCGCCAACTGGGCGGCGGAAGCCGCGCGGTTCGTGGGAGACCTGAAGGTCATGATCCACCACGGCGCGGGCCGGGCCGGCGAAGACGACCTCGGCGAGGTCGTCAAGGAAGCCGATGTGGTCATCACCACCTACGGAACCGCCGTGCGCGACATCGAGGCGCTGGCCGGGCTGGCGTGGGAGCGGGTCGTCCTCGACGAAGCCCAGGCGATCAAGAACCCGGCGAGTGAGACCGCGCAACAGCTCCGTCGGCTGCACGCCCGTACCCGGGTCGCGCTCACCGGCACACCGATCGAGAACGGACTCGGCGACCTCTGGTCGATCCTGGACTTCACCAACCCGGGCCTGGTCGGATCGCGTTCGGCGTTCATCTCCCAGCTGTCGCACTCTTCCGAGAGCCGCACCAAGAGCGCGGAAGGGGCGCTGCGAGCCCTGAACGGCATCCTGGTGTTCCGCCGCACCAAGGCCGAGCCGGCCGTCGCCGCGGAACTCCCCGAACGGATCGACCAGCTCGACCACTGTTCGATGACCGCCGAACAGATCGGGCTGTACCAGGCGGTGCTCGACGCGGTCGTCGCCCGCACCGAGGGTTCCGCGGACGAACGCTCACAACGCCAGGGGCACATCCTGGCGGCGATCACCGCGCTCAAGCAGATCTGTGACCATCCCGCCGCGTACACCGGCGACGACGAACCCCTGGATGGCCGTTCGGGCAAACTGGAACGCCTCGAGGAGATCGTCGATTCGGTGTTCTCCGCGAACGAGCGGGTGCTGGTGTTCACCCACTTCGCGAGCTGGGGTCAACGGCTCGCGGAACATCTGACGGCCAAGACCGGCGTGAAGATCTCGTGCTACCACGGGGGCCTGGCCCGAGGCGCCCGCGACGCGATGGTCACCGAGTTCCAGGAGGGCACCGGTCCCGGCGCCCTCGTGCTGTCACTGAAGGCGGGCGGCACCGGACTGAACCTGACCGCCGCCAACCACGTGGTGCTCTTCGACCGCTGGTGGAACCCGGCCGTCGAGGACCAGGCGCGGGACCGGGCATGGCGCATCGGCCAGACCCGCACCGTGGTCTCCCACCGCCTGGTGTGCCCCGGCACCGTCGACGAGCGCGTCGAGGACGTCGTCGCCGACAAGCGCCGAGTGGCGGATCTGGTGCTCCCCCGGTCGTCGTCGCTGGCCGACCTCTCGAGCGACCAGTTGCAGTCGGCGTTGGGCATCGACGCCTCGACGCTGATCACCTCGGAGGAATCCGATCAGAACGTGTCCACCGATGACGACCTCACCTTGGAGCCGGCACGATGAGCGGCGGCAAACGACGTTCCAAACGGAGCCGCAACAAGCCCCGGGTGCGGCCCGATCCCGAATCGTTCTGGCGCGAGGACGAGCCGCTCGATCCGCCCGCACCCGTGCGCGTCGACGGTGACCCGACGGCGCCGCTGCGTTCGATCGGTCCCCCGCCGGTGCCCCAGCACGAAGAGCTGCTCCTGTCGTTCGCCGGCGTCGCCAAACGTGCATCGGACATGGCGATCGCTCTCGCCCACTCGATGGAACTCACCGGCGAGGAGACCACCGACGACTGATCGGTGACAGAATCGGCGGACATGGCACCCCGATCCTTCCTCCTCGACGACGTCCTCGCGACGTACGTCGCCGACCACTCCCCCACGCCCGACCTGGTGACCACGGCCCTCGTCGACCGCACCGCCGCCCTCGGGGGCCCTGCCGGCATGCAGATCGGCGTCGATCAGGCGACCCTTCTGACCGCGCTCTGCGCGTTCGCCCAGGTCCGGTCCGCCGTCGAGGTCGGAACGTTCACCGGTCGCTCGTCGCTCGCGATCGCCCAGGGTCTGGCGCCGGGGGGACGGCTCATCTGCTGTGACGTGAACGAGGAATGGACCTCGATCGCCCGGCGCGCCTGGCAGGACGCCGGGGTCGCGGACCGGGTCGAGTTGCGGCTCGCCCCCGCCGTCGAGACACTCCGCGCGTTGCCCGACGAGGCGACCATCGACCTCGCCTTCGTCGATGCCGACAAACCGGGCTACCCCGACTACTACGAGGAGCTCGTCCCGCGCCTCCGCCCCGGCGGGCTGCTGCTCGCCGACAACACCCTGTGGCACGGGCGGATCGTCGACGACCCCGGACCCGACGACGAGGCACTCGACGCGCTGCGCCGCTACAACGACCGGGCGGCCACCGATCCGCGCGTGCTCACCACGATCCTCACCGTCGGCGACGGCGTCACGCTTTCGCTCCGTCTGTGAGATGCCCGGTCTCGTTGTAGGAGACCAGCACCCGCCGTGACCCGTTGAAACCGATGCGGGTGATCGACGCCGGCGCCAGGTACAGATGCCAGGCGACCTCGTCGGGCACCCCGAGCGCCCACGCGACCGCAGCCTTGATCGGCGACACGTGCGAGACGACCACGACGTCGGATTCGCTGGCGGCGTCGACGAGGTCGTCGCACGCAGCGCGGACCCGCTCGCCCAGCGCCGCGATCGACTCACCTCCCGGCGGTGCGAAGGTGGTGTCGGACGCCCACCTCCGCCAGGTGTCTCCCGGCACGTCGCGCACCGGCCGCCCCTCCCAGTCGCCGTACGACAGCTCGACCCAGCGGTCGTCGAGTTCCACATCGGCGCTCATGCCGTCCGCGGTCGACCGGGTGCGCAGCAGCGGGCTCGCCACCACCCGTTCGGGAACACCGAGTACGTCGGCGACCGCGGCGGCCTGGTCGACCCCCAGCGCATCCAGCGGCGGGTCGGCCCGGCCCAACAGCAACCCGGACGCGTTCGCGTCGGTCCGTCCGTGCCGCACCAGGATCAGCACGGCGCGCTCACATGCCCGCCTCGGGTCCCCGTGCCAGGGCCGGGTCGAAGGTGCCCGTGGAGACCAGCCGGCGGCGTCGTTGCGGATCGGCGAGTTCGAAGCGCTTCCAGGCCCACACCAGCACGGCCAGCCCGACGACCTCGAGACCCAGGTTCACGGCGAGCCCCCGGTCGACGACCAGCGAGGGCAGGTCGGGGAAACCGGTGCCGAACGCCGGCCACCAGAACCACTCCTTGCGGGTCCACACCCCGTCGAGCACCAGGTGGCAGAACATGCCGATCGGCACGCACAGCCAACGGCGACGTGCGGTACGGCGGTGACGGGTCGCCGCCATGACCACGGCGAGCACGACGATCGGAGCGACGAGGGTGTGCAGCACCCGATCGTGGCCGAAGAACGTCTCGACCCCGGGTAGTACCGCACCGAGTGCGAGGAGCCGGTAGTCCAGCCGGGTCGAGTGGAACACCACCCACACCAGCGCGACCGCCCCCCCGATGAACCACAGGAACACCGCGCCTCCCGTCGCTCAACGCACGAGGAGGCGTCCGCACTCCTCGCAGTGGACCGGCTCGTCGGGGTCGAGATGGCGGACCCGGTCCAGTTCGACCGCGGACAGGTTCAGGTGGCAGCCCTCGCACTGACTGCCGACGAGCCGGGCGATGCCCACGCCGCCGAGCGTGGCGCGCAGATGCTCGTACTCGGCGACCGCGTCGTCGGGCACGCCGGCGACCGCAGCGGCGCGGGCGGCGCGGACCTCGTCGACCTCGGCGTCGATCTCGGCGGCGGCGACGGTGAGTGCGGTGGCGGCCTGCTCCCGTCGGGCGAGCACCTGGGTGCGCAGGTCCTGGAGTTCGGCGAGACGGGCCTGGGCGGCCTCGAGCTGTTCCAGGGCGACCAGGCCGTCGTCCTCGATGGACGAGATGTGGCGCTGCACGGTTTCCGCCTCGGACTGGAGGTCCTGGAGCTCACGGGCCGCAGACACCGTGCCGCCGTAGAGGGTCGTGTCGATCTGCTTGGCCCGGGCCTCCTGGGTGGCGAGTTCGTCTTCGATACGCCGTTGCGCATGGCGTCGCTCGTCGACGGTCGCGGTCTGCTCCGCGATCTGGCCGTCGACGGTGACGAGCACCTGGTCGGCCTCGGCGATCTGGCGACGCTCGGGGAGGCTCTCCCGCCGGTGCGCGAGTTGGTCGAGCCGGGTGTCGGATTCCTGCACTTCGAGCAGTTGGGAGTACATCGTCATGTCCGGGTCATCCCTGATCGATCGGCGGTGGCATCACGGACGATACGCGGTGACCGGTGGTTCCGGTGACGTCGGCACCGGCGGCGGCGCCACCGTGGTCGGTGATCGCGGGCCGGCAACGGTGGTGGCGGGGGCCGGCCTCGTCGTGGTGGGGCGACGAGCGCCGTACCGGTCGGCGAAGGTCATGCCGTTCTGCGGACCCAGATGCAGCGTGACCCCCGACCGGGTCGGATCCGCGGGCGCGAAATCGGCGCGCGGCTGATCTTCGAGCGCTGACGACATGAACGCCCGCCACGAGACCGCCGCGTACGCGCCGCCGGTGCCGCCCGGAAACACCACGAAGGGGTCGGAGGTGCTCCCGATCCACACGGCGGTGGCGAGTTGCGGCGTGTAGCCGGCGAACCAGAGATCCTTCGGCCCGTCGGAGGTACCGGTCTTGCCGGCGGCCGGTTGGCCCGACGCCAGACGAGCTCCCGTGCCGGTGCCGCTCTGGACGTTCTCGGTGAGCACCTGGGTGATCAGCCGTGCCGCCTGCGAGCTCATCACCCGCTTCGGGGAGAGCTTGTGCGACCAGATCACATGCCCGGAGGAATCCTCGATGCGGTCGACCAGGTAGGCCTCGTTGTGGACCCCGTCGTTCGCGAACGTGGCATACGCGCCGGCCATGTCCAGCGCGCTCACCTCGAAGCCACCACCGAACGCCTCCTGGGAGAAGTACGGGTTCATCGCGTGCGGGGGCTGACCGGTGGTGTCCGGTGAGTTCCACACCGGATTGCGGAATCCGAGGGCCGTGGCCATGTCGATCACGTTGCGCATCCCGACGACCTGTCCGAGCCGCACGAAGCCGCAATTCGACGACTCGAGCGTCTGGGTCCGGATCGTGCCCACCGAGCCGCCCTCCCCTGCGTAGTTGTGTGCGGTCTGTGGCAAGACGCCCGCCGTGGGATGCGTCGGGTCGATGTAGTTCGGGTCGTCGGGACGCACGGTACACGGGCTCGTGCCGTCGATGACGTCGTCGGGCACGAAACCCCTGTCGAACAGCGCGGCCAACACGACACCCTTGAACGTCGAGCCGGGGTTCGTCGCCATTCCGGTCGAGATGATGTTCTGACTGTCCCTGGTGAACCGGGGGCCGCCCAGCAGCACGCGCACCCCGCCGGTGGACGGGTCGACCGAGGTGATCGTCTCGGTGGCGTACCGCGGCTTGCCGTCGGGGCCGGTCCGGACGATCCGACCGTCGTCGCGGATCCCCGGAACGGTCGACTGGCGGGCCCTGATCGCCTTCTGTTGCAGCAGCGGATCGTAGGTCGTGTAGATCCGCAGGCCGCCGCCGTAGAGCGCCCGTTCGCGTGCCGCCGGGGTCTTCCCGAGCGCTTCACCGACCGGCGTGTCATCGTAGGAACCGTTCGTGTTGAGCAAGCGCCGCCGGACCTCCTCGACGAAGTAGTCCGGCAGCGGGACCGTGCGGGTGAGCTTCGTCGGCAGCGGGGCGTGGTTCGCGAAGTCGGCGCCGGCCTGGCTGAGCCGGCCGGTCTCGACGGCGCGCTTCAGGGCGATGGCCCGCTGCTTTCTGGCAGCCTCAGGGTGGTGGATCGGCTCATACCCGTTCGGGTTGCGAATGAGCGCGGCGATCAGTGCGCCCTCTGCCCAACCGAGCTGGCTGATGTCCTTGCCCCAGTAGGTCTGCGCCGCGGCCTGCACACCGTAGATGTTGTTCCCCAGATAGATCATGTTGAGGTAGTACTGGAGGATGTCGTCCTTGGTGAGCTGGTGCTCGAGCGTGGTCGCGTAGCGTGCCTCGGTCAGCTTGCGTTCGAGGTCGCGCTTGTCACCGGTGACGGCCTTCTTCACCACCTGCTGGGTGATCGTGGAGCCGCCCTGTTCGACCCCGCCGGAGGCCACGTTGGTCTGTAGTGCCCGCAGGATCGAGCGGGCGTCGACGGGGCCGTGCCGATAGAAGTTCGAGTCCTCCACCGACAGGACCGCACCGATCACCGGCGTGGGCACCTCGTCGAGATCGACGGGCGAACGGATCTGCCGGTTGAAGCTCTGCTGGAGGTTGCCGTAGCGGTCGTACAGGTACGAGATCCCACCCAGTGGCGGCAGCGTGACCGGCGACGCCACCGACGACGCCCCGGCTGCCAGGTCGTGCGCGACGGGCCGCATCCCGACCAGCGTGCCGAGCAGCGTCACGACACCCACGACGACGATCAGGCCCAACTTGGCCAGCCGCCACAGGGTTCGTCCAAAGAGCTGCACGATCCCAGCGAGTGTACCGGGCCCGCCGGTCGGCCGACTCTGACCGGCGGGAGCACCCCGGGTAGGTTGACGGTCTCCGCATCGAAGCCCGCCATCGCTTCCCGATGCGACGACGACTCCCCAACCTCAAAGAAGGAGCCCGACCATGGCTGATCTCGGATTCGACGGACAGGTAGCGATCATCACCGGTGCCGGTGGCGGCCTGGGGCGCAGCCACGCGCTCGAACTCGCCAAGCGTGGTGCGCTGATCGTGGTCAACGACCTCGGCGGCAGCGTGGACGGCACCGGCGAAGACGCCTCGGCCGCGCAGAAGGTCGTCGACGAGATCACCGCCGCCGGCGGCGCGGCCGTCGCCAACCACGACTCGGTCGCCACTCCCGACGGCGGCAAGGCCAACGTGCAGACCGCCATCGACGCGTTCGGT
>CAZQSU010000040.1:0-17826 GCA_964595905.1 uncultured Iamiaceae bacterium
CTTCCTGCAGCAGGAGGTCTGGGAGCGACTCGGCGTCGATCCCAAGATGGCCATCCGGCTGTTCAAGAGCGGCGACCGGAACCAGGACCCCTTCCAGCAGCTGCTGTTCTCCAAGATCGTGCCCAACTGCTCCAAGCTGGGTCTGCTCGACGCGAACGGTGGCTGGTTGCGCAAGCGCTTCGACACCCTCGGGGTGACCCACTTCGAGCACAACGCCGACACCGGTGAGGAGTACCTGGACTTCGACGTGTCCAAGGACGTCGCCGAGCGGCGCGCCGCGGCCCAACAGGCCGGCTGAGGCCGGCGTCCGACTCCAGGCCCCGACTCCGGAGGCCGCTCCCCGCGTCAGTGCGCGGGGGAGTCCTCGGGAGGCAGGAACTCGAAGTGGACATCGCCGAGACGCACCAGCGTCGCGGCCAGCCACCCGCCCATCGCCGCGAAGTGTTCATCCAGGGTCGAGCCGTCGGTGAGGCTCGACTCGTCGAGTTCGTAGGTGCCCTCATAGGACACGTCGACGGCGTACTCGACGTCGGTGAGGTCCTCGTCGTAGCTGATCTCGACGGTGGGCCCGTTGCGTTCCAGGTGTCCGGATCCGATCGGTGCGCTGCGGGTGGGCAACGCGTCGAGCACCGCCCGGGGTTCGGGTGCACCGGCGAGCCGCTGGATCCGGAACACGATCTCGATCTCGATGCGGGGGGCCTCGGTGACCTCCTCGCCGATGTACCAGCTCCGGTAGGCCGACTGGGCCCAGGTCGGCCACGCCAGCGACAGGTCCGCCCGGGTGCGGGGCGGCTCGCCCTCACCGGGCAGCGAATAGGAGGTCTCCCAGGTCAGGTCGCCGAGGAGCACATCG
This sequence comes from uncultured Iamiaceae bacterium, assembly GCA_964595905.1. Taxonomy (GTDB): domain Bacteria; phylum Actinomycetota; class Acidimicrobiia; order Acidimicrobiales; family Iamiaceae; genus JAFDWI01. The sequence goes on from CAZQSU010000040.1 coordinate 854, forward strand.
GCCTGGAACCGTTCCTCGAAGGCCTGCCGTTCCAGGAACGCGCCCTCGACCGCGTCGCGCAGCGCGCCGATCGCGTCGGTGAACACGTGATCCAACATCGGTCCCCACGCTAGGCGTTCTGCGGCCCGGGCCGGCCGGGGTGCCCGCGGGTCGCCCGGACGCGGGTGATCGCTCCCCGCGGCGACGGGGTAGCATCGGGCGACTCGGGCCGTAGCGCAGCTTGGTCAGCGCGCCTGCTTTGGGAGCAGGAGGTCGCGGGTTCGAATCCCGCCGGCCCGACCAAGGCCATCGCCGCGTGCAGTCCCAGGGCGCGGGTCGGTGTCAGGATCCGACCGGGTCGTCTCCCTTGGCGTCGACGTCGCCGGCGGCGGGCCCGGCCCGGTACACCGCGCGGCTCACCAAGTTGGACCCGGGAGGCAGGGTCACCACGTGCAGCACCCCGGCCAGGATCAGGGTGGTCACCGCCTCGATGGAGCCCACGTTGACCGCGGCGCCGGCGAACAGCAGCAGCAGGCCCAGCATGGAGCCCTTGGTCAGGGCGTGCATACGGGAGAACACGTCACCGAGGCGGACCACCCCGATCGCGGCGATCAGCACGATCAGGGCGCCGACGAGCGCCAGAACCTGACCGATCATTCGGCTCTCCGCTCGATGTAGCGGGCGATCATGCCGTTGCCCACGGGTCCGATCACGGCCAACGCGACCAGCGTGGCCAGGAACGTGCCCGAATGGAACACCGCCGCCCGCGATGCGATCAGTCCCGACAGCACGATCAACAGCCCGTTCATGCCCACCGCACGGTCGGCGAGCGCGGGTCCCCGCAGCGCCCGGTACAGAAAGCCGAGCGCGGCCAGGAACAGGACGATCTCGGTGGCGGCGTTCACGGGCCGTCCCCGGTTTCGGTTCCCGGATCGACCGCGGGCTGCGCGCGCTGGTCGACCTTCCCGCCGCTGAGCGCGGCCCGGACCCGGGCGTCGAGCCGTTCGATCGACCGACGCGACGCCTCCGGGTCGTCGTAGCGGATGAAATGCACCACCACCAGCGGAGGATCGGCGGTGGCCTCGATGGTCATGGTGCCCGGGGTCAGCGCGATCGTGTTCGCCAGCAGCGACACCGCCTCGGGGCTGGCGCCGGGCATCTCGTAGACCATGCGGCCGGTGCGCGGCTTCTGTCGGGGACTGAGGATCTCCCGGGCGACCACCACGGTGGACACGACCAGGCTCACCGCCAGATGCCCGATGAGCTGCAACGCCCCGACGAAGCTGACCCGCACCCCCGGGGTGAACCGGTGCCGGGCCGGCATCGCCTCGAGGATCACGATGGACAGCACCAGGCCGGCGACCACCTGGACCGGGTCCACGGTGCCCCAGGCGAGCAGCCACAGGACGGTCAGACCGACGACGCTGCTGGGATACCTCATTCCGGGATCACCGCGCTCACGTAGGTCCGGGGGTGCATCAGGTCGTCCGCGGTGCGTTCACTGAACGCAAAGATCGGCCCCGCCGCGGCGGCGATCACCAGCGTGGCCACCACCAGCGCGAGCGTCGGCGCGATCATCAGCGGTGGCGCTCCCAGACGGCCACGAGGCTCGGGAGCCGGGCGGGGAACCGGCTCCTCCTGGGGACTCCAGAACGCCCCCACCCAGATCCGCATCATCGCGTACAACGTCAACAGACTCACCGCCAGGGCCACCGCCACGATCACCGCGCGGTTCGCGTCGAATCCGGCGATGACCAGCGCCAGCTTCGAGATGAAACCGGAGAACGGAGGGATGCCGGCGATGCTCAGCGCGGGCAGCAGGAACAACAACGCCACCAGCGGCGCGGTGCGCAGCATCGCCCCGATCCGTCTGAGTTGGGTCGATCCACCGGCGAACTCCACCAGCCCGCCAGCGCAGAACAGCGCGGTGGTGACCACCACGTGGTGCACCATCGAGTACACCAACGCGGCCACACCCGCCGCCGTGCCGAAGCTCAGACCCATGATCATGAACCCGATCTGGCTCACGATCGTGAAGCTCAGGATCCGCTTGATGTCGTCCTGGGCGATCGCGCCGAGCACGCCCACCACCATCGTCAGCCCGGCGACCCACAGCAACACGCCGGTGGGCATGTCGGGCGCGAACAGCAGCAACTGGGTCCGCACGATCGCGTACAGCCCGACCTTGGTGAGCAACCCGGCGAAGATCGCCGTGATCGGTGAGGGCGCGAGCGGGTAGCTGTCGGGCAGCCAGAAGAACAGCGGGAAGATCGCGGCCTTGATGCCGAAGACCCCGAGCAGCAGCAGCGCGAAGGCCTGGCGCAATCCCGGCGAGACCGTCGAGATCTTCGTCGCCAGATCCGCCATGTTCAACGTGCCCGTCGCCGCGTACAGCAACGCCAGTGCGGTCACGAACAACGACGACGCAAGGAGCGAGATCACGATGTAGGTCATGCCCGAGCGCACCTGGGCCCGACGCCCCCCGAGGGTGATGAGCACGTAGCTGGCGGTGAGCATCAACTCGAACGACACGAACAGGTTGAACAGGTCACCGGTCAGGAACGCGCCCGACACCCCCGCCGCGAGGATCAGGTACACCGACTGGAAGGCCACGTGGTTGCGTTCGGCGCCCGGCTCGCCGATGGCGAACACCACGACGGCGAGCAGTACCGCGGTCGCCACCACCAACATGACCGCCGCGAACCGGTCGGCCACCAGCACGATTCCCATCGGTGCCGCCCAGCCGCCGCCGTGGGCCACCAACGTGCCGCTCCGGTCGACCTCGATCAACAGGATCACCGAGCACACCAGCGTGAGCGACAGCACGGTGAGTGACACCGCACGCTGGATCGTGCGTGACCGCCCCGTCAGGATCGCCACCGCCGCCCCGACCAGGGGCAGCACCAGCGGCAGTGGCACGAGTCGGCTCACAGTTCCTCCACCTCGACCTCGACCGGTTCGGGCATCGACTCGGCCTGGTCGGCGACGTCCTCGCCGGGACTGGTGTCGCGCGACAGCATCCGGTCCGCGACGTCGTCGGCGACCTCGTCGTCGTCGGTGAGCTGCCAGGACCGGTAGGCCAGCGCAAGGAGGAACATCGTGACGGCGAACGAGATGACGATCGCGGTCAGCACCAGCGCCTGGGGGAGCGGGTCGCTCATGGTGCCCGTGTCGGACCCGACGATCGGCGGGAACCCCCGACGTCCCGACGCGATGAGCAGCACGTTGGCACCGTGCGTGAACAGCCCCAGGCCGATGATGATGCGACTGAGCTTGCGTTGCAGGACCAGATAGGTGCCCAGACCGAACAGCACCGCGGCGCAGGCGTCGAGCGTGATGGTCATCGTGACGTCTCCGGAGTGTCGTCGGCGAACGCCTCGAAGGCCATCATCACGGTCCCCACGACCGTCAGGTAGACCCCGAGGTCGAAGATCAGCGCCGAGCTCACCGAGACCTCACCGAACAGGGGTGGGTGCAGGTCCAACGTGGCGACCTCGAGGACCGACCCGCCGAAGGCCAGCGGCAACGTCGCGGTGACCGCGGCGAGACCGATACCGGCACCGAGCACCGTCCAGGCACGAAAACGCGACTGGTCGCGGATCGCCGACGACCCGCCGGCCACGTACCGGAGCCCGATCGCCGACCCGGCGAGCAGGCCACCGACGAACCCGCCGCCGGGCTGGTTGTGCCCGGCGAACAACAACCACAGCGACATCATCAGGATCGCCGGAAAGATGATGTGAACGGTGCCGTCGACGAACACGATGCGCCGTTGCCGGTCGGCCTCGGCCGCGGCTGCGACCTCCGGGTCGTCGCGTCGCAACGGCCGCCGGCGTCCCGCTCGGGCGATGGCCGCCGCGCCGACCGCGGCCGCGGCGAGGACCGTGATCTCACCGAGCGTGTCGAGGCCGCGGAAGTCGACCAGGATGACGTTCACCACGTTGTGCCCGTGGCCGTCGGGCACGGCACGGTCGACCATGGATCCCGAGATCGTCGGCACCGAGAGCGCCCCTTGGGCCACCAGGGCGAAGCCGAACACGCTGGCGGCCACCACCGTCGCGACCACCACGCGCAACGTCCGCCGTCGCGGGCTGGACTGGCGCTCGAAGCGTCGGGGAAGGCGTCGCAGCACCAGCACGAACACGACCGTCGACAACGTCTCGATCGTCGCCTGGGTGAGCGCGAGGTCCGGCGCTCCCGAGAGCAGGAACAGCCCGGCCATCGCGTAGCCGACGATGCTGAGCAGCACGGCGGCGCTGAAGCGGCGGCGCACCAGCGCCGCGCCGGTCGCCGCCGCGCACAACAACGCCAGCAGCGCGACCTCTCCGGGAGCACCGAAGCGCGGCCAACCCGTCCATTCGGCCTGGCTGATCAGCGCGACCGCCGGCGCACCGAACACGGCGGCGAGGATGACCCCGGCGTACACGGGCAGCGAACCGTTCTGCACCACCCCGGTGACGTTTCGGGCGACCGCGGCCAACGCGCGCAGGATCGCGAGGTACACCGCGTCCCCCGACGGGATCACGGCCCCCCGGGCGAGGAGCGGCTGCACGCCACGGCGCCCGGCGGCGAGGCCGAGGCCGCCGGCCAAGGTGAGCATCGACAGTCCCAGGGGCAGGTCGAAGCCGTGCCAGGGCGCGAGGTGCAGCGCGGAGCGTCCCAGTCCGAGCTCGATGCCCGCGACGCCGGCGAGCGTGTCGAGTGACCCCGATGCCAGACCGAGAACCACACCGGCGACCGCGAGGATCGCCGGCGGAGTGACGAACCACGCACCAGGTGAACGCGGTGCATCCCCCGGCGCGCGTCGCCGGGCCCGAGACGTGCCGAACATGCCGAACCAGAAGCGGAAGGCGTAGGTGACCGTCAACGCGGAACCGACGACGAGACCGACGAGCACGGCGACGTCGCCGTCGAATTCGTTGCGCGTGAACGCGCCGAACGCGGTCTCCTTCGCCGCGAAGCCGGCGATGAGGGGAACCCCGGCCATCGACGCCAGGGCGAGCGCGGTCGCGATGCGCAGCGCCCGCCACGAGTCGCCGAGCAACGGAATCTCACCGATCCGCCGGGTGCCCGTGGTGTGGTCGACGATACCCACGACCATGAACAGCGTCGCCTTGAACGCCGCGTGGGCGACCAGCAGCATCCACCCGGCACGGGTCGCCTCGGGTGTGCCCACCCCGAACAACACGGTCATGAACCCGAGCTGGCTGACCGTGCCGTGGGCCAGCAGCAGCTTCAGATCGACCTGGCGCAGGGCGCGCAGCCCCGCGAAGATCATCGAGGCGAGACCGACGATCACCACGGCCGGGCGCCAGAACCCGGCGAGCGGATACAGCGGCGCGAAGCGGGCGATCAGGTACACCCCCGCGGTGACCATGGTGGCCGAATGCAGGAACGCGCTCACCGGGGTCGGCGCCTCCATCGCGCCGGGCAACCACGAATGGAACGGGTACTGCGCCGACTTCGAGAACGCCCCGACCAGGATCAACGCCAGGGCGACGGCCGTGCCGGTGCTGGCGGGCAGCGGGGAGGTCACGATCTCGTGCAGGCTGGTGGTGCCCGCCGAACGGGCGAGCAGGACCAGGCCCCCGAGCATCGCGAAACCACCCGTCGCGGTCGTCAGCAGCGCCTGCAGCGCGGCCGCTCTGGCCCGGGCCTGTTCGTGGTCGTGACCGATCAGGAAGTACGAGGTGATCGTCGTGCCCTCCCACGACACGTACAACACGTAGAGGTTGTCGGCGGCGACCAGCCCGACCATCGAGCCCGCGAACAGCACCAGCAGACCGGCGTGCCAGGGCAGACCGTGGGAGTCGGGGTCGTAGTAGCTCCCCGCGTAGACGAACACGAGCGTGCCGACCGCGCCCACGATGAGCACCATCGTGAGGCTCATCGCGTCGAGCGCGAAGTCGAATCCGAGGTCGAGCCCGGGTACCCATTCGAGGTGCTCGGTCGGGATGTGCCCCGAACGCACCGACGGGAGCATCACGATGCCCCACACGAGCGTCACGAACGACACGACGGCGCCCGCCGCGAACGCCCGCCGTCCCGGTCGTTCACCGACGACCAGCAGCCCGGCGCCGACGACGAGATGCAACGCCAGGATCCCGATCATGGGCCGGGGCCCGCAGGTGCGTCCGCCGATGCGGGGTCGGGCGGTGAGGGGCGATCGGACGCGTCAGCTACCGACGGCAGGTTTCGATCGCGGGGTCGAGCGCATCGAGCGGCGCGGGAACTCACCGGTTGACCTCGTCTCTCGACTCGGTCATCAGCCGCTGAACGGTGCGCTCCCCTCGGTCACGTGCACGAGTGTAATCGGTGCCCTCGACCCGGCCCGAGCGCATGGTCCCGACGAGTTGCCGTGCTGGAATGGTCCGATGTCGATTCCCGTCGCCGCGCGTCACCGACGCCGAGAAACGATCGTCGCTGTCTTCCTGGTCGTCGTATCGACGTTGCTGGGCACCTCGCTCCGCGATGCCCGTGACGCCGCGACGCAACAGCCCGGACGGCCGAACGTGCTGATCATCGGCGACAGCATCATCCTGGGAACACAGGGGAACATCGCCGCGAACCTCACCGACTGGGACGTGGTCTTCGACGCGGCCGTGTCCCGGTCGACCGCGGACGGGCTCGACACCCTGGCGGCGCACGGAACCGACTTCTCGGTCGTGGTGGTCGCCCTCGGCGCGAACGACGGTGAGACGCCGGGCGTGTTCGCGCCCAGGGTCGCCGCGCTCCTCGATGCGCTGGCCGGGGTGCCGCATGTGGTCTGGCTGACGATCCACGAGGCCCGCCCCTACTACGCGGCGGCGAACGCGATCATCCGTGACCAGGTCGCCCGCCATCCCAACGCCATCGTCGGCGACTGGAACGCGGCGGTCCGAGCGGGCGATGTCGGTGGCGACGGGCTGCACCTGACCCAACAGGGGTCGGTCGACATGGCCGCCTGGGTCGCCGCGGTCGTACGGCTCGTCTCGGTGCCGCCCACGACCACGACGACCACGACCACGACCACGACGACCAGCACCACCGTGCCGGCGACGACCTCGCCTGCGCCGTCGACCACCGCCGCGGAGGCCACGACGCCGACGTCAGCGACCACGGTCGACGCCCCGGTCGGCGGGTCGGGAGGCGCCGATGCCGGAACGGATCGCTCGTGGCTCATCGGGTCGCTGGCGGTGGTCGCGGGGATCGCGGGGCTGGGTGCCGCCCTGATCGTGCGGCGGCGACGGCGACCGGTCGACCCCGAGAGGTGATCGAAGTCACGCCCTATGCTGACAGGTGAGGGATGTCGCGAGCCGCGAGGTCGACACATGGACGATGCCGAAGTCACCCACACCGAGATCGTCGAGCGGGTCGCGGCAGCGGAAGGGTTGCGCACCGAGACCGTGGAGCCGCTGGCCGACATGACCACCGGTCACCCGGTCGGGGAACTCGCGACGATCAGCGGGATGAACATCGACAAGGCGGTCGGCGTCGACCTCGAGTTCGCAGACGAGAACGGCCCGATGTGGGCCAGACAGTTCTACGTGTTCGCCCGGACCGTCGCGTTGGTGCCGCACCTGGCGATCGAATGGACCGGTTCCGGCGTCGACGCCATCGACCGCGTCGGGGTGCTCGTCGACCTGCTGCCCCGCATCGATCTGGCCGTCAACCTCGATTACGTGGACGAGGTGTACGGACCGTTGACCGACACCTTCGACGAGGCGCGACGTATCGACGGCGTCGAGATCTCCTCGGTGCCGCCGCGGCGCGCCATCGCGATGTCGCCGTGGCGCCTGTCGGTGTCGGTACCGTCGGACCAGGTCGTGGCCCTCGCTCCGCTCGTCGACCGCTACGTCACCCGCTGGCTCGACGTCAACAGTGGCGGCGTCGGATCACCGGTCGATCCACTCGCCAGCGACCAGTCACGGCTCGTCCAGCACGACCGCTTCCACCGCAACAGTCTGTTCGACCCGGCCTCGGACTCCGACTGGGGACGCATCGATCGGGTGCTCGGGCCCGACACCGCGGCCGAGCTGAGGCTCACGTTGCGGAGTCAACGTGAACGTTGAGATGCTGGACCGGTGCAGTCTCGCAGGACGGAGCCGGACCCGGTGAACAGGGAGCTGTCGGTCGACGACGTGCTGGCGGCTCCGCCGTCGATGGCACGGATGATCGGGCGGGCGCTGACCCTGCGCTGTCCACGGTGTGGATCCGGAGGGCAGTTCCGGCATTGGCTGCGGCGGGCCGAGCACTGTCCGGGGTGCGGGTATGCCCTCGACCGTGAGCACGATTCGTTCTTCGGCGCGTACCTGCTCAACCTCTGCGTGTCGTTCGCCGCGCTCTTCGGCCTGCTGATCACCTGCGTCGTGTTCGAGGCGGCGCGGAATCCGCTGCCCATGGGCCCGGTCATCGGTGTCGGCCTGTTCTGCGCGATGCTGCTGCCGGTGCTGTTCTATCCGTTCTCGTTCACGCTGTGGGCGGTCGCCGATCTGCACAGTGACCCGTTGCGGCTGCGCGAGATCGTCGACGCCGCCGACAACGTCGAACGCGACCGTGCCGACGAGGCGACCGCCGCCGGCGTCGGTGGGTCGAGGGGAACGGATCGGAGCGCAGGGTCATGAGCAGCGAATTCTCCGTCGCCGACGTGCTGGCGCCCACGCCGTCGCTGTGGAGGATGATCGGACGGGCCCTGGCACGGCACTGTCCACGCTGCGGAGCGGGTCGCCTCTTCCACCACTGGGTCAGACGGCGTGACCACTGTCCGGGCTGTGGCTACGCGATGGAACACCGTCCCGACTTCTTCTTCGGGGCGTACATCCTCAACCTCATGCTGACGCTCCTGGCGTTGTTCTTCGTGCTCGTGACCGTCGTGATCTTCGAGGCGGCGCAGGTCGAGCCACCGGTGCTGCCGCTCGTGCTCGTCGGCTTCGCCTGCGCGACGGTGTTGCCGCTGTTCGCGTATCCCTACACGTTCACCCTGTGGGCCGTCGTGGATCTTCGGAGCGAGCCTCTCGAACTGCAGGAGATCGCGGACGCGCTCGACACCCTCGACGCCGACCGCTCCGACGAGGCGTCTCCGGTCGAGCACTCGCACTGTTGACCCCATGGTGACCCCGACCGAGGGTGAGGTGACCGGCGGGGTGCGCCCCGCGCAGGACGAGACGCGTTGTCCCGGCTGTGAGGGGCGCATCGAGCCGGGCTGGGCGGTCTGTGGCTGGTGTGGCAGGGAGATCGGGTCGAATTCGTCCCCGGGCGACGCGACCGTCACCCGTCCGGCGTCGGAACGCCCCGGCCCCGATGATCACGAATCGGTGGAACTGCCCCCGGGGAGCCTGCTGCTCGATCGCTACCGGATCGACGTGTTGCTGGGGCGGGGCGGCTTCGGGATCACCTATCGCGCCCGCGACACGCGGCTGCACCGCGACGTGGCCATCAAGGAGTTGTTTCCCCCGGCGGCGATGCGACGGGGTGCGACAGTCGCCGTGGCCGACGCCGACCGCGACGCGTTCGAGACCGCGCGGGTCCGTTTCCAACGGGAGGCCGCGAGCCTGGCGCGTTTCAACCATCCCGGCATCGTCCGGATCTTCGAGGTGTTCGAAGCGAACGACACCGCCTACCTCGTCATGGAACTCATCGAGGGTTCGTCGGTCGGTGAACTCCTGCAGGCGCGTGGTGAACCGTTCGGTGTCGACGACGTGCTCGACATGATCCTGCGGGTCGGCGGCGCGCTCGAAGCGGTCCACGACGCCGGACTGTTGCACCGCGACATCAACCCGTCGAACCTCATGGTCGACGGATCCCGGCGGGTCGTGCTGATCGACTTCGGGCTCGCCCGACGCTTCGGCGACGACATCTCCGGGTCGCTCACCCGGGCGGTCACGCCCGGCTACGCCCCGCCCGAGCAGTACGCGGGAAGCGCGCGCAGCGGCCCGCCTTGCGACGTGTTCGGGCTGGCCGCGACCGCGTACAAGCTGCTCACCGGTTCGACACCCACGAACGTCTTCGACCGGCAGGCGGGTGTCGAACTCGTGGCACCGGCGGCCGTCCGGCCCGAGATCCCCCCGATGATCTCCGCGGCGATCCTCGACGGAATGGAACTCGATCCGGGTCACCGTCCGGCGACGGCGGAGGCGTTCTTGAACCGTCTCGGTCTCTACGGAGCCAGCGCCTCGGGGCAGGTCGCACTCTCGAGTGCGTCGGCCGCGGACGGTCCGGCCGACCCGACGGTCGTCCCCTTCGGCGGCCGGCCGGTGGCAGGCCCGCCCGGTGCCGGCGCGGGCGGGGACGCCTGGCCGGGCGCGGCGCGGCCGCGTCACGACGTCGCATCGGCTTTCGGCCATGGATCCGCGGCCGGCGCCGCGCCGAGCGTGCCGGCCGCAACCCAGGTGGGCGTCGGGGCGCCGCCGCCGGCGGTGGCCGGTGGGCCGGTCCCCGAGGGCCATGCGGGGCGTCCCTCGTTCGCGCCGTGGCACGACGGGTCCCCGCCGGTGATCGGTCCGGGCGACGGCCGTCGCGGCTGGGTCACCTGGCCGGTCGCCGGCGCGCTGGTCGTGCTGGCGTCGGCGTCACCGCTGATCATGGCGGTCGTCATCGCCCTGGTCGTACTGCCGGTGTCGGCGACACTGGGCGATCTCGAGGTCCACCGGTATCGGCGGCGGATCGGCGCACAGCGGCGGAAGTGGCACGACGCCAGGGATTCGGTGGTCGGACCGGTCCGCTACGTGCGGAACCTGCTCGTCGGTGCGGCACGGGCGCTGCCGGCGGTCGCGCTCGTGGCGATCGGCTTCGCGGGCGTGCGGGTGCTCGACGATGCGACCATCGAGCCGATCTACCGGGATCTCACGATCCGACTGACGGGCGTCGCGACGGCATCGGTGTTGCTCGTTCCCGCGCGCCACGCAGGGAGAGGCTTCCGCACCGATCTCGGGATCACGGCCTGGGCCTCGTGGGCCATGGAAGGCCGCCGACGCCCGGGCACCCGGACGTTCGTGCTCTGGGTGGTCGCCGTGGCCGCCGCGGCGTTCGGGGCGTGGCTCAGCCCCGAACTCTGGCCGCTCACCTGAGCAACCCGAAGGCGGTCAGCTCCCGCGCTTGCCCGCGTTCGGCTTGGTGCCGTGGTTGGCCTTCTTCCGACGCGCGTTGATCTTCTTCTTGAGCGTCCGCTTCGACATGGGAGCCGATGCTACCGGGGTGGCGGATCAGTGGCCCAATGTCGGGACCAGACAGGTCGCCCGTCGTTCGGGGTCCCGCCGGCGACGATGACGAGTCCTCCGACGATGCCCGGTACCGTTTCGGGCCATGGAGCGCTTCGGATTCGTGGGTCTACCCAACGCGGGCAAGTCGTCGCTGTACAACGCGTTGGCGGGTGGGGGAGCGCTCGCCGCGCCCTATGCGTTCGCGACGACCGACCCGAACGTCGGGGTCGCGAAGGTGCCGGACGAACGACTCGACCGCCTGGCCGAGATGAGCCGGAGTCGCAAGGTGATCCCGGCGTCGGTGCAGTTCGTCGACATCGGGGGGTTGGTCGAAGGAGCGAGCCAGGGTGAGGGGCTCGGCAACCGGTTCCTGGGGGGGATCCGTGAGGCCGACGCGGTCGTCTACGTGTTGCGTGCATTCGCGGACGGCGACGTGCCCGGTCCGGCCGACCCGTTGGAACACCTGCGCGTGCTCGAGATCGAGTTGACCCTGGCCGACCTGGAGAGCGTCGAGTCCCAGATCACCAAGCGGACCAAAGCCGCGAAGCAGGACCCGTCGATCGCTGATGAGGTCGCCGCGCTCGCCGCCGCCCAGGAGCTGCTGGCCGAGGGCACCCCGATCTACCGGTCGTCGCTGGGGGCCGATCAGCGCGAGTTGCTGCGCGGCTACTTCCTGCTCACCAACAAGCCGGTCATGGCTCTGGTGAACGTCGGCGAGGACCAACTCGACGACATCGACGCCGTCATCGCCCCGGTGATCGCCGAGCTCGGTGGTGCCGGCGAGGTGATCGGCATGTGCGTGCAACTCGAGGCCGAGGCCGCGCAGTTCACCGGTTCCGAACGCACCGAGATGCTCGACGCACTCGGCCTGGGCGAGGGCGCGTTGCCCCGCTTTCTGCACACCGCGTATCACCTGCTGGGGCTGCGGACGTTCTTCACCACGGGCGAGAAGGAGTCACGGGCGTGGACGTTCCGCGCCGGTTCGAGAGCACCGCAGGCGGCCGGGGTGATCCACACCGACTTCGAGCGGGGCTTCATCCGTGCCGAGGTGATCGGCTGGGAAGAGCTGCTCGCGGCCGGCTCGTGGCATGCAGCCCGGGACATCGGCACGCTGCGGGTCGAGGGCAAGGACTACGTCATGGCCGACGGCGACGTGGTGGAATTCCGTTTCAACGTGTGACCGCAGTGCGTGAACGTCGGGTCTTCTGCCCGACGTCCGCTCGCGCCGTCGGACGCGCGTGCGGTATCCTGCCCGTGGGAGCAAATGCTGCCGACTGCACTTCCAGGTACCGATTGCCTGAATCATTGCGGAGAGACCCGACTCGCTCGGGACATGTCCGGATGGGGTGTGGCGCATGACTGCGCCGACTTCAACCACCGATGCGAGGCATCGGTCGACGACAGGACATGTTCATGGCATCGAAGGATGAGAAGAACCTCGCCCAGGTGATCGACAAGATTGCGAAGATGGACGAACCGGAGCGGTCACTCATGCAGAGAGTGCATGAGGTCATCATGGCCGCTGTGCCGACACTGAAGCCGCGAATCTGGTACGGCATGCCCGCCTATGCGCAGTCCGCGAGCACACCCGCACTGGTGACGCTACGCAACGACGAGCGGGTCAACCTTGCGCTCACCGAGAAGGTCACGTTCCGCCCTGCAGGTGGTCCCGATGGCGCACTGATGCCCGGCGCGTGGTACTTCGAGAGCATCGACGATGCCACGGAGGAGCGCATCGCGGAGATCGTCCGCTCGGCGGTTTCCTGAGCTGGGCGAGTGCGCGGTGGTGCCATGACCAGCGACGTCGATCGGTTGGTCGGCCTGATCGAGCAGAAGCGGGACGAATGTGCTCGACCGGTCGTCGTCGGCGTGTCGGGATACGCCGGGTCGGGCAAGAGCACGCTCGTGCGCAGCATCGTCGACCGGCGCCCCGACATGGTGCGCCTCCGCGGCGACGACTTCCTCGACCCGTCCCGCTCGCATCAGCGCTCGCCCGACTGGGACGGTGTGGAACGGGAGCGTCTCGTGCGGGAAGTCCTTGCGCCTTTCCGCGCGCATCGTCCGAGTAGGTTCCGGCGTTTCGACTGGTCGCGGCGCGCGCTCGGCGATCCCGAACCGATCCCGGTTGCCGAGGTCCTCGTCGTCGATCTCATCGGGCTCTTCCATCCCGACGCGCTGCCCAGCCTCGACCTGACCATCTGGGTGGACGTCTCCCTCGAGGTCGCGCAGAATCAGGGCATTCAGCGCGACCGAGCGCTGGGTCGTGACCATGATCATCTGTGGCGCGAGGTATGGATCCCGAACGAAATCGACTTCGAGCGCACCTTCGCGCCACGGACCCACGCCGACGTGCTCTATCGCCCGTGATCGCCTCGCCGCGAAATGGGAATCGAATGGTAGCGTAATCCCGTGCAAGCGACGATCGATTCCGGGGGGCGGATCCTGTTGCCGAAGGCACTTCGCGACGCGCTCGGTCTCGTTCCCGGTTCGAAGGTGGACCTCTCGCGCTACGGGAGCGGAGTTCAGCTCACGCCCCAGGGACGAACCGCTCGCCTGGAACGCGATGAGGACGGGCGTCTCGTCGCCCGCTCCGACACGGTGGTCACCGACGAGGTCATGTTCGCCATCATCGACGCGGGGCGGCGTTGAGCGAATCGGTCGCACGGGCGATCGACACGAGCGTTGCGATCCCCCTGCTGGTGGCGTCCCACGAGGCGCACGCGACGGTGGCCCACTGGGCACGAGGCAAGACGCTCCACTTGTGCGGACACTCGCTCATGGAAACCTACGCAGTGCTGACTCGGCTCCCGGGAGATGCCCGTGTCCTTCCAGTCGATGCCGTCGCGTTGATCGATGACGCGTTTGTCGACCACTTGGCAACACCTCAGGATGGCGTCCATGGCATACATCGGGAACTGGCGCACGCAGGAGTTGCCGGTGGCGCCACCTACGACGGGATGACCGCGCTCGTTGCTCGATCCCATGATCAGATCCTGGCCACTCGTGACGCCCGCGCCCGAGCGACCTACGAGGCTCTCGGCGCACGCGTCGAGTTGATCGTGGCGAACGAGGCGGCTTGACGCTCAGACGTGTCTCGGGCGATCAGGCCGTTGCGGGTCGCCTGAATGTGCCCGAGCACCTGGCGGTGTCGAACGAGTCGATGTGCGTCGAGTCCGACTCGTCTCCCGAACCAGCGCTCGTTCCGGAGTTGCTGGTCACGGATGTGACGAGGAGTATCGAGTTCTGGTGTGGGCTCTGTGGGTTCGAGGTGGCCTACGACCGTTCGTAGGGGAAGGATTCGGTCGCTGCCGGTGACTCCCATGGGAGTCACCGCGCGCCCGCGGGCGCGTCGGGGGAGTGCGTGGTCCAACGTTGCAGCGACAAGGGCGGTGCCTGGCCGATGGTTGTCGCTGTGACGTTGGACCACGGGAACCCCACGGAGGCATTCGGGTCGACTCGATGAGTGACTCCCACGGGAGCGCGGACGCGCCCGCGGGCGCGTCGGATCGAGTCGACGCGGAACTCGACGGTGATCGTTGAAACCCCCGCCCGAAAATGTCGCACGTCCCGCTCCAAACTTCATCGGGGACGCATCGGAGCGACCCGCGTTCGTCACGCCTCCGCGGCGAGCGCCAGCAACGCGGGCACGGCATCGGCCACGTCGCCGCGGACCCCTTCGACGAAGTGGGTCGTCCGTGCCACGTGCGCAGAGACCGACAGCACCTCGGCGGGACGGATCTGGGCGGCCACGGCATTGGCGATGAGCGCGCCGGCGCACGCTCCCTGATCGGCCGCGTGGACCTGCCAGGAGGCGTCGGCTCGGTAGGTGACGGCCGCGACCGTGCCCGCGGGCAGCGGCCCGGTCACCGTCGTGCCTCCGTACTCGGCAACCGGCACCTCGCGTCGGCCCGTCGGCCCGCGGACCGAGAGACGCCGGGCGAACGGGTGGACGAGTCCATCGGCGTCGAACACCGCGTACTCATCCGACAGGTACTGCGCTCCGGCGCGGACCAGTGCCGCCACCAGCGTCGTCTTGCCGGCCATCGACGTGCCCGGCAGCACGATCACCCGGCCATCCACCGCGACGGCACCCGCATGGATGAACACGAGCCCGGGTGCATGCACGGCGATCGTCGAACGAATCGTCTGGTCGACCGCATGGGCCGCGGCGGGCAGCTGGTCGAAGTCGGTTGCGGTTCCGTCGGGATCGACGACGGCGATGGCGTGACCGGCGCAGTCCACCGAGATGCGGTGATCGGCGGGTTCCTCGGCAGAACGGATGGTGGCCCCCGGCGGCAACATCTCACGGACACCGTCGACGAGCGTCGGGAATCCGCATGTCGTCTCGGCGCAGGCGTGACGGATCACGAGGTCCACGGCGACGCCGTACGCGGCGAACCCGATGAGCTCGTCGCCCGCGTGCATTCCTGCAACCTATTCCCTGGGTTCGTGTCGGGATGTCTTCGGGGCGATCCGCCCCGCGGGGAAGGCGGACTCAGCGGATCGCGAGTCCGTACGGACCGACGAGTCCGTGGGTGACGGCGGGAACCGGTTCGGTCCCCGGGCCACCCCAGACATACACCGCGCGCTCGAAGAAGTAGGAGAGGTACAGGTTGCCGTCCTCGTCGAATGCCAACCCCGTCGGCCACGGCAACTCGTCGAGCACGGTGGTGGCGGCATGGCCCGTGCCCTCCCAGACGCTCACCGACTTTCCGTGGCCGTTCGCGATGAACAGACGACCCGTCTGGTCGAATGCCATCGCGGTGGGATTGTCGAGCCCGGAGGTGATCGCTGCGGACGACGTGGCACTGACCCCGTCCCACACCTCCACGTGGTTGCCGTCGGTGGTGACGTACAGGCGGCCGTCCGGCCCGCAGATCACGTCGATGGGGGAAGAGCCCGAGGCAGTGGAGAAGGCGGACGTCGCCGCCGTGTTCGACGGGTCGGACGGGTCCCAGACGCTGACGTAGTCCTTTGCGAAGTTGGCGATGTAGAGCTTTCCGTCACTGCCGAAGGCGACTCCGTAGGGCATGTGCAGGCCCGAATCGACCACGACGGTCGGGTCGGATCCGTCCCAGGCGTGCACTGTGTCCATCGAGTAATCGGACCAGTAGAGGACGCCGTCGGCGTCGAAGACGAGATCGTCCGGGTCGAACTCGGTCGAGACGGTCAGGGTCGACGCCTGGTCACCCGGGCCCGTCCAGGTGCGGATCGCCCCACCGTCGGCGATGTAGAGCATCTGGTCGTCGAGAGCCGGCACGGTCGTCGACGGTGGGGTCTCGGGGACCGTCGTGGCCGGTGACGCAGCGGCGGCGACGGCGGGAAGCGCGACGGTCGCCACGGTCGCGGCCGCTGCGGCGCCTCCGAGTTGCAGCACCTTGCGGCGTGACCAGTGGTCGGTCTCGACCACGCCGAGTTCGACGAGCCCGGCCATCGGCTCCACCAGGTGGTCGGGAACGGACCGGGCTCCCGCCCGTGCCAGCGAGAACGCCTCGGCCTGCGCTCCGGTCAGGTGCCAGACCTGGTCCTGCCCGGGCGACAGGACCAGATATCCGGTCGCGACGTTCTCGACGTGCAGATCGCTGCGAGTACCGAATCGTGTCATGTCCATCCTCCAGCCGTCGTCGATCGGAGTGCCCGAGCCCGGCACTCCAGACACGAGAACCGGTTTAGCACGTCATCCGATAGGTGCCGTCCCCTGGCACACCCGGCCGGGCGACCGTGCCGGCGCCGAGCCAACCCGGTCGGAAACGCCAGGGACCGACGCGGTGGATGACTCCTGGCAGGTTTGAGTCGGCGCGATTCGGGGCACAGCAC
>CAZQSU010000040.1:17926-26841 GCA_964595905.1 uncultured Iamiaceae bacterium
GACGCGGTGGATGACTCCTGGCAGGTTTGAGTCGGCGCGATTCGGGGCACAGCACCGGTATGCAGATCACCGACGTCATCTCGCAAGAAGCCCTCCCATCGGATCGGGTCGCCACGCCTGGCGGGAACGGAGATCAGGCGCGCCCGCTGGGTCCGGCCGACGTGGCACGCACCCGCGCCGACCGACGCGCGGGCCTGCTGGGCCTCGCCAGCTATCGGCGGATCCTCGTGCTGCAACCGGCCCGGCAGATCCACACCTTCGGCATGCGCTTCGCCATCGACGTGGCCTGGCGCGATCGGTCGGGCAGGGTGCTCCGCACCGCGCAGCTGCCGCCGAACCGGCTGAGTGCCTGGGTTCCCCGTGCCCATTCGGTCCTCGAGGCCCAGGCCGGGACCTTCGACCGGCTCGGCATCGTTCCCGGCGACCGCCTGGTGACGTTCCCGGTGGGAGGCGACCAGGGCACCCTGCTGGTGAAGTGTCCCGACTCCGTCGACGCCGCGCCACACTTGTCCGATGGCGATCACCGGTGCATCGAAGGGCGTGCTGGTGCTCGTGGGCACGCCGATCGGCAACCTCGATGACCTGACGTCCCGAGCGGCGGCGACCCTCGCCTCCGCCGATGTCATCGCCTGTGAGGACACGCGCCGGACCGGCCGGTTGTTGACCCACCTCGGGGTCGCGGCGCCGAAGCTGCTGGTCGCCAACGACCACACCGAGTCGCACGTGGCGCACGAGGTCGTCGAGCGGATCGATGCCGGCCAGCGGGTCGTGGTCGTCACCGACGCGGGGATGCCCGGGATCTCGGACCCCGGTGAGGCGCTCGTCAGGGCAGTCCTGGACGCCGGGCTTCCCGTCGAGGTCGTGCCCGGCCCCTCCGCGCTCGACACCGCGCTGGTGATCAGCGGCCTGCCCGCGGGCAGGTTCTGTTTCGAAGGATTCCTGCCGCGCAAGGGGTCGTCGCGGCGCGCCCGCCTCGAAGCGATCGCCGCCGAGGAACGGACCGTCGTGTTGTACGAAGCGCCGCATCGGGTCGAGCGGACCATCGCGGATCTCCACGACGTCTGCGGTGCCGACCGCCGGGTCGCGATCCTGCGGGAACTCACCAAGGTGCATGAAGAACACTGGCGCGGGTCACTCGCCGAGGCGCGTGCGATGCTCGACGAGCGCGCACCGCGCGGCGAGTACGTGCTGGTGGTCGACGGCGCCGAGCCGCCCGCAGCCGCTGACGACGCCACCCTCCGAGCCGCTTTCGACGCCGAACGCGCAGCCGGACGATCGACCCGGGACGCCGTCGACACGGTCGCCGAGCGTTTCGGGGTGCCGAGGCGCCGGGTGTACGACCTGGCCATCCACACATGAAGCCGCCGGTGGGCGGCCTGGGGGATCCAGCCTCGTCGAAGATCGGCGGTAGCATGACCTGGTGACCGACGCGAACCCCGACGACCCGGCCGGGACCGACGCGCTACCGCAAGGGTCGGTCGTACCGGGTGCCGACATCTGGGACGATGTCGACGACGCCGTCGACGGCAACGACGCCTGGGACGACGACCTCGTCGTCGACATCGAGACCCGACGCGAGATCGCCCGGAGTCGCATGGCCGAGGCCGAGTGGGACGACGAGGCCTGGCTCACCGAAGCCCAGGTCGTCGCGCACGTCGACGACGACGGGGTCCACGACGGGTCGCGCGGGGTCGAAGCCGACGACGACGAGACGACCGAGGCGTTCGGCACCAAGATCCAACGCTGGGGGACGACCTCGATGCTCGGGGCGAGCCTGTCGGGATTGGGTTTCGGGATCGAGAAGGTGCTGCGACCGCGCGAGACGCTCCCGATCGAGATCCAGGTCGACGACGACTCCGACGATCACCTCGACCCGGTCGAGGTCAAGCTGGGCGAGAGCCCCGACGAGAGCGTGGCGGTGCTGCGGCCCTGGCTGCGTGACCGGACCGGTGCCGACGGTCCCGTTGCCGACTGACCGACGAAGCATCGGGCGCACCACGGGCCGGGCAACCATCGACTTTGCACGGTTTCCGCTGCCATCGGCGGGTCGACGGTGCAAAGACGTGTGCGTGGCAGCCCTCGAAGTCCTTCCGGCGCTGCGAACCGGCCCCGGTAGGGTTGCGACGTGCCTGCTGACCAGGGGCGGTTCTACGTCACCACACCGATCTACTACGTCAACGACGCGCCCCACGTCGGTCACGCCTACACGACGGTCGCGGCCGACGCGCTCGCCCGCTGGCACCGGCTCATCGGCGACGACGTGTTCTTTCTGACCGGCACCGACGAGCACGGGTTGAAGGTGCAGCGGTCGGCCGAGGCCGCCGGCCGCACGCCGCAGGAGCAGGCCGACGTCAACGCCGCGCACTTCGCCGACGCGTGGAAGCTCCTCGGCATCACTCACGACGACTTCATCCGCACGTCCGAGCCCCGGCACCACCGCGCGGTCCAGGCGCTGCTGCAACAGGTGTACGACCGCGGCTACATCTACGAATCCGACTACTCGGGCCTGTACTGCGTGTCGTGCGAGGAGTACTACACCGAGGACGAACTCGACCCGAACCCCGAGCCGGGCGGGCTGGGACTCTGTCGGATCCACCATCGTCCCGTCGAGGCGTTCAGCGAACGCAACTGGTTCTTCCGACTGTCGGCCTTCGCCGAGCCACTGGAAGAGCACTACCGGACCCATCCCGACGCGGTGCAGCCCGACGGCAAGCGCAACGAGACCCTCGGACTGATCCGCCAGGGTCTGCGCGACATCTCGATCTCGCGATCGTCGATCGACTGGGGGGTGCCGATCCCCTGGGACGACTCCCAGGTCTTCTACGTGTGGTACGACGCGCTCATCAACTACGCCACCGCCATCGGCTACGGCACCGATCGGGAGCGATTCGACACCTGGTGGCCACACGTCCACCACGTCATCGGCAAGGACATCCTGCGCTTCCACTGCGTCTACTGGCCGGCGCTGTTGCTCGCCGCGGGTGAGGCGCCACCCGCGCACGTGCACGTCCACGGGTTCCTGCTCATCGGTGGCGAGAAGATGTCGAAATCGGGGCTCACCCAGATCACCCCCGCCGAACTGGTCGACCAGTTCGGGGTCGACGGGGTGCGCCACCACCTGCTCCACGACCTGCACTTCGGCCCCGACGGCGACTTCAGCGAAGAGGCGATGATCGCCCGCTACAACGCGGACCTCGCCAACAACCTGGGCAACCTGACCTCCCGGGTCGCCACCGTCCTCGCCAAGAAGTGCGACGGGATCGGCACCGCGCCGCGCACCCGTAGCCCGCTGGCTGCCGTCGCCGCGCAGGTCGTCGCCGACACGAGTGCGGCCTGGGAGGCGGTCGCACCCTCGGTCGCGCTCGATGCCACGTGGCGGCTCATCCGCGAAGCGAACGCGCTGTTGGAGGCGACCGAACCGTGGAAGGCCGAGCCGGGACCCGACGTGGACGCCGTGCTGGGTGACGCGCTCGAGGTGCTGCGGATCGTGGCGATCCTCGCCCAACCCGCGGTGCCCGCCGCCGCCGCCGAGATCTGGCGCCGGATCGGCTGCGACGGCGACGTGGCCGACCAGCGGGTCCCCACCGACACGGCCTGGGGCGGCTACGTCGCCGGCCGACCGGTGGAGAAGGGCGCACCGTTGTTCCCCCGGATCAAGGCGCCTGCGTGACCCTGGCACCGGTCGATCACGAGGCATTGGCCGCGGCCGGGCCGTGGATCGACACGCACTGTCACCTGAGCTTGGACGATGACCATCCCGCCGACCCGGATGCACCGGATCGCGACGGTTCAGGCGACGGCGACGACGACGGCGACATCGTCGCGTCGGCGCAGCCGATCATCGACGCGGCACGGGCGGCCGGCGTGCAGCGGCTCGTCACGATCGGCACCGACCTGGCCTCGTCGGCCTCCGGAACGGCTGTCGCGGCCGCCCACGACGACGTCTGGGCGACGGTCGGGCTGCACCCCCACGACGCGTCCCGTGGCATCGACGGTCTCGAAGCGCTGCTCGATGCCCCCAAGGTCGTCGCCGTGGGGGAGTGCGGCCTCGACTATCACTACGAACACTCGCCCCGCGCTGCGCAGCGCGAAGCGTTCGCGGCGCAGATCGAACTGGCGATCCGACACGACCTGGCGCTCGTGGTCCACACCCGCGAGGCGTGGGACGACACGTTCGCCGTCTTCGACGCCGAAGGGGTTCCCGACCGGACGATCATCCACTGCTTCACCGGCGGTCCCGACGAGGCGCGGGCATCTCTCGACCGGGGCGCCTACCTGTCGTTCAGTGGCATCGCCACGTTCCGCAATGCACCCGAGGTGCGCGAGGCGGCGGCGCTGTGCCCGCCGGACCGCCTGCTGGTCGAGACCGACAGCCCCTTCCTGGCGCCCGTGCCCTACCGGGGCAGGCCGAACCGACCCGAGTGGGTGCCGGTCGTCGGCGCCGCGGTGGCCGACGTGCGAGGTGAGACCCCCGCGGCGGTCGCGTCGACCGTGTGGACGAACGCCGAGACCGTGTTCGCCCTGGGCTGAGCACCGTCGGTGACCCCCTGCCTCGGCGATCGACGCTTTCATGAAGGACACGTTCCAAAGTTTGCAGTCTCGTTACGGTCCTCGTAACGTGGCTTCCCGTCATGGAATCTCCCAGACCCTCGAGAGGCCGGTTGATCCGTCGGAGGATCCGTCAGCGCCGTGCCTGCCAGTTCGCCGTCTGCCTCGCCGCCGTCTCACTCGCGGTCCCGGCGCTGCTCGCGGGTTCATCCGACGGATCCCGCGCCCAGGACGTCACCCACGTGGCGGCCGGCGCATCGCACCGACAGGTCGCAGCGTCGTCGCAGTATGCGCCCACCACGGCGGCGCCGTCGACGACCGTGGCGGCCAGCGCGACCGCCGCCGTCGCGGTCAGCGTCCCACCCACCACCCAGCCCCGGTCCGCGCAGGTCGACGCGGTCGCCTGGCACCCGCCCACCACCACGGCCCCGCCGACGACGGCCCCGCCGAGCACCGCACCGCCGACCACGCCACCGCCACCGCCACCGACGACGGCGGCGCCGCCACGGCCCGCTCACTCCGAGTCGGGTATCGCCAGCTACTACGACGACCCCAACGGCGGTTGTGCCCACAAGACGCTCGCCTTCGGCACGGTCGTGCACATCACCGCCTCGAACGGCCGCACGGCGACCTGCGTCGTCGACGACCGCGGACCGTTCGGAGACGGGCGGATCCTCGACCTCGACACGTCGATCTTCGCTCAGCTCGCCCCGCTGAGCGCGGGCCTGGTGTCGGTCACCGCCACCTGGTAGTGGCCGGGGCGGGAGCGGCGTGACCCTCACCCGTCGCCAGGTCACCGCGCTGCTCGACACCCACGGACTCAGCCCGAGTCGTGCGCTGGGTCAGAACTTCGTCGTCGACCCGAACACCGTCCGGCGAATCGCCCGTCTGGCCGGCGCCGGGCCCGGTGACCACGTCGTCGAGATCGGCGCGGGTGTGGGGTGCCTCACCCTCGCACTCGCCGAAACCGGCGCCGCGGTCACTGCGGTCGAACTCGACCGGGGCCTGCTCGGCGTGCTCGACGACGTGCTCGCAGACACCGCCGTCGAGCTGGTGGCCGCCGATGCCCGCACCCTGGACTGGGCCCGGTTGCTGGCTGGCGCACCGACATGGTCGCTGGTGGCGAACCTGCCCTACAACATCGCCACACCCCTGGTGTGCGACCTGCTCGCCGACGTGCCGGCGATCACCCGGATGACCGTGATGGTCCAGCGCGAGGTCGCCGACCGCCTCGTCGCCCCGGCCGGTTCGCGCACCTACGGCATCCCGTCGGTGAAGGTCGCCTTCCATGCCAGCGCGCGGATCGTCGCCACCGTCGGGCCGGACGTGTTCCTTCCCCGTCCCCGCGTCGACTCGGCGGTGATCGAGATCGTCCGCCGCCCCGGCGGGACGATCGCCCCCGACGTCGACCCGACCGACGCGTTCGTGTTGGTGGAGACCGCGTTCGGCCAACGACGCAAGATGCTCCGCCGCTCACTCGGCGGGCTGGTCACCACCGAGACGTTCGCGGCGGCCGGCGTCGACCCGTCGAGTCGCCCCGAGATGCTCGACGTCGACGCGTGGGTCGCGCTCGTCCGGGCCTGGCGGCGCTGAACTACGTTGCACGTCACGCCACGCCACGCCACGCGCCGCGCTCGGCCCACCCGCAGCCGGATCCGTCGACCACGAAGAAGGGGAGCTCCCATGGAAGTGATCGGTCTCGTCGAAGCAACCGAACCGGCGATCCACGACCTCCCGGCCGCGTTGGTGCTCGATCCGGCCACGTACCGGTGAACGCCGGGGCCGGTTCCCTCGCCGCCGATCAGGTCACGCTCGCCGCTCCCGCGAAGCTGACCCGCTCGTTGCGCATCACCGGTGTGCGCGACGACGGCTACCACCTGATCGACGCCGAGATGGTCGCGGTCGACCTGGCCGACGAGGTGATCGTCACGCCCGGTGGCGCCGGCGTCGAGGTCGTGCCCGCGGGCTCCGGCCTGCCGGTCGCGACCGGCGACGACAACAGCGTCGCCCGGGCACTCGCGCTCGTCGGCCGCCGGGCCGGCGTGCGGCTGGTCAAGCGCATCCCGGCCGGGGCCGGGCTCGGCGGCGGCTCGTCGGACGCCGCGGCGATCCTGCGGTGGGCCGGCGTGGAGGACCCCGACATCGCCGCGCGCCTCGGCGCGGACGTGCCCTTCTGCGTGCGCGGTGGACGGGCCCGGGTCACCGGCGTCGGTGAGGTTCTCACGCCACTCGACCACGTCGACGAGACGTTCACCCTGTCGATTCCCCCCTTCGGTTGTGCGACGCCCCAGGTCTACGCCGCCTGGGATGCGCTGGGCGGACCGACGTCGCACGGTCCCAACGACCTGGAACCCGCGGCGCTGGTCGTCGAGCCGCGCCTCGCCGAGTGGCGCGATCGCCTGGGCGACGCCACCGGTGAACGACCCGTCCTGGCAGGCAGCGGGAGCACCTGGTTCGTGCCGGGTGCGCATCCCGGCGACGGACGCATCGTCGTCCGCACGCGCGGACCCTTCGGGATGTGACCACCGGCGGGTCGGGAGCTGCCGTCCCGGGACGTGCTCACCGACGGGTCGGACCGGACGGTCCGACCGGGACCGCTACTTGCCTGCTGCCCGCCGCTGGAACCGCGTGCGCTTGAGCATCTTCTTGTGCTTCTTCTTGCGCATGCGCTTGCGGCGCTTCTTGACCAGTGATCCCATGAGGGCCACGAAATTATCAAACGCCACGGCGGACGAACCAAATCGTGTCGGCGCACGCTCCGAACGAGTCGGTGCGGTTCCCGCCGCTCACCGTGGACCGGGTACCCTGGAAGATTCCCGGTCGGGGGTCGTCCAATCGGCAGGACAACGGCCTTTGGAGCCGTGAATGGAGGTTCGAGCCCTCCCCCCCGAGCCCCTCCCACCGAGCCCTCCCCGTCGTGCCCGGCGATGCCGGCGCACCCTGGAGAACAGCGCACCCTGTAGAACAGTGGCCGTGGAATCCCCGGACACGCCGGTGTCGGCGGTCGTGCTCGCGGCCGGCCAGGGCACCCGAATGCGCTCGGCGCGCCCCAAACCGCTGCACGTGCTCGGCGGGCGCGCGATGGTCCGACACGTGCTCGACGCGGTGGGTGGCCTGGCACCGGCACGGATCGTCGTCGTGGTGGGCCACGGCGCCGATGCGATGACCGCGACCCTCGCCGGCCGGATCGCCGGCGTGCAGTTGGAGTTCGCCGAGCAGGCCGAACAGCGGGGAACCGGCGACGCGGTGGGTATCGCGCTCGCCGCGTTCGACGATGCGGCCACCGGCCCTCGTGACGACGACGTGATCGTCCTGCCCGGCGACACGCCGCTGCTCCGACCCGAGACGTTGCAGGCGTTGGTCGACGCCCATCGCCGGGCAGGTGCGGCGGCCACCGCGCTGACCGCACGGGTCGACGACCCGACCGGCTACGGCCGCATCGTCCGAGATGCCACCGGCGCGGTGACCGGTATCGTCGAACACGCCGACGCGGACGTCGAGCAGCGGCGCATCGACGAGATCAACACCTCGATCTACTGCTTCCGACGCGGGCTGCTCGCCGACGCGTTGGGCCGGATCCGGCCCGACAACGCCCAGGGCGAGTGGTATCTGACCGACGTGATCGGTGTGCTGCACGGCGACGGGCACCGAGTGCACGCGTGGGTGGTCGACGACGCCGACGAAGCGCAGGGAGTCAACGACCGGGCGCAGCTCGCCGCGGCCGCCGCGACGCTGCGGGCGCGGGTCAACGACGCCTGGATGCGTGACGGGGTGACGATGGTCGATCCGACGTCGACCGTCGTCGACGTCGGGGTGCAGCTCGCCCGCGACGTGACCGTCTTCCCGGGCGCGGTGCTGCGGGGAGCGACGACGATCGGCGAGGGCGTCGAGATCGGGCCGCACGCCGTGCTGGTCGATGCCGTGGTCGGCGAGGGCGCGGTCATCGGTGCCTCGGCGGTGCTCGAGCGTGGCGCGACGGTCGAAGCCGGCGGGCGGGTCGCGCCGCTCACGCATCTCGTCGGGGACGGCCCCACCCCGCGGCAGTAGGATCGACCGACGCGAGCAGGCGAACGATCGGGAGCGCAGATGGAGCTGGTCACCAAGAAGCGACTGCAGCTGTATGCGGGGCGCGCCCATCCGGCGTTGGCCGCCGACATCGCGGCCGCGCTCGGCGTCGAGTTGGGTGAGACCAACCTGCGTGAGTTCGCCAACGGCGAGCTGCACTGCCGGTTCGGCCAGTCGCTGCGCGGCGCGGACGTGTTCGTCCTGCAGACCCACGGCGGCAAGGTCAACCACTCGATCATGGAGCAACTCATCATGATCGACGCCGCGAAGCGCGCCTCGGCCAAGCGGATCACCGCGGTGTG
>CAZQSU010000041.1:0-26250 GCA_964595905.1 uncultured Iamiaceae bacterium
ACCTCCGCGTCGATGTTCGAACCCGTCCACGGCTCCGCCCCCGACATCGCCGGCCAGGCCAGGGCGAATCCGATCGCGGCGGTGCTCTCGGGCGCGATGATGTTGGAGTTCCTGGGCGAGGACGACGCCGCGGCCCGCATCCGCGCCGCCTGCGCCGACCCCGACGAACTCACCGGTTCGACCGGCGAAATCGCGGACGCGATCATCGCCCGACTCTGATCTACTGATACCCCAGGCCACCGCATCCCAGGAGGGATCGTCCCCATGCCCATCACGCCCACGCCGAAGATCTGGATGAACGGTTCGCTCGTCGACTGGGAGGATGCCCGGATCCACGTGTTGACCCACTCGCTGCACTACGGCATGGGCGTGTTCGAGGGCATGCGGGCGTACCCGACCGCGGAGGGCCCAGCGATCTTCCGGCTGACCGACCACATGGAGCGACTGCACCGCTCGGCGAAGATCGTGATGATGGAGCTGCCCTATTCGGTCGATGAGCTGATCGAGGCGTCCAAGGAGGTCGTGCGTGCCTCAGGCCTCGACGGTGCCTATGTGCGGCCGATCGCCTACTACGGCTACGGCGAGATGGGGCTCAACACGATCCCGTGTTCGATCGACGTGGCGATCGCGTGCTGGCCGTGGGGCGCGTACCTGGGCGACGACGGCCTCACCAAGGGCATCCGTCTGCAGATCTCCTCCTGGCAGCGCCACGACCACAACACGATGCCGCCAGCGGCGAAGGTCACCGGCAACTACGTGAACTCCAGCCTGGCCAAGATCCAGGCCGTCAACGCCGGCTACGACGAGGCATTGCTCCTCAACCGCACCGGGATGGTGTCGGAATGCACCGGTGAGAACGTGTTCGTCGCCCGCCACGGCCGACTCATCACCCCGCCGCTGTCGGCTGGGGCGCTCGAGGGCATCACCCAGGACTCGGTGATGACGATCGCCGCGGACCTGGGCTACGAGACCGTCATGGGTGAGCTGTCGCGCAGCGACCTGTACCTCGCCGAAGAGATGTTCCTGTGCGGCTCGGCCGCCGAGATTGCGGCGGTCAACTCGGTGGACGACCGCTCCATTCCCTGCCCGGGCGAGATGACCCTGGCCATCGCGCACGAGTATTCCGCGGCGGCCGCGGGCAAGGTGGATGCCTATGCCCACTGGGTCGAACATGTCGCCTGATGCGACTCCGTTTCCCGCACACGTCGACATCTTCGACACCACGCTCCGGGACGGTTCGCAGTTCGAAGGCATCTCGCTGTCGGTCGACGACAAGCTGCGCGTCGCCGAACAACTCGAATGGCTCGGGGTCCGGTGGATCGAGGGCGGCTACCCCCAGGCCAACCCCAAGGACGCCGAGTTCTTCCGCCGGGCACCCGACGAGCTGAAGCTCTCCGACGCCGAGCTGGTCGCCTTCGGGTCCACCCGGCGTCCCCGCGGCAAGGTCGACGACGACCCGACGTTGCGGGCACTCGTCGAGGCCGGCACCGGCACCGTGTGCATCGTCGGCAAATCCTCGGCGTTTCACGTGACCGAGGCGTTGCGCACGACCCCCGAAGAGGGGGTGGCGATGGTGGCCGATTCGGTCCGGTTCCTGAAAGGCGCGGGCCTGCGGGTGTTCTTCGACGCGGAACACTTCTTCGACGGCGTCCGCCAGGACGCCGAGTTCACGCTGCGGGTGCTCGAGGCCGCGGCGATCGCCGGCGCCGATGCGCTGGTGTTGTGCGACACCAACGGCGGGTCGTTGCCCCACCAGGTGCAACAGGCCACCGCCGAGGTGGTCGCCGCGTTCGGATCGGACGTGCAGATCGGCATCCACACCCAGAACGACACGGGCAACGCGGTGGCGAACTCGGTGGCCGCGGTGCTCGCCGGTGCCACCCAGGTGCAGGGCACGGTGAATGGCTACGGCGAACGCACCGGCAACGCCAACCTCATGACGGTCATCCCGAACCTGGCGCTCAAGCTCGGCGTGACCTGCCTGCCCGACGGGCACCTCGAGCGGCTCACGTCGGTGTCGCGCCACGTCGCGGAACTGGTGAACCTGCCGCCGCATCCGGCCGACCCCTACGTCGGTGCGAGCGCGTTCGCCCACAAGGGCGGCCTGCACACCTCTGCCCTGGGGCGGGTCGGCGGGGTGTCGTACGAACACATCGAACCCGCCGTGGTCGGCAACACCACCCGGGTGCTGGTGTCGGACCTGGGCGGTAAGGCCGGCATGGCCATGAAGGCCGAAGAGCTCGGCGTCGTGCTCGACGACCGCGCCGCAGCGACGCTGAGCGACGAACTGAAAGAGCGCGAGGCCGCCGGGTACGTGTACGAGGCTGCCGACGCCTCGCTGGAGTTGTTGATGCGCGCCGCCACCGGTTGGCGTCAGCCGTTCTTTCGAATGGAGGGCTACCGGGTCACCACCTACCACCGACTCCCGTCGGCTGCCGGTACCGACCCCGGTCTGGGCGAGCAGGCTGCCTCGGTCGAGTGCGAAGCGACCGTGAAGGTCTGGATCGACCGGGACCGCCGTGCCGCCGTCGGCGAAGGGAACGGCCCCGTCAACGCCCTCGACAACGCGTTGCGGGCCGCGATCCGTCACGCCTACCCGGTCGTCGACGACCTCTTGCTGATCGACTTCAAGGTGCGGGTGCTCGATTCCTCGTCGGGCACCGGCGCGGTCACCCGGGTGCTGATCGACTCCACCGACGGTGATCGCACGTGGTCGACGATCGGTGTGTCGGAGAACGTGATCGAAGCGTCGTGGCAGGCGTTGTCGGATGCCTTCGTGTGGCAACTCGCCCACCAGCGTCCGTCCCGTTAGGCTCGGCACCGCTATGGCCATCTCCTCGTACGTTCCCGCCGACCCGCGGACCCACCCGCGCCGCTACGAATCGTCGCCGCGGCGCGGAAACGGTTGGCACCTGCACCGCCCTGGCGAGATCGTGCCCGACCCGATGCCCCAGGGCGGCCTGTACGGCAACCACGGCCCCGACATCGGCTACGCGTACAAGCTCGTCCACCGACTCCGCGACAAGGTGAAGGTCACTTCGGGTGAAGATCACGAAGACGCCGAGGCCGGTGCGATCGCGGTTGCGATGCGTCGGGCGGCGCTGCTGGGACGGGCCCCGATCCTCGCCGACCTCGACGTGGCCTTCACGGTCTGGGGCTTCTACGACGACCAGCCGCCCAGCGGTCTGCGCGTGCTGCGCGCCGAGATGTTCGAGGGAGCCCATGAGGAACTGCACGGCTACGACCTGCGCCGGGAGATCGCGAACGTCGTGTCGGAGCACGCGCTGCGCATGACCCCCGCTGCGGTGTCGGCCGCGTATGCCCAGGACTGGGCCGGGCTGTTCATCGACCGCTGAGCGTCATCGGCAGGTGACTCCGGCCGACCGGGGTCCGACCGGTACCCTGAGGGACGTGAGTGACGTC
This sequence comes from uncultured Iamiaceae bacterium, assembly GCA_964595905.1. Taxonomy (GTDB): domain Bacteria; phylum Actinomycetota; class Acidimicrobiia; order Acidimicrobiales; family Iamiaceae; genus JAFDWI01. Next base: position 3,424 of record CAZQSU010000041.1, read on the forward strand.
AGAGTCCGCTTCGCCCCTTCGCCCACCGGTTTCCTCCACGTCGGCGGCGCCCGCACGGTGCTGTTCAACTGGCTGTACGCGCGCCACACCGGCGGGGAGTTCCTGCTGCGGATCGAGGACACCGACGCCGAGCGGAACCGTCCCGAGCTGACCGACGCCATCTTCTCGGCGATGGAATGGTTGGGGCTCGGCTGGGACGGCGAGGTCGTCCACCAGTCCGACCGATTCGACCGCTACCGCGACGCTGCGACCCGGCTGTTCGACGCGGGGCTCGCCTACGTGTGTGACTGCACCGCCGACGCGGTCGCCGCACGAGCGAAGGAGCGGGGCGGGCCGCCTGGCTATGACGGGCACTGTCGCGACCGCGGGCTCGAGCCCGGCGAGGGCCGCGCCCTGCGCTTCCGCACTCCCGACGAGGGTACGACCGAATTCGACGATGAGATCCGCGGCCACGTGTCGGTCCGCAACGACACGATCGAGGACTTCGTGCTGCTGCGCTCGAACGGCACGCCGACGTTCCTGCTCGCGAACGTCACCGACGACGCCGACATGGCGATCAGCCACGTGATCCGCGGCGAAGAGCACGTCAACGGCACGCCGAAGTACCTGCTGATCGGCGACGCGCTCGGTCTCGACCACCACCCGACCTTCGCGCACCTGCCCCTGCTGGTCGACGCCGAGCGCCGCAAACTCTCCAAGCGTCGCGACGACGTCGCCGTGGGCGACTTCCGTGATCAGGGCTTCCTGCCCGAAGCGATGGTCAACTACCTGGCGCTGTTGGGCTGGGGGCCACCCGACGGGGTCGAGGTGCGGCCGGTGGATGAGATCGTCGAACTGTTCGACCTGGTCGACGTGAACCCGTCGCCGGCGTTCTTCGACGTCGTGAAGCTCACCCACATCAACGGCGAATACCTGCGTGCGCTCGACACGGCCGAGTTCTGCCGTCGATCCGGGCCCTTCCTCACCGGTGGTGAACCCGAACGCGACGCGCTCGCGGGCATCGCCCCGTTGGTGCAGGAGCGGGTCAAGACGCTCGCCGAGGTGCCACCCATGATCGATTTCCTCTGGCGTGAACCGGAGATGGTCGAGGCCGACTGGGACAAGCACGTCGTGCGGGGCGCGGCCGGCGCCGCGATGATCGTCGAGACCCGCAAGCGGCTGGGCGACCTCGCCGAGGGCGACTGGACGCCCGAGCGGATCCAGGAGTCCGTCATGGCCGCGACGGTGGCATTGGGCTTCGTGAACGACGAAGGCCGCCCGCGGCTCGCCAAGACCCAGGGGCCGGTGCGGGTGGCGCTGACGGGCCGGGCGGTCGGGCCGCCGTTGTGGGAAGCCGTGGCGCAACTCGGGAGGGAACGTACGCTGGCGCGCCTCGACGCGGCGCTCGCCCGGGCCGGGTGAACCCCCGAGTCGTGGTCGATCCCTCGCTGCGGCCGACGATGGACCCTCGACCGCGTCGGCCTCGCCGCCGGCGCCGGATCGTGCTCTGGGCGCTGCTCGGCATCTTCTGTGTCGTCGTGACCTACTTCGCCGTCACGCTCGCCCAGGTGGTCGGCATGTCGCACACCGACGACACCCCGAACGCGTCGGCCCGGCCGGCCGAGGCGATCATCGTGCTCGGCGCCGCGCAGTACAACGGTGTGCCGTCGCCCGTGCTGAAGGCGAGGCTCGACCACGCGCTCGAGCTGTACCGCTGGGGTCTGGCGCCCGTGGTCGTGGTCACCGGGGGCCGGCAGCCCGGCGACGTCTACACCGAGGCCACGACCGGCTACGACTACCTGCGCAAGCGGGGTGTGCCCGACGCGGCGATCCGCAAGGAGGTGCACGGGCGGACCACCTGGGAGTCGATGCGGGCGGCGGCGACGTTCCTGGGCGAGGAGGGCATCGACGACGTGATCCTCGTCTCCGACGGGTATCACTCGAAACGGTTGCTCGGCATCGCGGACGAGGTCGGCCTCCACGCGCGCGTGTCGCCGTCGACCGAGTCGATGTCGACCGGGACCCGCTTCCGGGCCGAACTGCGTGAGGCCGTGGCCGTGGGACTCGGCCGGATCGTCGGCTACCGCGTGCTCGACCATCGTTGACGGCGCTCCCGAGCAGCACGGTTCGCCGTTCCGAGCCGGTCGAACTACACTCGACGGCTCACCCGATCGGGGGTGGTGTAATCGGCAACACATCTGGTTCTGGTCCAGACATTGGGGGTTCGAGTCCTCCCCCCCGAGCAACATCGGTGGTCCAAGCAGCGCTTCCCGCACGCGATTTTCTGGTTCATCCGAGGGTCGGACCAGTTGTCGCCCGCGGCATCGCCGGCGCACGGTGATCCAGGCCGTCGCCCGCGGTCAGGGACTGCTGACCGGGTGCCAATCGGCACGAAGCGCTGCGAAGACGTCGACGTCGTTTCGTTGCTCTCGACAGACGCTGTCGTCGCTGAGCGTCCCCTCGAATGTGAGGCCGGCTCGACCGGCGACCGCCGCTGATAGGGCGTTCTCGGGATGGATCGTCACGAAGACCCGAGCGGCGCCGAGCTCGAACAGCCAGGCCGTCATCAGGACGGCCGCGCGAGGAGCGAAGCCCCGCCCTCGTGCATCGGCAGCCAGCCAATAGCCGAACTGGGCGTTCCGTTCCCTCGACCAGTCGTCGACACCGCACATGCCGACCGGCTCACCGGAGGCCGCGTCGACCTTGCGATCATCACCCGGCCGGTCCACGCTCTTCGCTGGTGGGCGCAGCGGGGCGAAGGGGCGTTCCGCAGCACGGCCGATGCGCCCCTGGATCGTTCGGTCCGTCTCGCGGTGTCCGGCCGGCGGACGTTGGCGGGGGCACGGGTCGGAGTGTTCGCCCAACCCACGTCGAAGGCGCGGACGCTGCTCACCGAACGTGCGAGCTGGATCGAGGACGAATCGTGCATCGTCGGAGCACTCGTCGAAGGACGGCTCGACGTCTTCGTCGACGACGGTGGCCGGCCCTGGGATCAAGCGCCGGCAACCTTGATCGTCGAGGAAGCGGGAGGGTCATTCTTCGACACCGAAGGCGGACAGCGCATCGACCTCGGCTGGGTCGCCTACACCAACGGCAGGCTGGACGGCGAGCTGCGCGCGCTCCTCCTTCCGTAGCTCGCCGCCCTGCCACGGTTCTTGCGCGGCGGACCACGGACCGTCCGACGAACCGCGGTAAACGGCACGGCCGAACTCGCGTCGTCTGCGGTCGAGTCCGGGTCCGCCGGGTGCGTGCGACAATGGGTCGTGGCTGGTGACGAGCTCGGACAGTGGGAGCCGATGACCCCACTGGGGGCCGTCGAGGCGTTCTCGTCGTGGACGTGCCCATGGTGGCTCGCCGGCGGCTGGGCAATCGATCTGCTCATCGGTCACGAGACCCGAAGCCACCGTGATCTCGACATCCTGATCCTGCGCCGAGACCACGTGCGCGTCCGCGAGTGGCTTCGGGAGTGGGACGTCCACGCCGCCGACTCACCCGGGGTCCTCCGCCCGTGGCCGACCGGCGAGACGCTCCCACCGGCGGTCCACGACATCTGGTGTCGGCGAGCCTCCGATTCGCCATGGGCGTTCCAGCTCATGACCGACGACGCCGAGGACGGTGACTGGCTGTTCCGCCGGGACCGACGCATCCGCCGTCCGATCGACTCGCTCGCCGGGCGGGCCAGTCGGGACGGTCTCGCCGTCCTCACCCCCGAGGTGCAGCTCCTCTACAAGAGCCGAGGTCTCCGCGCGAAGGACCTTGCCGACTTCGACGCAGTGCTGCCTCACCTGACCGACGACGAACACACCTGGCTGCGCACCTCCCTCGAACTGGCGCTACCCGACCACCCCTGGATCGTACGACTCACGTAGTTGGCGCGCCATGTGCGCGTCTCAGGCAACGACGCTTTGTAGACGAGAGGATGAAACGAGAGCCGCGTACTCGAGTGCAGCGAGAATGTCGTCGCGTTCGAGCTCGTCGTAGTCTCCGAGGATGGCCACGTAGCTCATGCCGGAGGCCAGCAGTCCGAGGGCGTCCTGCACGCGCAGGCGCATACCTCGGATCGTGGGAGCGCCGTGGCACACGGCCGGGTTCACGACGATCCGGTCCAGCCGACTGACCGTTGCGCTCATGTCGCCAGCCTAGAGGGAGTCGCAGAGGGCAGGTCGTGAATCGACACAGTCGTCGATGATGGTTCGTGTCCGCTGGCGCAGGGCGACCTGCTCCAAGCAGGCGACATTGGCAAGGCGATCGAACTGCATTGGATACATCTCTGCCGGACCCTCGGCATCGTGGGGCAGTTCCAGGTAGCCTGGCGCCGTGTCCCGGAGCGCATCTGCCGCCTCGAGTGATCCGAAGATCGTGGTGACCAATCCTGACGAGGACAGCTCGCCGAAGGCATTGCGAGCGTTCATCGACGAATTGCTGGCCGGCCCCGAGCCGGAGCTGGAGAGCGTCGACGCCGCAGCCACGATCTGGGCTGTGCGTGACGAATCCGGAGGGTGAGTGACGTCGTCATAGACGCCTCGGCCGGGGTCGAGATCACTCTGGACACTCGGCGCAGCCGCGGGCTTGCGGGCCTCATTCCCGTCGGCTCCACGGCGTGGGTACCAGAACAGTTCTTCGCCGAGGTGTTGGCCGGAATCCGACGTCAGTTGCTCATCGAACGGAACATCACCGAAGAACAAGCTGATGTCGCACGGAGAAGATTGCGCAAGTGGTCGCCTCGAGCTGCGTCGGTGAGGCCGTTCCTCGACGAAGCGTGGAGTCTCAGGCACAACATGTCCATGGGCGACGCCTTCTACGTCGTTCTCGCACGGCACCTCGGTGCCGGCTTGCTGACCGACGATCACCGGCTTGTGAGTGCACCGACGTTTCCAACCGACATCGAGACCCTGACGCTGCCGAAACTCACCCCGATGTGACCGGTTGACGCGGAAGTCGGCTCTGCCCGTTCAGCGCCGGAACTGGGCGAACATGCCGTCGGCGAGTCTCTTCGTCCAGGGGTTCATCAACGTGTCGAGTTCTTCGATGCCGGCGGTGCCGATGGCGAGCCACGGCAGGGTCGAGGCACGGTCGGTCGCCGCCTCGATCGCCTCACGTTGCTCGACCCCGTCGGGCGTCAGTTCCAGCGCGTCGGTGCCGGCGTCGTCGGGAGCGAGCCAGCCGGTCTGTCGGTGCAGGTCGATCGCCCGGCTCCACGCCTCGTCGTCCCAGCCGCGGGTCGCACGTAGGAACGCCTCGGGGATCTGGCGTGACGCCGCGTTGATCACGATCGCATCGAGGCCGTCCAGCCCCGTCGTCACCAGCGTGGCGACATGGCCGTCGCCGCGGAACTCCCGCAACAGCGTCACCGCATGCCAGAGCACCAGGTGCGGCTCGGTCGGCCAGTCGAGTGCCGCATGCGCCGCGAACAGCGGGCGGCCCTCGACGTAGCCGGTGGCCTCGATGGCCGCATCGCGGGCGAGGTCCGCCGCGCGCGCCATGTCGTCGGACGCGACGATGGCATCACCGAGTTGGGCACGCAGCGCGGCGTCGACGACTTCGAGCCGGGCGGCGAGGACCGCCCCGGGAGTCGTGGAGTCCCACACGCCGGCCATCGCAGCGGTGACCAGGTCGGGGGCGAAGTTGAAGAACGTGGCCGTGACGACCTGCACGGGCACCGGGCCGAGTGCCGCCGAACGCGAGGCGAAGTACCCTGCCGCGCCGCCCAGACCGAGCCCGCGGTAGATCTCGGTGCGTTCCGGCGCGAAGTACACGATCGTGTGGAACGGCTCGATGACCCGGTGGATGCGTCGGATCACCGCCGGATCGGGCACGTCGACAGGGGCATCGCCAGGCTGATCGGTCATGGAAACAGCCTGGCATCGGATGCGACGGCCCGCCAGATCGGATCCGACCTGGGGCGGAACCGGAGCCAACGGGTAGGCTCGTGACCCGCACCCGGCAGCCGCCGGATGTCGGCACGGCCCCATCGTCTAGAGGCCTAGGACACCACCCTCTCAAGGTGGAGACACGGGTTCGAATCCCGTTGGGGCTGCCAATCAGACCTCGGCCGAGCTGGTGCGGTCGAGGTGGTCCGATCCGGATCGGGCCGCCGGTGGCTCGAAGGCCGGGCACTAGCTTGGTCGCCGATGACGCCCGAGTTCGGTACTCCGCGCACCGGGCCCGTGGGCGCCGTGCTGCGACGTCTGGCTGCGGCAGCGGCGCTCGGGATGGCGGCGATCATCGGCGCCGTGCTGGTCTATCGACCCTGGGGTTGGCGAGTGCACGTGCCGTTCTCGACGGCGTTCGACACCCAGCTCAACGCGATCTTCATCAAGAACGTCCTCGGCGGTTCGGTGTACTCCACGGGGCAGCTCGGCGCACCATTCGGGCAACACCTCCAGGACTTCCCCGTCGGCGGTGACCGATGGTCGTACCTGCTCGTTCGGGCCATCGGGCTGGTGTCGAACGATCCGTACACCGTGCTGAACATCTTCTTCATCGTCGGCTTCGGCCTCATCGCCGCGTGCACCTATCTGGTGGCGCGTGAGTTGGGTCTCGGGGTCACGACGTCGTCGGTCGTCGGGCTGTTGAGCGCATTTCTTCCATACCACTTCTGGCGCGGTGAGATGCACGTGTGGTTGTCGAACTACGTGGGTCAGCCACTGATGGTGCTGCTCGCCGTCTGGGTGCTGCGCGACGAACTGCGCCTACCGCTCGTCCACCGACACCTCGGCCCCTGGAGGTCGCTCGAGCGGCGACGGTTCTGGATCGCTGTGGTGGCAACGCTGGCGTTGGGAGGCACCGGTGGCTACTACGCGGTGTTCGCGGTGTGCACCCTGGCTGCGGCCGGGGTGGTCGCCCAGATACGCCGTCGGTCATGGCGGAGCCTGGTCACCGGGGCAGTCGTGGCGGGCGGCGTCGCCGTCGTCCTCGGAGCCAACCTCGTTCCCGAGCTGCTCTGGCGGGCACGCTACGGAGTCGATCACCACGTCGCCCAGCGGCTCCTGGTCGAGAACGACGAGTACGCGCTACGCCTCGTCAAGCTGATCCTGCCTGGCCCCGACCACCGATTCGGACCGTTCGCCTGGATCGGCCGGCGGACCGTCTACGGCGAAGGCGGTGAGTCGGCGGGCGTCATCGCCGCACTCGGACTGCTCAGCGGCTGGGTGCTGCTGGTCGCCCGTGGGCTGCGCGTCCGCCCCACAGAGGTCGGACGCGACGGATCGACGCGTGACGACTCGCTTCCGTTGGCACTGGCGGTGATCTCGGCGTTCCTGTTCCTGCTCGGCACCGCCGGTGGGCTCGGCTACGTCATCGCGATCTTCGGAACGACCCAGTTCCGCGGCTGGGACCGTGTGGCGCTGCCGTTGGCCCTGTGTGGGCTGTTCACCGCCGGGTGGTGGGTCGACCGGTGGCTCCCGCACCTCGATCGCCGGCGCGTACGGGCGGTGGCCGGCGCCGTGGTCGTGCTGGCCGTCGGATTCCTCGACCAGATTCCGGTCGGGGCGACCCCGGCGTATGCGTCGACCCGTGCGCAGCTGCATTCGACCCGGGCCTTCGTCGCCCAGATGGCACACGCGCTGCCGCGGGACGCCATGGTGTTCCAGTTCCCGGTGGTCGGCTTCCCCGAGAACGAACAGGTCGGCAACATGATCGACTACGAACTCGCGAAGCCCTACATCGTGGGCGACGACCGACTCCGTTGGAGCTACGGCGGCATCCGCGGACGGGAGACCGACTGGCAGGTGTGGTGGGATCAGCAACCGCTCGGACCCCGGGTCGCCGGCATCGCCGCGGCGGGCTACGACGCGATCTATCTCGACCGGCGCGCCTATGCATCCGACGGAGGCAAGGCGATGATGGCGGGACTGACCGAGGCCGCGGGGCCGGCGGTGGCGACCAGCATCGACGGCCAACTCGCCTGGTTCGACCTGCGGCCCTTGCGTGACCGGCTCGTGCAGGCGACGTCCGAGGCGGAAGTCCGCCGCGCCGGTGAGCTCATCCTGCACGGGGTGACGGTGACCTACGACGGCGACGTGTCGCCGAACCTCGATGCGCTGGGCTCGCAGCACCGTCTGGTGGGGTCCACCGCCGAGATCACGTTCACGAACCCTCTCGGTGAGGCGCGGACGATCGACGTGCGGACGACGTGGGGGAGCACATCGGGCGCCGAGCTCCACGTGCTCGGCGCGGGCCCGCCACAGACGCAGATGTTGCAGAACGCGTCGAGCGGGGTCGACTTCACACTCCGGCTCCCCGCGAACGGATCCCGCACCGTCCGGATCGCGCTCACCGGACGCGGTCAACCCAACGGTGGCGTCGACTTCCGCGTCTTCGCCGAGTTGCGGTCGCTGGTCTTCGACGAAGCGGAGGTACGGTCGGTGGTGGGCGTGACCACCGGCGCGCAGGCCCACTGAAGCATGGCGGCCGGACGTTCAGAAGCCGACATCGCCGCCGGCGAGCAACTGCTGGAACCACCGGGCCGAATCCTTCGGGACGCGCCGGAAGTCGTCGTCGTAGTCGACGTACACCAGGCCGAAGCGTGGACGACGCCCGAGCACCCACTCGATGTTGTCGGCATACGACCATGCGAAATACCCGTCGACCGGAACGCCGTCGGCGATGACGTGGGCGACCTCGGCGAGGTGGGTGCGGTAGTACCACGTCCTGAGTGAGTCGTGCACCCGACGGGTACCGTCGGACTCGACCACCAGGTCGTCGTCGAACGCGGCACCGTTCTCGGTCACGACCAGACGGTCGGCGATCGGGTGGTCGGCCAGGCGTCGGAGCATCTGTCCGAGCCCACTCGGCTGCACGACCCAGCCGATGCCGGTCTTCACCGGTTCGAAGTCCCGCGGCGGGCGCAGCGGCGGAATCGGGAGCGCATACATGCCGGGGATCGGCGCACGCTTGATCACCTGGGGCTGGTAGTACTGCACACCCAGGAAGTCGAAGCGGTGGGTCGCGGCGTCCTCGTCGCCTTCCCGGACGATCCGCGACAACACCCGGTCGATCAGCGGCGCCTCGCCCCACGGATAGCCGAGCCCTCCGGCCGGGTCGAGGAACATCCGGTTCAGGATCGCGTCCCACGCGCGGACCGCGCGCCGGCCCCACGGGCCGTCGGCGCCGCGGATCCACACCGGCATCGCCTGGTGGGTCGTCCCGATCACGGCGTCGGATCCGAGCACCCGGCGCATCCGCCGGGCGGCCTCGGCGACCGCGAGGTTCTGATGGTGGCCGACCCGCACGTAGCGGGCCAGACTCGGTGTCCGGTCGAAGAACCCGAGCATCTGGTGCAGCGCGTGCATACTCGGTTCGTTCGCGACCATCCAGTGGGTGACCAGGTCGCCGAAGGCCTCCGCGGCGGTCTCGGCAAAGGCGGCGAACCACTCGACCGAGTCGCGGCTCGACCAGCCACCGCGTTCGTGCAGTGAACGCGGCATGTCCCAGTGGTGGACGGTGACCCACGGCTCCAGGCCGTTCGACCGGCACGACTGGAAGATGCGTCGGTAGAACTCGACGCCGGCCTCCGAACGCCGGCCGGTGCCGCCGGGCACGAGACGGGGCCACGACAGACTCAGCCGCTTCGCGCCGAAGCCGAGCGACGCGACCAGCGCCAGGTCGTCGGCGTAGCGGTGCGCGAAGTCGATGGCGACGTCGCCCACCGCACCGCCCGACACCCGGTGATGGTGTCCGGCGTGGTCCCAGATCGACGGGGTCTTGTCGTCGGCGTCCCAGGCGCCCTCGATCTGCCAGGCCGCCGAGGCGACCCCCCAGGTGAAATCGGTCCCGAAGTCGTCGCGGTGCACGGGCGCCGAGGCTACCGGTCGGCCGTACCCCGATCGGAGCTCAGTCCCGGCTCAGGGCGAGGTCACGCAGGGCGGTGACCGACCGCCAGTTCCGGGTCGTTCCGGCGACGCCGAGCTTGCCGGTGCCCGCGGCGAGCTTCGACCGGCCCGTGCCGAAGGGCAGATGCAGGTACGCCGTGGCGCCCACCACGGCGATCGCCTCACCGGACACCGCCAGCCCGGCGACCGTGGCGACCGCAGCCGGTTCGGGCTCGCCCGCGAGGAACACCGCGGAGAGGTGCTTCGGATCGTCCTCGTCGAAGGGACACGCCGCGATGACCTCGGCGAGCTCGTCGCCGGTCCGTAGAAAAACCGGCACGTCGAAGCCACAGCCGCTCGCCAGCGCCGACTCGAGTTGCACGGTGAGTGCCTCGGCGTCGCCGAGATCGTGGTCGAACACCACGTTGCCGCTCTGCACGTGGGTCTTCGGATCGACGGCCCCCACCGTGGCGAACAGCTCGACCAGGCGAGGCATCTTCACCCGCCGCGTGCCGACGTTGACCGCGCCCAGCAGTGCCACCCAGGTCGTCATCGGGTGCCCGACCGCTGCCGGCGCTTCGCTCTGGTCGCCAGCGCTCGACGCGCCACCGGTCCGAGGTCGTCGAGCACGTCGACGAGCCGTCCGATCGACTCGAGGGTGTCGACCGCCGCGGTCGCGCCGTCGGGGTCGGCGACGTCGTAGAGCTCGATCCCGATGAAACCGGCGCTGATCAGGTGGGCGAGTCCCCGCGGGTCGACCAGCCCGGCGAGCGGGCCGTTGCCGAGGATCCGGTCGAGGACCCGCTGCACCTCGGCCGACCATGTCACGACCGCCGAGCGGGCCGCGCGGGCCAGCACGGGGTCGTTCTGGGCGCCCGAGAGCATCTGCGCCATGTAGGTGACGTTGCCGATCGTCCGCTCACGTTCCTGCATCGCGCGGGCGACCGAGACCAGTTCGTCCAGCGAATCGGCCCCGTCGAATGCGGCGCGGTAGTGGTCGATGCTCGCCGCGATGGCGGCATCGGACGCGGCGGCGAGCAACTCGCTCACCGTGCCGAAGTGGTAGAAGATCAGCGCCTGGTTCACGTTCGCGCGCTGCGCGATCGCCCGTGCCGAGGTGCCGGCGAGCCCCGCCTCGCACACGACGTCGTGCGCGGCGCGGCGCAGCCGGGCCGGGGTGCTGTCTGGCGAGTTCGATGCGTCGCGGGTGGGCGGGGGCACGACCAGATCGTACTTGAGCAGGCGCTCAAAAAGTGGCTACGCTCTGGATTGAGCGATCGCTCAAAACCGATCTGCGCAGCCGGGCCGACGACCGGCTCGGAACGAGGAGGCACACGACATGACCGAATCGACGAGTGACACCGATGTGGTGACGGGAGCGTTCAGCTATTCGGGGTCGGTCATCGCCGCCGAGTTGGCGGCGCGGGGGCGGCGGATCCGCACCCTGACCGGACATCCGCACCGGGCGCCGGCCGACACCCCGTTCGAGGTCCACCGCCTCGCCTTCGACGATCCCCGTCGGCTCACCGAGTCGCTGGCAGGTGCCCGTACCCTCTACAACACCTATTGGGTCCGCTTCGCCCACGGCCGCGTCGACCACGACCTCGCCGTGCGGAACTGCCGGACGTTGTTCGAGTCGGCTGCCCGAGCGGGCGTCGAACGGATCGTGCACGTGTCGATCCTCCACCCGGCTCTCGACTCACCGTTTCCCTACTTCCGGGGCAAGGCGCAGGTCGAACAGCTGCTGGCCGACCTCGCCGCCGATCGGGGAGTGACCCATGCGATCGTGCGGCCGGCGGTCCTGTTCGGGCGCGGCGGGGTGCTGATCAACAACATCGCCTGGCTGCTCCGTCATCTGCCGATCTTCGCGGTCGGCGGCCGAGGTGACTACCGGGTGCGCGCCATCCACGTCGACGACCTCGCCCGGTTGTGCGTCGAGCTGGGAGGCCGCACCGACGACGTCACGCTCGACGCGGTCGGCCCCGACCGACTCACGTTCCGCGAGTTGGTCGAAGCCGTTCGAGCCGCGGTGAACAGCCGCTCGCCGATCGTCGGGGTGCCCGCCCCGGTGCTGCTGGCGTTGTCGTCGGCGTTGGGCCTCTTCCTGCGCGACCGGGTCCTCACGCCCGAGGAGTACCGGACCATGGCCGCCGGGATGGCCGATTCGGACGCGCCGTCGACCGGAGAGATCCGGATCACCGAATGGCTGGCAACTCACGGCGACGAATTGGGCAGGAGCTATGCCAACGAGATTCGGCGGCACTTCGATGCGCCCGCCACCGGTGGTGCCCCGGCCCCGGTGACGTCGCGGTGACCGTGACCGTCGGGCCGTGACTGGCGGAACGACGGGCCGGGCGCGACCATCGCAGGGCAACCCTTCGAGTACGCCGGGAGGCGCCATGGCCTACAAGGCATCCATCATCCGGGTCTACGACCACGATGCGTCCCCACCCAGGACCGGCTACAAGGTGCTGGTCGACCGTCTGTGGCCCCGAGGTGTGAAGAAGGAGAGCCTCGACCTCGACGACTGGGCAAAGGACGTCACGCCCTCACCCGACCTGCGGAAGTGGTACGGCCACGACCGCGACCGCTTCGCCGAGTTCCGCGAGCAGTACCGCACCGAACTCGGCAACGACCCCGCCGCGCCCGAACTGGGGAAACTGGAGACCAAGCTGCGGTCGCGCCCGGTCGTGCTCTACACGGGCGTGAAGGACGTCGACATCTCCGCGGCCGCGGTGCTCGCCGAGATCCTGAACGGCGAAGCGCCCCTGGACTGAGGCGTCCGCGCCGACAGCGGCATCTCGTCGTGAGCCCCGACGAGGTTCACCAACCCCGGTATTCGGCGCTGCGTCGCTCGACGAACGAGCGCACGCCCTCCTGCGCGTCGTGCGTGCCCATGTTGGCCTCCTGCGCCCAGGCCTCTTCGTGGAACGCGGTGGCACGGTCCGAATCCAGCGACCGGTTGCACAGCACCTTGGTGAGCGCGAGCGCCTGGGTCGGCCCCGCGGCCAGACGCTCCGCGAGCGCACCGGCCTCGGCGGCGACCTCGGCCGCCGGCACCACCCGGTTCACCAGGCCGAGTGCCCGGGCGTCTTCGGCCGACACGTCGTCGCCCAGAAACAACAGTTCCTTGGCGCGCTGCAGACCGATGAGGCGGGGGAGCAGGTAGGCGCCACCGCCGTCGGGCACCAGACCGCGACGCACGAACACCTCGATGAACCGGGCGCGGTCGGCCGCGACCACGAGGTCGCAGGCGAATGCGAGGTGGGCGCCGATGCCGGCGGCGGTGCCGTTCACCGCGGCGATCACCGGTTTGGGACAATCGAGCACCGCCCCGATCAGCGCCTGCGCGCCCGTGGCGATCAGACGCGACACGGAGCCCACCGGTTGGTCCGGTGCGCCCTCGGGACGCGGATCGGGGGTGCGTTCGGCGCGCAGGTCGGCGCCGGTGCAGAACGCCTTGCCGGTCGCGGTGAGCACGACGCAGCGGACGGCGAGCAGACGGGCCGCTTCGTCGAGCAGCGCGATGACCCGGTCGCGCTGCGCGGGCGAGATCGCGTTCGCGACATCCGGCCGGTCGAGCGTGATCCACGCGACACCGGTGTCGGTGAGCTCGTAACGGACCTGCTGGTCGATGGGAAGGGCGGCAGTCGGGGTGGGGTCACTCATGGTGGGGCGGATCCTACCGTCGCGCCCTTATCCGCCCGGGTCAGCGGGCGACGGGAACCTTCGCCGTCGAGCCGATCACCTCACCGCCGCGCAACACCGTGACCGGCCCATCCTCGGACACCACGATCACCGTTGCTCCCGGGTCGTCGAAGCTGTAGCGCCGCCCCGAGGTGTGGCGGGTACCGCGGAGTCCGTCGACGCTGCCCTCGGCCTCGGGGGTGGGTACGAGTCGCACGCCCAGGCGTTGGAGCGTGCCGTCACGGGAGAACAGCGCCGCTCCGTCGACCTGGGCGAGCACGTGACGCAGCGGCGCGAGGTCGGCGCCGTGGGTGATCCGCAGCGGCGGGGGCGGTGCCAGGCGCACGTCGAAGCTCGACCGCAGCGTCTCGTCGGGTCGGTACACGAGCGTCGCGCCGATCCCACGTGCGCCGAGATCGTGGACCGCGAACTCCAGCATGGTCTCCAGCACCTCGCGGTCTTCGGGTCCGCCGACGGCGCACATGTCGCAGATCCAGCCGCTCACGGTGGGTTCGTGGTGCCAGCGCAGCGCATCCCAGCGGTAGACGCCGAAGTCGCCGACGATCCGGACCGGGCCGGTCGAATGGCGCTGGATCACGACACCGGCGAGGGATTCGGCCAACACCACCAGATCGCGCTCGGACCCCGCCGGACGGTCGAACACGGCCAGGGCATCGGTGCCGTCTGGGCCTCGCACGAGCCAGCTCGCCCGCCCGTCGGCATAGTGACGGGTGAAGCCGACCTGGCCAGGCTCGACCGGCCACAGATCGATGTCGAGCCGAGTCCCGGCGGCCCAGCGTTCCGGCGGCGTCGTCGGCATCACCAGCGCGCCGTAGGTCGGCACGAGTCGCTCGTGCACCATCGGGCGGAGGGCGTAGTCGAGCTCGATCGCGGCGGTGTGATGCCAGGCCTGGGAACCGTCGAGTTCCAGCCCCGCCTCTGCCAACTCCTCTGCGAGGCGGGCGAGGCGTCGTTCGCTCGGTTCCGGTCGCTCACCCACGAAGACGATCTTATGACCGGGATGCGTCGACACCTCCGGAAGACGAGCAGTTTCTGACGCATCGTCAGGTTCACTACGCTTGGTGGACATGCTGCTCGTTGCCGCGTCGACGTCGGCCCCGGCGAATTTCTCGATCGACGACATGACCGCCGCGAGCGTGGGAATCCTGATCCTCCGGCTCGGCATCGGCATCGCGCTCGCCGCGCACGGCTACAACAAGTTCTTCGGCGGCGGAAGGATCCCCGGCACCGCGCGATGGTTCGAGTCGATCGGCATGCGCGCCGGCACCGGGCGGATCTGCGCGGTCATGGCTGCGAGCACCGAACTGGGAGCCGGCACGCTGATGGCGCTCGGGCTGCTCACGCCCTTCGCGGCGGCCGGCATGGTCGCGGTGATGTTCGTTGCCGGCTGGACGGTCCACCGGCCGAACGGCTTCTTCAGCGCCAAGGACGGCTACGAACTGAACTACGTGTTCGCGCTGGCCGCGGTCGCCGTCGCGACGGTCGGGGCGGGCCGGTACTCGCTCGACTACGGCCTCGACCTCGCGTTCCGGCTCAACGGCGTCACCGGTCTCGGCATCGCGCTCGTCCTCGGCCTGGGCGGCGCGGCGTTGCAGCTCGCGGCCTTCTACCGGCCCCCGATCGACGAATCCTCGAACGACTGAGACGATGCGCCGGGAGGTGTGACCGGCCGGTGAGCACGCCTGGCGTGCTCGCCAGGCTCAGCTTGTCGAATGACGACCGTGAGCCGAAACCGATGTGACCCATCCTCGTCGCCTGTGAGCCGGTTTGCCGGCCGCCGAGCGGCACATGTCACACCACGGATGGTCCACGGCGCCTACACTCTGCGCAACTTCCGCCGAGAACGAGTGAGAATGGCAGCGAGCGAGCAAGACGTCGACGACAGCACCACGCCGGCGCCGACACCTGCCCCCGCGACGGCGGGCGCGTCGCTGACGGTCTCGGGACTCGACGCCGGTTACGGCGATGCGATCTCGGTACTCGACTCGGTCGATCTCGAGGTGCCCGCCGGAAAGATCGTCGCCCTGCTCGGCGCCAACGGTGCCGGCAAGACGACCTTGCTCCGCGCCATCAGTGGGCTGCTCAGGCTCCACCGGGGTCGCATCACCGCAGGGACGGTGCACCTCGACGGCGCCGACATCACCGGGAGCCAACCGGCGGCCATCGTGCGTGCGGGACTCGCCCAGGTGATGGAAGGCCGACGGATCTTCGCGGAGCTGTCGGTCGAGGAGAACCTGCGAACCGGCGCGATCACCCGGCGCGACACCAAGGGCATCTCGGCCACCTTCGACGAGATCCTGGAACTGTTCCCGCCGCTCGTCGAACGACGCGGGGACACCGCGGGTTACCTCTCCGGAGGTGAACAGCAGATGGTGGCGATCGGTCGGGCGCTCATGGCCAAGCCGCGCCTGCTGGTGCTGGACGAGCCGTCGCTGGGGCTCGCCCCGCTCATCGTCGAACAGATCGGACGGATCATCTCCGACATCAACGCTCGGGGAACATCGGTGCTACTGGTCGAACAGAACGCCATGATGGCCCTGGGCATCGCCGACTACGCGTACGTGGTCGAGACGGGGCGGATCGTGCGATCCGGTCCCGCAGCGGAGCTGCGCGAAGACACCGAGATCCAGGAGTTCTACCTCGGCATCTCCTCGGACGGACGCACGTCGTTCCGCGAGGTCGCCTCGTATCCGCCGGCGAAGGCCTGGAGGCTGTGATGTCCGTGGAGGGTCCGCTGTTGACCGTCGACGACGTCGTCCTCCGCTTCGGTGGCGTCACCGCCCTCAACGGGGTCTCCTTCGACGTCCGCCACGGTGAACTGTTCGCCATCATCGGTCCGAACGGCGCCGGGAAGACATCGATCTTCAACTGTCTGAACTCGGTGTACCGGCCCACGACCGGCACGATCACCTTCGACGGCGTCGACCTGGCCGACGCGTCGCCGGTGCGCACGGCCCAGATGGGGATCGGACGGACCTTCCAGAACCTGGGGCTGTTCACCAACCTGACCCTCATCGACAACCTGATGCTCGGGCGACACCACCTGATGCACAGCGGCTTTCTCTCGGGCATGATCTGGTGGGGACGGGTGAAGTCCGAAGAACTGCGGCACCGGGCAAAGGTCGCCGACATCGTCGACCTCCTCGAGCTCGGTCCGTACGCCTCGGCGCCCGTGGGCATGCTTCCCTACGGGATCCAGAAGCGGATCGAACTCGGCCGGGCGCTCGCAATGGAGCCTCGTCTGTTGCTGCTCGACGAGCCCGTGGCCGGCATGAACCACGACGAGACCCGTGACATGGCCCGCTATCTGCTCGAGATCCGACGGGAACTCGACCTGGCGATGATCCTCGTCGAACACGACATGCACCTCGTGATGGACCTCGCCGATCGGGTGCTCGCGATCGACTTCGGCGAACCGCTCGCGCTCGGCACCCCCGCCGAGGTGCAGAACGACCAGCGGGTCATCGACGCCTACCTGGGCAAGGCCGACGCATGAGCCGGCCGGCCGAGACGACCGAGACGCACACGGCACAGCCCTCCGCGCCGGCGCTCGTGCTGGAGCGGGCCGCTTCGTCGCCGAGGGCCGTCGCACTCCGGGTGCTCGAATCGGGCGTGTGGGTCGAATACGGCTGGGGCGACGTGGCCCGGACGGTCGCCCGCGTCGCCGGCCTGCTTGCGGGAGCCGGGGTCGGTGGTGGTTCGATCGTCGGCGTCGCCTGCGGGTCGCGCAGCGAGTGGGCGCTGTGCGTCTGGGCGGTACAGGCACTCGGGGCGACCGCGGTCACGATGACCGCGCAGGCCGACGAGGCCGTGCTCGCGACGGCAAGTGACCGGTCACCGGCAGCGTGGATCGTCGAAGGCGCCGAACCGGTCGACCGGCTCGTGGCCATGGGCCGACCAGCGGAGCACGTCCTGACCATCGACGACATCCACGGAGGCACCCAACCTCAGTGGTCGTGGCGGGACGATGTGCTGGGCGCCGATGCATCCGCCGACGACGCGCGCCTCGCCGAGCTGCGGCGTTCGGTCGGCGCGCTCGACACCGCGACGGAGGCACTCCGGGTGCCCGAGGAGGGCGATCACGCATTGACCCACGACGAACTCGTCACCGCCGGACGCTCGTCGCACCTGGGGCTGCAGACCGGCGACGAGTACCTGGCCTTCCTGCCGCCGACCTGGCCGAGCGAGTCGGTCGTGTTGCTGGGCGCGCATCCCGTGTCGGGCGCCGTCGTCAACTCGGGGAGTCGCGGCATGAGTGGCCTGTTGGAGTTCCGGGCGGTGCAACCGACGGTGATCCATGCGCCGTCGGCATGGTGGGACAC
This sequence comes from uncultured Iamiaceae bacterium, assembly GCA_964595905.1. Lineage (GTDB taxonomy): Bacteria > Actinomycetota > Acidimicrobiia > Acidimicrobiales > Iamiaceae > JAFDWI01. The sequence goes on from CAZQSU010000041.1 coordinate 21,245, forward strand.
CGTCGCCGCACGCGTCCAGATGATCGCGGCCGAACCGGGACCGCTCGCCAAAGGGGCGATGCGCTCGGTGGTCGACGGGCGCGGCGGCTTCGCCGCCGGGCTCGCCCGGAGGATCCTCGTGAGACGACTCGGACTCGGCCGGGTCCGCGAAGCCCGCTCGCTCGGGCAGACCGGTGAGGCGACCACGAAGGTCCTGGCCGGTCTGGGCATCGGCCTCGGCGACGATCTGGCCCGTCCCCGGGGTTTGGGCGACGACCCGGCGACCGTGGCTGTCGAGTCGCGGGCACACGACCTCGAAGGGGCAACATGAGCGCACTCGCCGACATGGTGTTGAACGGGGCCGGCGCGGGGGCCGTCTGGGCCCTGGTGGGTCTCGGTTTCGTCATCATCTACAAGTCGACCGGCGTCATCAACTTCGCCCAGGGCGGGCTGATGCTGGTCGGCGCGTACGTCGCCTACAACATGCACGTCACCTGGGGCTGGCCGTTCTGGGTGTCGATCCCGGGTGCCGTGATCGTCGGCGCACTGGTGGGCATGCTGCTCGAGTTCCTGGTGTTGCGGCACATGATCGGCAAGCCGCCCTTCTCACAACTGATGGTGACCTTGGGGCTGTTGTTCGTGCTCCAGGAGATCTGCGCCAACATCTGGGGGCTCGACCAGCTCGACCTCGCCTCGCCGTGGGGCAACGACACCGTGTCGATCCTGGGCGCGCCGATCCGGGTCGACGGCCTGTGGACGATCGCGCTCGCCGCGATCCTGGTGACCGGCTTCTTCGTGTTCTTCCGCTATTCGCGGATCGGCCTGTCGATGCGAGCGACCGCGCTCGACTTCGAGGCGGCCGCCGCCCAGGGCATCAATCCCCGCACGGTCTACCAGGCGTCGTGGGCGATCGCCGGTGCGGTGGCCGCACTCGCCGCGGTCATGGCCGCGGCGGCGCCGAACTCGCTGACCCCTGCGCTGCAACTCTCCGCACTGATCGCCTTTCCGGCGATCATCCTGGGTGGGCTCGACTCCCCGGCCGGGGCGATCGTGGGTGGATTGGTGATCGGCATCGGCAACAACATCGCCGCCCGGTACTTCGGCGACTGGATGCCGTGGCTGGGCCAGTCGTTCGCCGGGGTCTTCCCCTACGTGATCATGATCGCAGTGCTGCTCGTACGGCCGTATGGACTGTTCGGGACCAAGGAGGTGCGGCGAATATGACCACGCTGGCAACGGCGCCCGAAGGGCGCGTCCGGCTGTCGAGCCGTTCGCGTGCCCGCGGTCTCGGCACCCGGGCGAGCGCCCAACTCAGGGCGTTCCCTTCTCGGTGGTCCCGCATCGGGCTGGTCGTGCTCGCGCTCGTGGTCGTCGCCGCGCCCTTCCAGCTCACCGACGACTGGCTCCAGGTGCTCAGCGTGTGTGGCTGCTTCGCCATCGCGGCGATCGGGCTGAACCTGTTGAGCGGCTACACCGGGCAGGTCTCGTTGGGCCACGCCTTCTTCCTGGCCGTGGGTGGCTACGTCGCCGCGAACATCGGCGACAAGGCCGGGTTGCCCTTCATCGTGTGGATCCTGGCCGCGGCCGCGATCGGCGCGGCGATCGGGGCGTTGATCGGTCCCTTCGCGCTCAGGTTGCAGGGCAACTACCTGGCGATCGTCACGATCGCGCTGCTGTTCCTGTCGGAGTACCTGTTCAACAAGTGGACGAACATCACCGGTGGTGGCGGCAACCTGTCGGTGAACGTGCCCATCAGCATCGGTCCGGTCGACTTCGCCGACCTGGGCTCGGTCGGGTTCGATTCGCGCTGGCAGGGGGTCTTCTGGTTGATCTGGATCCTCGTCGCGCTCGCCGCACTGCTCGCCCGCAATCTGGTGCGCAGCCGCGCGGGACGCGCGATGCAGGCCGTGCGTGACCGTGACCTCGCTGCCGAGGTGATCGGCGTGTCGATGTTCCGGTACAAACTCGGCGCTTTTGCGGTATCGTCGGCCTTTGCCGCCGTCGGCGGCGCCCTGTACCTGGGGGTCATCCAACGCAACATCTCGGTGTCATCGATCAGCGGGATCCAGGGATTCGTCCTGTCGATCACCTTCGTCGCCATCATCATCGCCGGTGGCATGGGATCGGTTTGGGGTTCGATCGTCGGGGCATTGATCGTGCAGGGGCTTCCCCAGGCACTTGCCACCCAGCCCGACCTGTTGCCCTTCGTCGGCGACGACAAGGCCATCACCCTCACGTCGTTCAACAACCTGCTGTTCGGGGTGCTGATCGTGGTGTTCCTGCTGTTCGAGCCGCAGGGCATCGCCGCCCTGTGGCGGCGACTCAAGGCCAGGATCACCGCGTGGCCGTCCCGACCGTGAGGTTCCCTCTCGTGAATCTCGCACGCATTGTCCTCCACCCACAGTCCCGTCCACCCCAATGAAGGAGTAGCCACGATGTCCCTCAGCCAATCTCGAACGGCGCCGGTGCGCCGAAAGGTGCTTGCCGGCGGTCTGGCGCTCGCCCTCGCCGTGTCGCTCGCGGCATGCGGACGCAGCAGCGACTCGTCCGGAAACGACAACCAGGGCACCTCGGGTGGCAAGACCGGGGAACTCGCCGCCGCACCGGGCTTCGACCCGACGACCAAGACGATCACGCTCGGGGTCCTCACCCCCACCAGCACCACCGCGAAGCTGATCAGCGATCCGCTCACAGCCGGGAACAAGGCGTTCTACGACCAGTTGAACGCCTCCGGGGGCATCGACGGCAAGTACAAGGTGAAGCTGGAGGTCAAGGACAACAAGTACGGCAGTGGTGACAACACCGCCACGGCCACGGCGTACGGCCAGATGAAGGACAACGTCGTCGCCTTCCAGCAGGTGCTCGGTACCGACCCGGTGCACTCGATCCTGTCGGACCTCGAGGACGACAACATCATCGCCGCCCCGGCCACGCTCGACGCCGAGTGGTATCAGGAAGCGAACCTGATGCCGATCATGGCGCCGTACCAGGTCGAGGTCGCGAACGCCCTCTGGTACTACGTCAACAAGATGGACGGGAAGGGCAAGAAGGTCTGCACCCTGACCTCCGACGACGGCTACGGCAACGCCGGACTGAACGGCGTGAAGTTCGCCGCCGGCAAGCTGAACGTCGACCTCACCAACACGCAGAAGTTCAAGAGCGCGCTCACCGGCGGGTCCTACGACGCCCAGGTCCAGTCGCTGCAGCAGAGCAACTGCGATGCGGTGTTCCTGACGTCGCTGCCCTCGGACACGCTGGGGATCTTCAACGCGGCGATCTCGAAGAACTTCGCCCCGATGTGGATCGGCACCAGCCCCACCTGGATCAACCTGCTCGCCGCGGGTGACGTCGGCAAGTACTCGGCCGAGCACTACGTGGTCGCGGCCGAGGGCCCCGAGTGGGGCGACATGTCGGTTGCCGGCATGGAGAAGATGCTCGACGCGGTGAAGAAGTACGCACCGAAGACCGAGCCGAACTTCTACTTCTCGTTCGGCTACCTGCAGGCCATGGCGATGTCGCAGATCCTCACCAAGGCCGTCAAGGACGGTGACCTTTCCCGTGACGGTGTCATGAAGGCCATGAACTCGATCGGGAAGCTGACCTTCGACGGCGCGGTCGCCGACCAGAAGTACGGGGCACCCGACGATCGTGAGCCGCAGCGCGAGACCACGATCTTCAAGGTCACGCCCGACACGGTGAAGACCAACGGTGGTCTGACGCTGTACGCCAAGGACGCCATGAACTTCACGAGCGACGTCGCCAAGCAGGTGCCGCTGACCAACTGATCGGTTCGGTTCGGGCGGATGGTGATCCGCCCGAACCTGATCGAACTCGATCGACCTGATCGAACTCTGGGAGGTTTCCCGCCATGACTGCGGGTTTCCTCCCGGAGTTCGTCGCGTTTTCGGCCCGGGGCGGTCGGATCAGGTGGATCCTGGGCGGTGAACTGGGCAGCATCTCGTGGCGGGGTCCGTTCTTCGGCGTGTCGGTGTTGATGTTGATCTCGCTGGTCGCCACCGCCGTGCTGCTTCCCCCACGCCGAAACCGGCCCGCAAGGAGAAGATCTCCGAACCGATCAGGGCGCTGCGGCACCGCACGCTGGCGACCACGAGCGTCGTGGGATTGCTCTACAACTGGGCGTTCTTCACGGTGCTCGGCTACTCGCCGTTCCTGATGCAGCCGATCACCCCCCAGCAGCTCGGTCTGGTGTTCTGTGGATGGGGCGTGTTCGTGGCGATCTTCGCGATCTGGGGTGCGCCGTGGTTCCGGCGCCACCTCGGCACCGCTCGGACGCTGTACGTGAACTTCGTGATCATGGCGGTCGATGTCGCCGTGATCGGCATCTTCTGGGACCAGCGCACCGTGGTGATCACCGCAGTGATCGTGTCGGGCATCTTCGTGGGCATGAACAACACCCTGGTCACCACAGCGGTGATGTCGACCTCGCCGGTGGAGCGGCCGGTGGCGTCTGCGACCTACAACTTCGTGCGCTTCATCGGCGGCGGCCTCGCCCCGTTCGTCGCGTCCAAACTCGTCGAGCGCTACAACGCGACCCTGCCCTTCGTCATCGGAGCACTCTGCCTGGTGGCGGCGGCCGGCGTACTTTCGACGGTGAACGCGGCGTTGGGTTCGGGCCGATCGTGGCGAGTCGCCCATGCCCGCGGGACCGGCTTCGGCTTCCGATCGCTGTGAACTATATTACTCTTCATCCGAGGTGGTACCGGGATGATCACGTTGAGAGCGGTGATGCGAACGAGGTGTCGTTCGGTGCTTGTACCCGCGGCGCTGTTGGTCGGGTCTCTGGGTCTCATGGCGGCGGACTGCCAGCCCAGCTTCAACAACATGATGCCGACCCCGTCGATCTCGAGCTGTGTCGAGAGCCACACAGCGGGTGCATCGAACGGGGCTTGCCGGACTGATGGCGTCAGCTGACTGTCTACTTCGAGAGTACGGTTGACGCGGAGGTGGAGCGTGTCAAGTTGATTGTGTAAGCGGGGTGGCTCATGGTGGTTAGAGGTGTTGGTTGA
>CAZQSU010000042.1:0-26097 GCA_964595905.1 uncultured Iamiaceae bacterium
TGATGTTCTCGACGGTCAGCATCGCGGTGAACATCGAGTGGTCCTGGTTGTTGTAGCGGAACATCCCGTTGCGCCCCACCGGATGCACGTTGGCGGCATGCTCGGCGAGCCAGGCGCGCAACACGTCGACGTTGGCCCGGTAACGGTCGTCGTAGATCGGGTACGCCTTGGCCTGGCGCACCACGTAGCCCTCGCGGATCTCCGAGATGTGGGCGAGCCCGAGTCGCTCGAGTTCCTCCTTGGCCCGCTGCACGAGGTCGGCGTCGGCCATGTTCCATTCGTCGTCGCCCTCCCACACGGTGTACTCCAGGCCGAGGGTGTTGAAGCCCTCCTTGACCATGTAGGGCGACCACGACCCGAAGTTCTGGATCCGCATCGTGCGCACCGACGGATCGTGGATGTAGATCCAGTTGTCGTCGAAGTCGACGCTCGACTCGGGGAGCACGAGCGCCACGATCAGATAGTCGCGGTAGCGCAGATCGGCCGCCGCCACCTTCACCTCGTCGGGCACCGGCGGGTCCATCGCTTCGAGCAGGTGTGAGATCGGCATCGACGAGATCACCTCGGTGGCCGGATACTCGGTGGTGGTGCCGTCCGCGTGCGTGCCGGTGACGCTCGTCGCGCGCCCGTCCGCATGGTGGATCGCCGTGACCGTGGTGTCCATCGCGACTGTCGAACCCTTCGATTCGACGGTGTCGCGGCACACTTCCCACATCATGCCCGGGCCGTACTTGGGGTACTGGAACTCCTCGATGAGCGAGGTGATCTCCTTCTGGTTGCGCTTCGGCATCAGGGCGTTGACGATCGCGTTGCCCAGCGACAGCCCCTTGACCCGTTGCGCGGCCCAATCCGCGGGCATCTCCGACACCGGGACGCCCCAGAGCTTCTCGGTGTAGGTCTTGAAGAACGTCCGGTACAGGCGCCACCCGAAGCGGGCGACCAGCCAGCCCTCGTAGTTGCTCTGGTCCTTCGGCGGGCGGATCCGGGCCGATGCATACGAGGCCACGCAACGGACCGCCTCGACCGGGCCGAGGTTGAGGAGCGCGTTGCTCGCCTTGATGGGGTAGTCGAAGTACTTGCCCTCGTAGAAGATGCGACTCTTGCGCGGCCGCATCAGGAAGTCTTCGTCGGGCAGGATCTCGTGCCACAGGTCGTCGACCGGTTTGACCTTGGTGAAGAACCGGTGGCCGCCGATGTCGAAGCGCCAGCCGTCCCGCTTCGCCGTCCGGGAGATCCCACCGATCTCGTCCGAGGCCTCCAGGACCGTGGAGGCCACGTCGTACTTGTGGAGCTGGAACGCCGCGGTCAGCCCGGCGGGACCCGCTCCGATGACCACGACTTCCGGCACCGCGTCGGAGGCGGTCGGGGCGGATTCATCTGGATCAGACATTGAGTTCCTGTGGAGACGTCGGGACGACCGATGTTAGAGGATGCACTGATCGGCGCATCCGACCGAGGAGCACGGCCGGCGTGGTCGCCAGGCGCACTTCGGCGAACGACCACCGTGAGCCGGGACCGATGTGACGGGTCGGCGCAGCCTGTCACGGGCGCCGGTCGTCGTCGCCGTGGTCGGCCAGGTCGCCACGGTGGGCCGCCGCCCAGGCCACGTAGGCGTCGACGACCTCGGGGTTCGCGAGCGCGCCGGCGGCCAGTGCCTCCGACACCGACGCCCCCGCGAGGATCCGCTTGACGGGAACCTCGGTCTTCTTGCCCGACAGCGTCCGAGGTACGGCAGCGACCGAGACGATCACGTCGGGAACGTGACGGGGGGAGAGTTGGCGCCGCAACTCGGTGCGGATCGTTCTCGTGAGCGCCTCATCGAGCGTCGTCCCATCCGACGGCACGACGAAGGCGATCAAGTCGTCCCGGTCGTCCGCGTCGACGTGCACGACCAGGCAGTCGGCCACGCCGTCGATCTCCTCGATCACGGCATAGAAGTCGGCGGTCCCCAGACGCACCCCACCCCGGTTCAAGGTGGCATCGGAGCGTCCAGAGATCACGCACTCGCCGTCCGGTGAGATCGTGATCCAGTCGCCGTGCCACCACACGTCCGCGAACCGCTCGAAGTACGCGGCACGCAGTCCGGACCCGTCGTCGTTCCACAGCGCGACCGGCATCGACGGCATCGGCGTGGTCACCACCAGTTCACCCTCTGATCCGACCACCGGCGTCCCCGACGGGTCGAACGCGTGGACGTCGGCCCCGAGGAAACGACAGGGAATGACGCCGGCGTGCACGGGAAGAAGCGGCGAGCCGCCCACGAAGGCCGTACACACGTCGGTGCCGCCGCTGATCGACGAGACCGGTACCGGCGCCACCCGATCGACGATCCAACGGTAGGAGTCGGCACCCAGCGGTGCCCCGGTCGATCCGAGCCAACGGAGCGCCGAGAGGTCGTGATCCCGCCCGGGGACGAGCCCACGGTGGCGGCAGGCATCCAGGAACGGGGCCGAGACGCCGAACGCGGTGATCGACGCTCGCTCCGCGAGCCGCCAGAGCACGCCCAGGTCGTCTGCACCGGGGTCACCGTCGAAGAGCACGAGGCCCGCGCCCACCGCGAGGCCCGACACCAGGTAGTTCCACATCATCCACCCGGTCGTGGTGAACCAGAAGAACCGGTCGCCCGGTCCGAGGTCGCTCTGCAGCGCCAGCGCCTTGTGGTGCTCGAGGGTGATGCCGCCATGGGAATGGACGATCGCCTTGGGCAGACCGGTCGTCCCCGACGAATACAGCACCCACAGCGGGTGCTCGAAGGGCACCTGGCGGACACCGGGATCCACCGGTCCGTCCAGGTCCGACCATCGGATCGCACCGGTCGGCGGGGCAGCGTCCGGGTCGAGGTAGCCCAGGTGCACCACCGCCTCCAGCGAGTCGAGTGCGTCGGTGATCGCCGCCACCTCGTCCGCGCGGTCGATCGGGCGCTCGCCGTAGCGGTACCCGTCGATCGCGACGAGCACCTTGGGGCGGGTCTGGGTGAGGCGGTCGAGCACGCTACGGATGCCGAACTCGGGCGCGCACGACGTCCAGATCGCCCCGAGTGACGCGGTCGCGAGGAACGCGACGACCGTCTCGGGAATGTTGGGGGCGTAGCCGGCGACGCAGTCGCCCTCGGTCACCCCGAGCGCCGCCAGACCCCGCCGGACCCGGGCGACCTCGCGTCGCAACGCACCGAAGGTCATCGTGTCGGGGTCTCGGGTCTGGGAATGCGCGACGAGGGCGACGGCGTCGTCGGACCGTCCGGTGCCGTGCAGGATCACCGCGGCGGCGTTCAGGGTGGCGCCGGGAAACCAGCGGGCACCGGGAAGACCCGAGGGCGACGAGGCACCGGGTTCGAGGACGGCCCTCTCGCCGACGATGGGGAGGGCGAAGTGGTCGCGCACCGCTCCCCAGAAGGCGGCCGGGTCACGCACCGACCATTCCCAGGCATCGGCATACGTTTCGAACCGACCGAATCCCCGGTCGCCCGCCCAGTCCAGGAACGTGCCCAGACGCGTCGCGTGACGCGCCTCGGCATCGGGTTGCCAGACCACCTCGGTACCGAAGGGATCGTCGGTCATCGGCTGCCTTTCCCGGTCGACGTCTCGGAGCAGCCCAAGGGTAGTGGGGCCACGGTTGGCCCGGGCCGTGGCCATTCGCTGACGTGGCACACCGCTGGTGTCTCGATCCACTCGGCCCCGGCGTGCACGCTCTAGCATCAGACGGTCATGGCTACGTCGACCTCGAGCGGTGTGACCGACCGCGTCCCGACCGCGAGCGGCGCCTCCGACGTCGATCTGCGAGGCGGTGCGCCGGCCGATCAGGCCTTCCCCGCCCGGACGGGACCGTTCCGGTGGTTCGACCTCGCCGGGTTGTGCGTGCTCGGCGTCGCCGCCGTCGTGCTGCGGTTCTGGACGCGCTCGCCGATGTGGCTCGACGAGGCCCTCACGGTGAACATCGCCTCACAGCCGCTGCACCAGATCCCCCAGGCGCTGCGCCACGACGGACATCCACCGCTGTACTACCTGCTGCTGCACGGGTGGATGAACCTGGTCGGTACGTCGAATGCCGCGATCCGGTCGCTCGCCGGCATCTTCGGGCTCCTCACGGTGCCCGCCATCTGGCTGGTCGGCCGACGGGTCGGCGGTCGGACCGTCGCCTGGTGCGCCGCCGTGGTGATCGCGGTGATGCCCTTTGCGATCCGGTACAGCACCGAGAACCGCATGTACTCGCTGATCATGCTGCTCGCGCTGCTCGCATGGCTGTGCGCCGATGCCGCCCTGCGACGCCCGCGCCCCGCACCACTCGTCGGCCTCGCCCTGTGCACCGGCGCGCTGCTGTGGAGCCAGTACTGGGCGATGTGGCTGGGTGTCGCCGCAGCCGCGATCGTGATCTTCCGGCTCGTGCGTGCCCGGCGGGCCGGCGAGCGCGATCGGGCACGGGCCGCCGCCTGGGTCCTCGGGGCGCTCGTCGTCGGGGCGCTGACGTTTCTCCCCTGGGTGCCGACCCTGCTGTACCAGCAGGCCCACACCGGTACTCCGTGGGCGTCGCGCAGCATGCCGCCGACGGTGATCGTCACCACGGTCCAGGCCTTCGGCGGTGCGGTGAACGCGACCGACGAGGTCGGTGGATGGTACTTCACCGTTCTCATCGTGTTGGGCCTGTTCGGCCTGGGTATCACCTCGGGACGGATCGAGTTGGATCTCCGCACCAGGCCGCACAGTCGGCCGCTCGCCTGGCTCGCGGGATCGACGATCGCGCTCGGTGTCGGCACGATGCTGCTCACCAACACGGCGTTCCAACCCCGGTACAACGCCGTCTGGCTGCCCTTCGCACTGGTCATCGCGGGGATCGGCATCGCCGTGCTCCGGGGACCCCTTCTGCAGCGGGCCGCGCTGGTACTGGTGGTCGTCGCTTCGGCGCCCGGGTGCTACCAGAACGTCACGATGGCGAGAACCCAGGCCGCCGAGGCGGCCGCCGCCATCGTCACCGACGGTCGGCCCGGCGACGTCGTGGCGGTGTGTCCCGACCAGCTCGGCCCCGCGCTCGACCGGCTCCTTCCCGCCGGATTCGACGTCGGCAGCTACCCGACGTTCAGCGACCCGGCGATCGTGGACTGGTCCGACTACGTCGCGCGGACCAATGCGCGTTCCCCGTCGCAGTTCGCCGCAGATCTGCTGGCCCGGGCCGGGTCCGACAGGCGGATCTTCGTGGTCTGGAGCGAGAGCTACATCACCCATCAGCGGCTCTGCACCGATCTGGTCGTCGCGCTCACCGCCCATCGACCCGACAACCGTCAGCTCATCGAGGCGAAGCGCTCCTACTACGAGAGCGAGAACGTCACCGTCTTCGAACCCGCCGGACGATGACCGTCCGCCGTCGGCACCGTGCGGAGGTCGTCGGCATCGCCGTCGTCACGACCCAACTGCTCACGGTGGTGGGCTGGGTGCTGGCCACCGCGGTCACCCGACAGCAACTCGGCGACCGGTTCCGTCCCCCGCAGTACCACGGCGTCCTCGGGTGGGTCTCGTGGGACGGCGGCTTCTACCGGTTCATCGCCGAGCACGGCTATGTCGCCTCCAACGCCGAGAGCATCCGCTTCTTCCCGTTGTACCCGCTGCTCGGCAAGCTCCTCTCCGTTCCCTTCGGCGGCAACGTCGACCTCGCCCTGCTCGTGATCGCGAAGGTGTCGGTCGTCGCGGCTGCGTGGGGCATCCACCGGCTCGTCGTCGACGAGGGCAGCGCCGTCGGTGCCGCGGACCGCGCCGTGTGGTTCTGGTTGTTGTTCCCCGGCGCGTTCGTGCTCGCCTGGGCCTACTCCGAGGCGCTGCTCGTCGCCCTTGCCGTCTGGGGCATCTGGGCGCTGCGACGCCGGCGGTGGTGGCTCGCCGCGGTCTTGGGGCTGGCCGCGGGCCTGTGCCGTCCGGTCGGGGTCGCCCTGGCCGTCGCGGCCCTCGTCGAGGTCGTCCGCCACTGGCCGCCGCGGCCGCGCCGGCGCCTCGCTTCGCAGTTCGCCGCGGTCGTCGCGGCGCCGCTCGGTGCCGTCGCCTACTGCGCGTACGCATCGGCACGGGGGTTCGGCTTCTTCTCACCGATCACGATCCAGGACGAGTTGCGCCACACCGAGACCCCGTTGCACCGCCTGTGGTCGCTGCCCGACACCCTTCATGGTCATGACGCGTTCACGACCGGCCTGCACGTGCCGTTCGTGATCGGCTTCCTCGTGCTGTTGGTGGTCGTGTTCCGCAAGCTGCCCGCGACCTACGGCCTGTATGCCGCAGCCGTCCTCGCCGCGGCACTCTCCGCCGAGAACCTCAACTCGATCGAACGTTATGCGACCAGCGCCTTTCCGCTGGCGGTCGCCGGGGCGCTCGTGCTCGAAGGACGGGACCGTCTCACCCCGGCGGCGTACGCGGCCGGTGGGGCGCTGTCGGTGGCGCTGTGTGCACTGGCGTTGACGGGCGCGTACGTGCCGTGATCGACGGGCGGGCATTCGACGGCCCGCTCGATGCTGGCGATGCCCGCCGTGCGGAAGCTCGCCACCCGGGTCGCCCACGAGTCGATCACTCCCGACCCGCGTCTGGTCGCGAAGAAGGTCGTGAGGGGGCCCTCGGGGGCGTAGGTGTCGGCGCCGTCGATCACGTGGGTCGCATCGTCGGCCAGGATGTGGAAGGTGGCCATGGGTGGGCTCCTCTCGTCGAACAGGGCAACTCCGGGGAACCTAGGGCAGGTCGCCTGTGGGAAGGAAGACCCGAAACCCTGTGAATTGCCGGTGGATGTCCGGTGGGGGAGCAGTGGATGTGCCACGATGGTCGGGTGGATCCCGCCGCGGTCGTCGATGAGCTCGACTTCGATTGTCCCCGCTGTGGTCGGGCCGTCACCGCCCGATTCTGGGGGCCGTGTGCGACCTGTCGTGACGAGCTGCGGGCCACGGTTCAGGGCACCGCCCACGAGGTCGAGACCGTGGCGTACGAACCCAAGATGAACGTCACGCCGAACGCCGTGGCCACCAAGGACTGAGCAACCGATCAGTCCCCGAGCATGACGTCGTCACCGGCGGCCACCGCTTTCGCCGCAGCGTAGTCGGGCTTGCCGCTGGGAAAGCGGGGCACCTCGTCGACGAAGACGAACGCCTTGGGAATCTTGAATCCGGCGATGTGTCGCCGGGCCGTCGCCTCCAGCGCCGCCGGATCCCGCACCGCGCCCGGGTGCAGTGCGACGATCGCCACCACCGCTGATCCCCACTGCTCGCTGGGACGCGGCACGACCAGCACGTCGGCGACGTCGACGTGCTCCTTGACGGCCCGTTCGACCTCTTCGGCGAAGATCTTCTCGCCGCCCGAGTTGATCGTGACCGATTCGCGTCCGTGCAGTTCGATGCCGCCCTCCGCGGTGAGACGGGCCCGGTCGCCGGGCACCACGTAGCGCTCACCGTCGATCGTCGGAAACGTGGCCGCGGTCTTCTCCGGGTCGCCCAGATAGCCCATCGGCACCCGTCCCCGGGTGGCGACCCAGCCGACCTCGTCCGCTCCCGGTTCGAGCAGACGGGTCCGGTCGTCGGCGAGCACGACGGTGCCCGGGTCGCGCCCGAACTGGGCCCGACGTTCCTCGCCGGGCGCGGTCGAGTTCAGCGCCTGCCGACCCGCCTCGGACGACCCCAGCACGTCGAGGAGTCGGACCCCGGGCAGATGGGCCCGCAACCGTTCGGCCACCGGTCGCGACAGGATCGCGCCGCTGGAGAGCACGTGGCGCAGTTCGGTCGGAACGGGTGCCCCGGCATCGAGCGCGTCGGCGAGCGGTCGGGCGAACGCGTCACCCACGATGACGGTCGCGGTCACGCCCTCTCGGGCCGCGACGGCCAGGGCACCGGCCGGGTCGAAGCGGGTCACCTCGTCGGGGATCACGACGGTGCCGGCCGACAGCCAGGTGCTCAGCGCGTTCCAGTGCGCGGCGCCGTGCATGAACGGTGGCAGGGGCATCGACACCAGCCGGCGTCGGCCGGCCCGCTCGACGACCTCGTCCACGCCGGAGAGCTCCGAGCCGTCCGCGTGGCGCAGTCCCAGCGCCCTGACCAGGAAGTCGCCCTGGCGCCAGAGCACCCCCTTGGGGGCGCCGGTCGTGCCGCCGGTGTAGAGCACGTAGCGATCCGACGGCGACTGGTCTTCGCGTGGGGGTGCGTCACCGTCCATCCCGGCGAGCGCGTCGTGGTAGTCGACCGCGCCGGGGAGCAGCGCGTCTCCGCTGCCGTCGTCGACCCGCAGCAGCAGCCGTGGCGTCTCGATGCGTTCGAGCACCCGGGCGAGGGTGTCGGCGAACGACCCGTGGTAGACGATCGCGGCACACGACTGGTCGGCGAGGACGCCGGCCAGTTCGGTGTCGACGTAGCGGTAGTTGATGTTCGTCGCACACGCCCGGGCCCGCCACGCGCCCAGCATGCCGATCAGGTACTCGGGACCGTTGCGCAGGTAGAGCGCGACGTGGTCGTGCGCCGATTCGTGTGGTGCGACCGAGTCCGGATCGGCGCGCAGACCCAGGCCGTGGGCGGCGAGGACGTCGGCGAAGCGGTTTGCGTCGCCACGAACCTCGTCGAACGTCCGGCGACGGTCCCGCCACACGAGCGCCTCGCGGTCGCCGTACGCGTCACACAGTCGGTCGAACAGCCGGGTGAACGAGACGTCCATCGCCGACGGGGCCCGCGTTCAGCCGCGGGGACGTTCGGTGATCTCCACCGAGTTCATCACGTCGCCGACCTCGATGCTCTTGGCCACGTCGAGTCCTTCGACGACGTAGCCGAACAGGTTGTAGCTGGGAGCCAGCTTGGTGCGGCAGTCGTCGATACAGATGAAGAACTGTGAACCGTTGGTGTCCGGTCCGGCGTTCGCCATGGCGACGGCACCGTCGGTGTACTCGCCCTTCACCGGCTCGTCGGCGAACTGGTAGCCGGGTCCGCCACGTCCGGTACCGTCCGGATCGCCTCCCTGGATCACGAATTCGGGAACGACCCGGTGGAAGATGAGACCGTCGTAGAACCCGTCACGTGCCTGGGCGACGAAGTGGTTCACGGTGTTGGGGGCGAGCTGCGGATCGAGGTCGGCGACGATGGTGCCACGGTCGGTGGAGATGGTCGCGCGGTACACGGCGTCGGTGTCGATCTGGAATGCAGGAGGTTGGGCCATGGGGCAATCCTTGCACACCGGTGGGCCGACCCACCGAGCCGCGGCGACCGGGCCCCCTCAGGCTTCGACGGTGACCGGCTCGTTCGCGGCGGCGTCGCTGCGGGGACCGACCAACGGGAAGTGGCACGCCACGAAGTGCCCGTTGCCCACGTCACGCACCTCGGGCTCGACCCGGGCACAGACATCCTGGGCATAGGGACAGCGTGTCCGGAAACGACAGCCGCTCGGCGGATCGATCGGGGAGGGCAGCTCACCCGACAGCGGCGGTTGCCGCTCGTCGTCGGTCCGGATCTCGGGGGAGGGGATCGACGCGAGCAGCGCGGCCGTGTAGGGATGCGCCGGTGTGCCGTAGACGTCGTCGGGGCTCCCGGTCTCGCAGAGCTTGCCCAGGTACATCACCGCGACCCGGTCCGAGACGTTCTTGACGACGGCCAGGTCGTGGGCGATGAACACCAGGGTCAGGCCGTAGCGCGCCTTCATGTCTTCGAGCAGGTTCAGGATCTGCGCCTGGACCGACACGTCGAGCGCCGACACGGGCTCGTCGCAGATGATGACCTCGGGGTCCATGACGAGCGACCGCGCCACGCAGATGCGTTGGCATTGCCCGCCGGAGAACTCATGCGGGTACTTGTCCATCGTCGTGTCCGGATCGAGACCGCACGCTTCGAGCACCTCACGCACCTTGGCCCTGCGTTCCTCGGGGGTGCCGATCTGCCAGATCTCGAGGGGCTCAGCGACGATGTCGGCGACTTTGCGACGTGGGTTCAGCGATGAGATCGGATCCTGGAAGATCATCTGCATCTTGGGGCGTTGCCGACGCAGTTCACGTTTGGTGAGCTTGGTGAACTCGGTGCCGGCGAACGAGACCGATCCGCTCGTCGGTGGCGGGAGCTGCATGATCGCCCGGCCGGTGGTCGACTTCCCACAACCCGACTCGCCCACCAGACCGAGCGTCTCGCCCTCCTGCAGGTCGATACTGAAATCGCTGACGGCATGGACCTTGCGTCCGCGTCCGGCCGGGAACTCGACCACGAGGTGTTCCACCCGCAACAGCGACTGGTCTCGCAGTTGTGCGGTACCGGGTTCGGTCATCTCAACTCTCCGCGTGGTTCGTCGGTCGCGCCGTCACCGGTGGTTCCGCTCGTGCCGTCGGCATCGGGGGCCACCGGGGTGATCGTCCGCTCCTTCGACGCCGCAGCCGCGGTGGCGGCGTCACCGGTGCCTCCGTCGGCGACCGGTCGCCCGTTCGACGCCGGCGGGTCGTCGATCGAGGTGTTCACCGGGAACCAGCACCGGTAGTAGTGCCCGGGCGTCGCCGACTCGATCAGCGGGGGCGCCTCGGCGAGGCACTTGGGTTGCGCGTAGGGACAGCGCGGTGCGAAACGACAGCCCTTGGGTGGGCGGATCAGGTCCGGAGGACGCCCGGTGATGACGTTCAGCTTCGTGTGGCTCGGTTGGTTGAGCTTCGGGATCGCCCGGAGGAGCGCTTCGGTGTAGGGCATGCGCACGTGGGTGAACAGCTCGGCGGTCGGCGCGAGCTCCACGACCTGGCCGGCGTACATGACCGCGACGACGTCCGCCCGACCCGCCACGACCCCGAGGTCGTGGGTCACCAGGATCATGCCCATGTTGCGTTCCCGACGCTCGTGGTCCAACAGGTCGAGGATCTGGGCCTGGACGGTGACGTCGAGCGCCGTGGTGGGTTCGTCGGCGAACAGCAGTTTCGGCCCGCACGCGAGGGCGACGGCGATCGTGACCCGCTGACGCATTCCGCCGGAGAGCTGGTGGGGGTATTCGTCGATCCGTTGTTCCGGGGCGGGGATCCCGACCGACCGCAACCCGGCCAGCGCGGTCTCCCGCGCCTCGGCCTTGGACATGCCCAGGTGGTAGCGCAGTGACTCGGTGATCTGTCGACCGATCTTCATGACCGGGTTCAGCGAGGTCATCGGGTCCTGGAACACCATCGCCATCTCGGTGCCCCAGAGGCGCCGCCGCTGCTTCTCGGGCATGCCGACGATGTCGTGGCCCTGGTAGCGCACCTCGCCGCTCTGGGTGAGGTTGCCCGCCTGGAGCAGGCCCATCGCGGACCGACTGAGCACGGTCTTGCCCGAACCGGACTCGCCCACGATCCCGAGCGTCTGGCTCCGGTGCACCTCGAGCGAGACGCCGTCCACGGCGTGGACGGTGCCGGCCGGGATCTCGAAGTGTGACCTGAGGTCGTCGATCTCGAGCAGCGGCGCGTTCGGTTTCGGTTCGAGACCCAGCGAAGCCAGGCCGGTCTTCGGGGTTCTCGTCGACAGTTGTTCCGGGCTCACAGTGCGGCTTCCTTCACGTCGAATCGCTCCCGGAACCGGTCACCGACGTAGTTGAAGGCGAGCACCGTGATGAACATGACCATCGCGGGCACCATCACGACGAACGGCGCGTCGTTGATCACGTTGTACCCGTCCTGGATCATCGTCCCCCAGCTGGGTCGGGGAGGGGGAACCGACAGTCCCAGGAACGCCAGGCCACCTTCGGCCACGATGGCGATCGCGACCGCCAGAAGGTAGAAGGCGATGACCGGGAGCGCGACGTTCGGGAGCAGTTCACGAAGCAGGATCCGTCGGTGCGAGGCACCCATCACCCTGGCGGCCATGACGAACTCGCGCTCGGAGAACGTGAGGGTGGCGCTGCGCGCCAGGCGCGCGAAACCGGGAGTCGCCACGATCGCGATGGCGAGACACACGTTGAACAGCGACTGACCGCGGAAGGCCACGATCGCGATCGCCAGGATCAAGGCCGGGAAGGCGAGCGCGACATCGACGACCGTCATCATGATGCCCTCGGTGGCACCACGGAAGTAGCCGGCGACCATGCCGATGATGGTGCCCAGGATCATGCCGACGCCGACGGCCACCAGACCGACCAGCAGGGCGACCTGGGCGCCCGACACGATCCGGGCGAAGGTGTCACGCCCGGCGGAGTCGGTACCCAACCAGTGCTCGCTGCTGGGAAAGGCGTTGGTCTTGGAGTTCAGCGTCGGATTCGGGCAGGACGCGACCGACTCGGGCGACGGGGTGACTCCCTGGTCGGCCATCTGCTGGGCCTGCTGGGGGGTGTCGGCCTGCGCGTTGCCGTACAATTGGGCCGCCGTACCACTGATGCCGTAGTTCTCCATGGTCGCGGCGTAGGTCGAACAGGGGTCGGGCTTGGTCGTGGACTGCAGGGGGAGCACCGGCTCGAACACCGCGCCGAAGATCACGAGGCCGATCCAGCCGATCGCGAGCCAGAAGGTGAACCCCATCCCCTTCTTCTTGCGCGTGCTCGGCGCGTCGACGTCGTCGAACTCGGGGGTCTCGTCGATCGGGCCGACCGGATCCAGCTGGGACAGTGAGGTCGTTTCAGGCATGTCGGATCCGCGGGTCGAGAAGGCTGTAGCAGATGTCGGTGAGCACGTTCACCGCGACGTACACCACGGCGATCAACACCACGACGGCCTGGATGGTCGGGTAGTTGCGGACGTAGATGCTCTTGGTGATCAGCTTGCCGATGCCCGAGATCGAGAACATCACCTCCATGATCACGGTGCCGCCGATCAGGGTGCCCACGTTGATGCCGAACACGGTCAGCAGCGAGAACGACGACGGACGAAGTGCGTGCCGGGTCAGGATCCGCCACGTCGGCAGGCCTTTCGCCCGTGCCATGAGGATGAAGTCCTCCTGCAGGGTGGCGATCATGTCGGAACGCAGCAGACGCTGGTAGACCGCCGCCATGCCCATGGCGAGCGCGACCGCGGGTATCGCGAGGGTGGTGAGGTTCTTCCAGACGCCGTCGGCCCACGGTGAATACACCGATTCGACCATCCCGAGCCACGTCACGAAGATGATGATCAGGAAGATCGCGAGCACGAAGTTGGGAATCGCCACGAACAGGAAACTGCCGGTGGTGAGGATCCGGTCGCCGAGGCGGTGCTCGCGGTAGGCGCCGTAGATCCCCAGCGGAATGGCGATGACCAGCGACAGGATCATCGCCATGATCATCAGCTCGAGGGTGGGCGGGATCGCTTCGGCGATCTGCGGCCACACCGGTTGGGGCTGGGTGTCGTAGGTGATGCCGAAGTCGCCCTGCAACGCGTTGCCGAGCCAGTGGAAGTACTGGGTGAGGATCGGCTCGTCGAGATCGAGTTGGTGGCGCAGCGCATCGCTCGCGATGACGCACCGGTCGGCCTCACAGACCGACACGACGGCGCCGGGCGCCTCGAAGCCCTTCGGGTGGACCACCCCGTCGGAGAGTTGTGAACAGTCCACGGTCTGGCCCAGCAGCGTCCCGCCGCACGGGATCATCTGGTTGACCTTGTCCTGGAGGATGATCGCCGTCGGGTCGCCCGGGATCTTGTGCGCGAGCAGGAACGTCAGGAGTGAGACGGCGAAGACCGCACCGACGAGGCGGAGCAGTTTGAGGAGTATCTGGCGGGTCAGCCTCACGTGTGAAGATCCCGGGGTCGCCGCCGCCCGACCGGTGCGGGGCGGAGTCTGAGCTGCTGGTCGCGCATCTGTTTCTTTGGTCCCCTGAGGTCGTTCGTCCGGACCGGCGTGGAGCGGTCCCCTTGTTCGTCCGGTCCGGTCATTGTCGCACAACCGGGACCGGCCCACGTGAAAGCTGGCACGGTAGAACGGTGACGGCGGAGTGTCAAACGACACGCCGACGCACGCGGCGGCCACGATCCGGCGTCGACGTGACCCGGTCCTGAACGAGTGCGCAGGCCCCCGGCCGACTCCCCTAGAATCCGAGACCGTTCATGTCGACCGACGAACCGAAGCGAATCCTGGAGCAGTTCCGGACCCTCATCGACGAGGCACGGGTCGATGAGGCGCGGGTCGACGACGCCTGCGTGATCGTGCGTCGTCTCGTGGCCACCGCGCTCGAGCGCGAAGCATGGCGTACGACGGCGAGCGTGATCGGGCAGGCGACCGGTCCGCTGGTCTCGGTGGGTCGTTGGGACGCCGCGCTCGAGTTGGTCGACGAAGCACTCGAGGGGATCGCCGCCGAACGGGCCCCGGTCGCACGCGGGCGGTTGCTCGCGGCCCGTTCGGGTCTGCTCCGCACGCCTCGCCGGTACGCCGAGGCGCTGGAAGATCTCACGGCCGCGATCGAACTGCTCGACGAACACGTGACCGAAGCGGTGATCACCACCCTGCGCCACGACCGGGCGGTCCTGCTCGCCGACCTCGGCCACGCCGACGACGCCGTCACCGGTCTCGTCGCCGCCCGGGAGGCGTTCCTCGGCATGCGTGACCGGGTCGGCGTCGCCGCGAGCGACCACAACCTCGGGTTCGTGCTGCACGACCTCGGCGTGCTCGACGACGCGATCGAGTACCTCACCGAGGCCCGTGACATCTTCCTCGCGATCGACATGGGCGAGGAAGCGGCGTCGTGCGATCAGAACCTCGGCGTGGTCCTCTACGACGCCAACCGTCTGGCCGACGCGGGACGTCGCTTCGCGGCCGCTCACCACCGTTTCGTCGAGTGCGATGCGACGGTGAGCGCGGCGGAATGCGATGCGAACGTCTCGACGCTGCTCACGACGATGGGCCAACCCGCCGAGGCCGCCCGCTACCGCCGCCGGGCCGAGGCATCGGGCGTGGGCATCCCGACCGCACCGGGCACCTCGTCACAACTTCCGAGCATCGCCGCACCGGACGCCGTCGACGACGCCGCCCAGGCCCGACGTGCCGAGGGGCGCCTCCCGGCCGGTCGTCACGATGCAGGCAAGGTGGGCAGCGCTTCGGCATAGTGGTGCATCGCGGCGATGACCTTGCCCACGTAGTCGCCGCTGAAGTTGTAGGCCAGGATCGCCGCCCGCAGCCCTCCGGCGGTCGCGACGTCGCGACCGTCCCGGCACAGGTACGCGCCGGCCGTGGCGGCCGCGTCGTAGAGGTTCTGGATGTCGGTGCGCTGGTCGCCGTCGCCGTCGATCGCCACGCTCGCCCAGGTGGAAGGCAGGAACTGCATGGGGCCCAGGGCCCGCATGTAGCCGCCGTCGGGTCCTCTGATGACCTCGGTTCCCTGGGAACCGTCGAGCGGGATGCCGGTGATGGGCCGCGTCAAGGTCCCGTCCTGGCGCACCGATGCGCCGCCGTGGGTGCCCTGTCCGGATTCGACCTTGCCGATCCCGGCGAGCAGCGCCCACGACAGGTGGCACCCCGGCGTCCGCAGTCGCGCGATCGCGGCGCCGTGCACGTACGCGTCGAGCGCGACCAACGGCAGGTCGGTGCCGACGACGAGCGCCACGGCGCGGGCGTCACGAAGCTGCACGAGGCGGGCGGCGAGCGTCCGCCGGTCGGTCTCGATGTCGCGACGCGCGTCGTCGGACTCGGCCCGTGCCGACCTGAGATCCGCGGTCGCCCGCAGCAACGCCACCCGGTTGGCGGCGAGGCGCCGGCCGGCGGCGGTCGAGATCGCGACCTCGTGCGTGTAGCGGTCGTGGCTCGTGCGGGTCACCGCACGTCGCAGCGTGACCGCGGTGCGCGCCTCGAGGTAGATCCCGGTGTCGAGGGTGAGCGCCGCGTGCGACGCGGACCGGTCACCGGCACCGACGTAGGCCTGCAGCGCCAGGTGCCGCAGCTGGGTCCGAAGTGTCGCGGCCCGGCGATCCGCTTCGGCCTTGATCCGCTCGTCGGTGGCGATGGCCCGCGTCAACCGGGCCCGTTCACCGGTCGACGAGGCGATCCGGGCGGTCGCGTCGTCGAGGCGCGCTTCGTCGGCAGCGAGCGCGCGCTTGGCCCGGTCGGTGGCGGCGACCGCTTCGTCGTACGCCGCGCCCGACACCTCGACATCGGCGAGGCCGGCGGCGATGTGCGCCGCCCGGACCTGCCCGGGTGCGGCCGCCTCGGGCGGTTCGGCCACCGACGGCGGCGCGATCGCGAGGGCGACGACGAGTGCGACGAGCATGACCGGAACCCGACGAAGGGCCGGTCCACCGCGGGGTCTCGTGCGCCATCTCATGGGAGCGAGTCGTGCCCGGTCGAGAACGCGTCGGTCGGCACGGTGGGTACCAGGATGGCAGGTGTGGGCCGCTTGGGCCAGACTGTGCCGATGGCTCCGAGAGTGACGATCACGGTCGACGACGGCGTGGCAGACGTCCGTCTCGCCCGTCCCGACAAGCTGAACGCCCTCGACACGCCGATGCTCGACGGCATCCTGCGAGCGGGTGAACAGCTCGCCGCGGACACCTCGGTCCGGGTCGTCGTGCTCTCCGGTGAGGGCCGCGGTTTCTGTGCCGGCCTCGACGCCGCGAGCCTCGGCGCGATCGCGGGCGGCTCGATGGGCGATCCCGACCCCGAGTTCGCCGACGCCTACGCCCACTTCGCCGAGGTCGCCGGACCGATCGGCGAACGGATGGACGGGCACATCACCAACGTGTACCAGCAGGTCGCCCACCAGTGGCACGAACTCGCGGTACCGGTGATCGCCGCGTGCCACGGGGTGGTGTTCGGCGGTGGACTCCAGATCGCGCTCGGCGCCGACATCCGTTTCACCGCTCCCGATGCCAAGTGGTCGGTGCTGGAGATCCGCTGGGGCCTGCTCCCCGACATGACGGGCATTCCCCAGCTCGTGCGCCTTCTCGGCCTCGACGTGGTCAAGGAGTTGGCCTTCACCGGACGCATCCTGAGCGGAACCGAAGCTGCCGACCTCGGTATCGCCACCCATCTCAGCGACACCCCACACGACGACGCGATGGCGCTGGCCACGCAGATCGCCGGCAAGAATCCGCAGGCGATCCGTGGCATGAAGGCACTGTGCAATGCCGCGGCGTACCGCTCACTGGCCGAGTCCTACCAGGAGGAGTCGCTCCTGATGGAGGGGCTCATCGGCAGTCCGAACCAGGTCGAGGCGACGATGGCGTACCTGGAGAAGCGGGAACCCCGCTTCGTCGACCCCTGAAGAGCCGGTCAGTCCCACTCACCGCGGGCGACCAGGACGTCGCGTAGCACACCGGGCCGGTCGGTCATGATGCCGTCGACGCCGCGGTCGAGCCGTTCGTGCATCTCGTGGGGGTCGTCGATCGTCCACACGTGCACCTGCATGCCGCGTTCGTGCGCGGCGTGCAGGAACGCCTCGTCGACGATCGGCACCCGACCCATCGAGCGCGGCACCTGGGCGCAACCGGCGTGGGGACGACGCGCCGGGAGCCGCCACGAGGCGCCACGCAGACGCGCCACCCCGCGGGGACCCAACGCGGTGCACAGGTCCCTGCCGAGCAGCGACCGCAGGCGCGCCAGGCGTCGATCGCTGAAGGCGCCGACACAGACCCGGTCGATGCTGGCCGTGCGGCGGATCACCTCGGCGAGTGCATCGACGCAGCCGTCGTGTTTCGGGTCGATGTTGACCCGCAGCTCCGGCCACGTCCCGAGGATGTCCTCGAGCAGTGGGATCGGTTCGCGGCCGTCGATGCGGGCCCGCCCGACGGTCGCATGGTCGAGTTCCGCGATCGCGCCGGTACCGTCGGTGACCCGGTCGAGGTGGTCGTCGTGGAACGCCAGCAGCACCCCGTCGGCAGTGACGTGCACGTCGGTCTCGACGTAGCGGTAGCCGAGGGCGACGGCGTTCTCGAATGCGGGCATCGAGTTCTCGGGCCAGTCACCTGCACCGCCGCGGTGGGCGAACGCCAGCGGACCCGGCTGGTCGAGGACGGGCCAGGCGCTGGAGGGCATCGGATCGGCTCGGAATCGCCGTCGCTCAGCCGGTGTACGACGGTTTCGCCGTGACCGGCCGGGCGACCGGCGCCGTCGTCGGGCGGTTGCCCGGCGCGACGCTCGTCGTCGTGGACCCTTCCGGTGCCGTCGTCGTGGTCGTGGACCCGTTCGCCAGCGTCGTCGTGGTCGACGGCGGCGGCGCGTTCGGGTCCCAGGCGTCCCCGCGTTCGGCGAGCAGGTTCATCAGCACCGCGGGACGCGACACGTTCAGACCGTCGACGCCCATGTCGAGCAGGTGCGCGTAGAAGTCCGCGTTCTGCTCGTCTTTGGCATCCATCCAGACCCACACGGCGAGGCCGGCCGCGTGGGCGCGCTGCACGAAGTCCGGCGTCACGACCGTGATCTTCGTGCCGTTCAGGTCGTAGAACGGCGGCACGTCGAGCACCTGCGCGTTCGTGGGCACGGTGTTGGAGAGGAAGAAGTCCTGCACCTCGTCGAGGGTGGCGCTGGTCGCCACGTCGGGTGCCGCCGCACGGAAGGCCGGCATGCCCGGGCCACCGAACGACGAGATCACGACCCGAGAGGCCAGGCCATGGCCGTGGATCAGCTCGGCGGTCTTCTGCGCGAGCAGGGTGACGTCGGCGGCGTCGTCCTTGATCTCGATCGAGAAGTAGGCGTCCGGGAACCGGTCGAAGACCTCTTCGAGGGTGGGCACGCCGAAATCGTCGGCGGTGTAGCCGTCGGGTGGCGGCACCGCACCGGTCCGCACACCCCGGTAGAGGTAGGCGGACGCGGGACGGTCGTGGCACGCGGCGCAGTCCGCGGAGTACCAGTACGCGGCGTCGAGTGCACCGAGTTGTGCCGCGGTCATCGAGTGGACCGGGCCGGTGCCGTTCGTCGTGCGATCGACCGTGTCGTCGTGGATCACCACGGGAACGTCGTCGGCGCTGAGCTGCACGTCCATGTCGAGGATCGGCACCCCTTCCTCGGTGGCCCGACCGAACGCGAAAAGGGTCTCCTGGGGGTTCTCGTCCTCACCGCCGGCGTGGGCGAGTGCGGCGATGCGACGCTGCAGCCAGGGATTGTCGGCCCCGGGTGCGGGCGACGCACCACCGAGTGGCATGAGCGTCGCCGAGAGCACCCCGGCCAACACCACGGCCAGGGTTGCGCCGACGGTCCGACGGCCGTTTCGCGATCGCAGCATGCAGGACACCTCCGTTGAGTCGCACGTTCTGTGCGCCGTACGTGTCGACCCTAATCCGCACCGTCCGCTCGAGCGGTCAGACGTCGCGCAGATGGCCGGCCTCGTTGATCGACACCATGCGGAAACGTTTGCCGTTCCACGTGATGCGCGAGACACTCGTGTACGCGGGCTGGAAGAAGAGCTGGCGCTCGATGCCGAGCACGTGCGCGAGGATCGCGTTGATCACCCCGCCGTGGGAGACCAACGCGACCTGTTCGGCGTCGAGGTCGCGCAGGTGCCGGTCGAGCGCGGTCACGACCCGCTGCTGGAACGCCGCCCGTCGTTCCGCACCTTCGGGTCCGAACCAGTCCTCGATCAGACGGACCATGTGGGGATGATCGGGTTCGAGTTCCTCGAGCGGGATGTACACGGTGGTGCCCCGGTCGAACTCGCAGAAGTCCTGGTCCTGATGGGTGACCAGGTCGAACGCGTCGGCGAGATGTTCGGCGGTGTCGACCGCCCGGTTCATCGTCGACGCGATGAGATGGTCGGGCGGTTCGGCTTCGAGCCAGCGGGCCAGCGCACCGGCCTGTTCGTGCCCTTCGGGCGCGAGGGGCGGGTCGACGGGTTGGTCACTCTCGACCCTGATGGGCAGACCGTGGCGGATGAGCAGGATTTCCATGATCGATCAGCACGGTAGTTGGGCGGTACCGTGGAGGCGCAATGGTCCCACCTGGCACGCACCCCGACGGCTGGCCTGGCCTCGTCGAGCGACCGGCCCGGGGGACGGGCGACTGGCCTGCAGGAGTGCGAGCGGTGCTCGTCCACGGGACGATGGATCGTGGCGCCGGTATGGCGCACCTGGCGCGACGGCTTCGCGACGCGCCGACGGTGCGCTACGACCGACGGGGCTACGGACGTGCGGTGGCGCTCGGGACCGGACGGCTGGTCGATCACGTCGACGATCTGATCGCGATCGTGGGACCGGGCCCCGCGGTGCTCTTCGGTCACAGCTTCGGGGGACTCGTCGTGCTCGCCGCCGCAGCGACCGGTCGCCTCGACGTGCGCGGCGTGGCCACCTGGGAGGTGCCCACGCCATGGATCGACGGCTGGTCGGGTTGGCGACTCGACGACCCCGGCGACGTCGACGACCCGGCCGGGGCGATCGCCGAGGCGTTCATGCGCCGGGCGGTCGGCCCGGCCACCTACGACGCACTGCCCGAGCGCACGCGTGCCGCCCGACGCCGCGAGGGCCCGGCGTTGATCGCCGACATGGATCCGGTCCTCGCGGCATCCACACCCTTCGACCCGGGCCGGATCACGGCGTCGTGTGTGTTCGGCGCGGGGGATGTCTCTCCGATCGCGTACACGATCGGCGCGAAGTGGTTGGCGGCGCGGGTGCCCGACGGCCGGGTCCGGCTGATCGGCGGGGCGACCCACGGCGCGCCGATGGCGCGACCCGACGACGTGGCGGCGCTGATCCGGGAGGTGGCGACGCGCTCGCCGGGCGCGCCCGACACGGGCGATACTGGAGGCCACGATGCGGTCGTTGTCTGACATCTGGCCCCGCCACGACCATGCCGGTCGCCCGGCGAAGACGGCGTTCGTCCTCTCCGGCGGCGCGGCGATGGGCGCGTTGCAGGTCGGCATGCTCCGGGCGTTGATCGAGCGGCGGATCATGCCCGACCTGATCCTGGGGTGTTCGGTCGGGGCACTCAACGGGGTCGTTCTCGCCGGCGGTCCGAGTCTGGAAACGGTCGGGCGCATGCAGGACGTGTGGATGGACCTGATCGACCGTGAGATCGTGCCGACAGGCCTGTTGCCGTCGCCGGTGCAGCTCGTCCGCAAGGGCGAGTCGATCTCGTCAAACGAAGGGCTGCGGGGCCTGCTCGACGAAGTGGTGCCCGCAGCCACCTTCGAGGAGCTCACGGTGCCCTTCGCGTGTGTGGCGACGAACATCGACGACGCGGTCGAGCACTGGTTCGAGGCCGGCGATCTCGCCTCCGCGGTGCTCGCGTCGGCGTCGATCCCCGCGGTGTTCCCGGCCGTCGAGATCGACGGGGCGCGCTACCTCGACGGCGCGATCGTCGACGACGTCCCCGTGCAACGGGCCGTCGAGTTGGGAGCGACGCGGATCTTCGTGCTCCAGGTCGGTGGCATCGATCGTCCCCGACCCGACCCGAAGCGGCCGCTCGACGTGGCCCTGCTCGCATACTGGATCGCCCGGCGGCACCGCCTGCTCGAGGATCTCGCCCGCATTCCCGACGACGTCGAGGTGGTGATCCTGCCGCACGGCAACCCGGCACCGGTGCGCTACAACGACCTGTCCTCGAGTGCGCACCTGATGGACATCGCCTACCGGGCGAGCAGCGACCACCTCGATGCCCGGATCGACGGGCGGATCCCGCCGACGTTCGGTCCGGTGCGCGACCGGGCACTCACCGAACCCGAATCGGCCGCCGGTACCGAGGAGGCGGCCGAGCTCGAAACGGCCCACCGGTTGTTCGACGCCGCCAGAAGTGTGATCGGTCTCGGCGAACCCCGCGGCGATGCGTTCGTCGAGCCGGCCGCGGCGAATGGCGAGACCGTCGACGCGTCCGACGCCGTCGACGGAGCCAGTGCCGTCGACGGACCCGACACCCGGGAGGCGAAGCTCCGCATCATCGAACGGGCCGAATCGATCGGCCCGGCCATGCGGGCGCTCGTCGACCGGGTACTCGAACGGGGCACCGTGCCCTTCGTCCGCCACGTCGACGAGCCTCTCGACATCGCGGACGCCGACGGCGTCGACGACGACCCGGTCGGAGCCGAGACGCACGATGAGGAACCGGTCGACGCGGATCGGGTCGACACCCCTCGACGCGGGAGTTCGCGCGCCTGACGGCTCAGGTCGCGGAGAAGTACACGCTCTTGACCTCGGTGTAGTTGTCGAGCGCACCCATGCCGAGCTCGCGGCCCAGACCGGAGCGCTTGTAGCCACCGAAGGGCGCCTGGACCCGCACCGACGAGTTGGAGTTGACCGACAGGGTGCCGGTGCGCAGCGCCTTTGCCACGCGGATCGCCCGGGTCGCGCTGCCCGTCCACAATGAGCCTGACAGCCCGTAGTCGCTGTCGTTCGCGATGCGGACCGCGTCGGCCTCGTCGTCGAAGGGGATCACCGCGGCGACCGGTCCGAAGATCTCCTCACGGGCGACCCGCATGGTGTTGTCGACGTCCGCGAGCACGCACGGGGTCAGGTAGTACCCGTCACCTTCGGGTGTGATGCCACCGGTGACGACCTCGGCCCCCTCGTCGGTACCGATCCCGATGTACTCCTGTGACGTGGCGAGTTGGCCCGCCGAGATCAGCGGCCCCATCTGGGTCGCCTCGTCGGACGGGTCGCCCACCGTGATCGCCTGGGACGCCTTGGCGAACGCCGCCACGAAGTCGTCGTAGACGCGGCGTTCGACCAGGATCCGCGACCGGGCGCAGCAGTCCTGGCCGGCATTGTCGAACACCCCGCCGGGCATGGCCTGCGCGGCCTGCTCGACGTCGGCGTCGGCGAAGACGACCGCGGCGGACTTCCCACCGAGCTCGAGGGTGACGCGGGTGATGTTGTCGGCACTGGCGCGCAGGATCGAGGCGCCGGTGGCGGTTTCGCCGGTGAAGGACACCTTCGCGACCCGGCGGTCCGCGACGAGCGCGTCACCGATGAGCCCGCCCGGCCCGGGGAGCACGTGCACGGCCTCGCCGGGCACGCCCGCTTCGACCAGCAGGTCGCCCAGTGCGAGCGCGGAGCGGGGGGTGAGCGACGCGGGCTTCAAGATGATCGGATTGCCGGCGGCGAGGGCGGGCGCGACCTTCCAGGCGGCGATCATCAGCGGGAAGTTCCAGGGAACGATCAGGGCGCACGGCCCGACCGGTTCACGCAGGGCGACGCTGAGGCCGTCGTCCGCGATGGGCAGCACCGACCCGTGGTGCTTGTCGACCGCACCGGCGTAGAACTCGAACGTGCCGACCGCGGCGGCGACGTCGCCGTGCGCGCTCGTGATCGGGTGACCGGCATCGGTGCACTCATAGGCGGCGAGCTCGTCGGCATGCTCGGCGAGCAATGCCGCGACCCGGGCGAGCACGCGACCGCGGTCCGCGGTGGAGACCCGCGACCAGACCCCGTCGTCGTGCGCGGCCGCCGCGACCTCGAGCGCCGCGTCCACGTCCGCGAGCCCGGCCTTGGCGACCCTGCCGACGACCTGCGCGGTGGCGGGGGAGTGCACGTCGAAGGTCGCCTTGTCGACTGCGTCCTGGCGGGCTCCGCCGATGATGAGCTGGTCGGTCATGGGTGGATCCTCGGGTCGGTGGCGGTCGAACGGGTACGCATTGTACGGCGCTCCTCAACGTCCGACCCCCGCCGCCGCCACCGGACTTTTCGTAGCGCGCTTCGATGGATCGGACTACGCTGCTTGCCCATTCTCGGGCGTCGGCACCAATCGGAGGGGAAATCCATGACGTGTATCGCTGACCGGTGGTGTCGAATTCGCACTTGGGCCAGGGTGCTGGTCGTACTCGTCACCCTGGCGGCATCGGTGTTGGTCATGCCGCCTCCTGGGGCCACGGCGTCGGCCGATCCGGCGTCGACGCCGATCGACTTCTCGAATTGGACGGCTCAGGGCGGGAGCTCGAAGTGGACCACGTCGGCCGGTGGTTCGGCGGTGACGGAGTTGAACAACGGCGACGAGACCTACTTCGTGTCGCCTGACGACGACCTGGTCGACTACGACGTGCAGGGAACGATCGTTGCCCCGGCGAATTGGGACAACGACTACTTCGGTCTGGCGTCCGGCTACCAGGCGCCCCTTGCGGCGCGGGGTGTGGCGCAACTTATAGGTCTGATGGGGCTTGCGAACGCGGCCGAGGCTTCGCTGGATCGTGCCTTGGCCTCCAAGGCACATGCTGTGGTTGCAGCTGCATCATTTGTTATCGGTGTGTACGGCAGCCTCAATCCAGAATCGAGCGTCTCCGCTGGTATGGGGATAGTCTTTAGGGTGATGTCTTTCGGTACTTCGACTTCTTCCGGAATGCCGTCGTTGTCTACTGTTCTCGAAAACGCGATCGGGCTATCGACGGCGCTGTCAGCAATCCCGTCGGCGACTGACGGCAGTCCGCCCCCTGCCGACACCTCGCGTAGCAGGTCACTTTCTAGGGGAATTCTAGGAGCTGCATTTGGCGCAAGCGAGCTATATCAGGCCGCACAATGTTTGTAGAAGACTCGACAGATCCGGCCCAGACTGTTAGAGTTGAGTGTCAATTTCCCGACGCGCATATAGTTGGCTGTATCGGTTGTACCGGGCTCGTCGCCACGATATTTTTTATTCTTGCACTTCCTTCCGCCCATTCGGATATTTGGGACCGAATGGCCACAACCTTTCTGGTCCTGGGCATATGGGCAACAGTTGCCATCATTGGTCGAACGTATATTGCACCATCCTATCGAATTGAAGTCGATATTGAGTCGAAAGCAATGAGCGTCCGATGCTGGATGGTGAAGCGCTCTTGCTGGCGTCTGTACGATGTTAATGCCCTCTATGTTAGAAAGTATGGTCCACTAAAGGCACTCGAGCTCGATATTCTCCTAAGGGGCGGCCAATCGATACGGCTCTCGGGTGAATACCTGGGTGATCTTGAGCGTTTTGCCGATGCTTTATCATCCTACCTGGATGTCCCACTCTTCTGGGATACTCGCCACCAAGTATCTTCCAATAAGAATCGGACGGTCGCAAATTCAAATGTAGATCACAAAGCAAGCAATACCAACTTAAAGAAGCGTCGACAGTACGTAATGAGAGGTGACTTCCCGACCACACTAGAGTCACACAAGCGCGATGCCGAGTCCTAGGGAATTTTCCTGTGGACACAAGGTGGAGACGGGGTGGCCAGC
This sequence comes from uncultured Iamiaceae bacterium, assembly GCA_964595905.1. GTDB lineage: Bacteria > Actinomycetota > Acidimicrobiia > Acidimicrobiales > Iamiaceae > JAFDWI01. The sequence goes on from CAZQSU010000042.1 coordinate 24,928, forward strand.
GCCGGGTCCTTACTGAAACCGACCCGGATGGGGTCACGACGGCCACGAGCTACAACGATCTGGCCGAGCCGGTGGACACGACCGTGGCCGGCGTGGTGACCGAGCATCGCAGCTACGACGATCAGGGTCGTCTGCTCACCGATGGGCGGCCGGGGCAGCCGACGAGGAGCTACACGTGGGCGGGTGGGCACGTCTCCCAGATCACGGCCCCGGACGGGACGGTCACGTCGCTGGGCTATGACGTGAACGGGTTCGTGTCTTCGGTGTCTTCACCTGCGGGGACGGTGGGCCGGATCAATGATGCGTCGGGGCGTACGATCGGGATCGTGTCACCAGCAGGGGCGCACACCGGGATGCAATACGACGCGGACGGAAACCTCGTTGCGCTCGTGGACGCAGTCGGCGTCTCTCAGACCTGGGCCTACGACGCGGCCGGTCACGTGACCGCGTCCACCGACAAGAACCAACATGCCACCAGCTATTCCTATGACGACTCAGGCAATCTGACGTCGGTGAGAGACCGGAACGCCCAGACCACCACCTACACGTACACTCCTGATGGTCAGGTCGGGTCGATCACCACGCCTCAAGGTGTCACGACAGTCGCGTATGACGGGCTGGGTCGGCCGGCCAGCATGACGAATCCGACCGCGACGGTGCGTCTGGGTTGGTCCGTGGCGGGGCGGCTCGTCTCGGAGTCGACGCATTATGAGGGCACTACGGTGCCGGATCAGCTGGTGGACTACACGACGACACCCGCGGGAAGGGTTGCGTCGGTCTCTGGTCAGGGTTCCACGACCGGCTACACCTGGGACCCACAAGGTCGCCTGGCAGGAGTGAACGACACTGTCGCTGGCGCGTTCGGTTTCACCTATGACGCGGCAAGCGGGAATCTGGCGTTGATGACCCGCCCGAACCACATCACCGATCAGTTCGCGTTCGATCCGAACGGGCGCCTCACCGCACGCGACGCGGTCAACGAATCTGGCACGACCGTCGATCAAGCGGACTACACCTATGACGACGCGGGCCTGCGCGACACCCTCACCGATCTCGCCGGTGTACACGATTATTCCTATGACCCAGACGGGCGTCTCACCGGCGTCGACAATCCCGACAGCGGTGCACCCGATGAGGCCTACACCTACGACGCGTTGGGGAACCTGACCT
>CAZQSU010000043.1:0-8057 GCA_964595905.1 uncultured Iamiaceae bacterium
GACGTGCGCAGCCTGGCGATCCACCCGGCCTCGACCACCCACTCCCAGATGAGCGAGGCGGAGTTGCTGCGCATCGGGATCGAGCCCGGCCTCGTGCGTCTGTCGGTCGGCCTGGAGACCGTCGACGACATCATCGCCGATCTCGACCAGGCGTTCGCTGCGGCGGCCAGGGTCTGATCCGCTGTTCACGGTTCGACGTCGTACCATGACGATTCGGCGAGGTTCGACACGTCGACGGCACCTGGCCATCGTCGCCGGCTTCTTCCTCGCCAGCCGGCTCGTGTTCATCGCGGGCGGCGTCGACTTCCGGGCCGAGGCGTCCGGCCAGGATCAGCTCCTCGACGCGAAACGACTCGTGGCCGATCCCTTCCTGGCCTTCACGAGCAACCACATCCAACCCCCGCTGTGGAACTTCTTCGTGGGGTCGGTGTACCGCTGGTCACCGTTCCCCGCGGGAATCAGCTTTCAGGTGATCTACCTCGTCGCCGGACTGGTGACGGTCGTCGCCCTCTGGGAGATCCTGCGTGATCTCGGCGCTGCGCCGTGGATCGCGAGCACCTCGACGGTGGTGGTGGCGCTCAGCCCGCTGCTGGTCTTCAACGAGGCGATCCTGAGATACGAAACGCTCGAGACCGCCGTGCTCACCCTCTCGGCGCTCGCGTTCGTCAAGTACGTCGCCAGGCCTTCGCCACTCCGGCTGGCCGCGTTTGCCATCGTGCTCGTGGCCGGGGTGCTGACGAGAACCACGTTGCAGCCGCTTTGGCTCGTCGGCGGGCTCGTGATCGTGCTCATCTGCCGTCCGCCGCGTGGCTGGTGGCGTCCGGCACTGGGCATCGTCGCCGGAGCGCTCCTCCTCGTCGCGATCCCGATCGTCCACCGAGCAGTCGCCTTCGACACGGTCGGACTCTCGAGCTTCTGGGGCATGAACGTCAAGCGCATCGCCGTCATGCAGTTGCCCGAGCACGTGGCGGAGCGTCTCGTCGACGAGGGGAAACTCTCGCGCATCGCGCTGGTGAACGGACCCTATGCCTCTTACGCCCCGTACCTGGAAAAGTGTCGGGCCCACAGCGGCGAACCCGCCCTGGACGAGATCACCAAGAGCGACGGTGACATCAACTTCAATGCACTCTGCATGATTCCGGTCTACGAGATCGACGCGAAGGATTCGCTGGCGGCGATCCGTGCCGAGCCCGGTGTCTACGCGCGGTCGGTCGGTCAGGCCGCCGTGCTCTATGCGAGCTGGCCCGAAGTGAGGAATCGCTCCGGGGTGCTCGCCGGTTGGGACCGAATGTACGCTCCGCTCACCGTGCCGGTCGGCGTCACCATGGTGCTCGGATCAGGCGACCCTCAGCCCGTGGCGGCCACGTTCTCCGGTGGACGGGCCCGGTTGTCGCTCACCGTCGTCGCCGCGCTCCTCCTGGCGATCGCCTACGGGCTCCGCGGCCTTGCCCGCATGGTCCGTGGACGGGCGACCGTGCCAGACCATGCGCGCGTCTACATCGCGTTCACCGTGGTGTCGCTCACCGCCGTGAGCATCACGATGGACTTCTTCGAGAATTCCCGGTTTCGTCAACCACTGGACCCGTTGCTGCTCGGACCGTTGTTCGCGCTGGGACTCGAGTGCGCGGTACGGGCGGTCCGGTTTCTCCGTCGTTCCCCGAGCGACCGCGGCTCGACTCGGGCACCGGACCCGGTGACGCCCCGGCGCTGAGGTGCTACTTCTTCGCCTGGGTGTCGTCGAGCGCGTCGATGCGTGGGACGAGGAAGCGATGCCAGAGTTCGGCCACGCCGGCTCTGGTGAGGTGCGCGCCGTCGGGACGGAGTGAGAAGTCGATCTTTCCGTCCGGGCAGACCCAGTCACGGTAGGGCACCACCTGGGTTTTCGGAGTCTTCGCGAGTTCCTGGGACAGGACCCGGTTGACCGTGTCGATTCTCTTCGGGTCGTGCTCCTCGCCGCCGGTGTTCGCGCCCGCCCACTCCGCACACGGAACTTCCAGCCACAGAATCGGCGCGTCGGTTCGGGAACGGATGACCCGAACGGCGCGGTCGACTGCGGCCCGGTAGCGAACCTCCCAGGCGTGGGTGCCCAGCCGGATCCGTCTGCCCTCCGCTGTCGGATCGTAGATGTCGTAGAGCTGGCGCAGCCCCAACGTCACGAACACCACGTCGGGGTCGACCTTGTCGATGCCTGCGGCCCATCGTCGGGGCCACTCGTCGCAGTCCGACATCGCCCGGTTCGTCGTGGTCCCGGTCCAGACGACGTCGCCGATGATGTCGCAGCGCGCCTCGTACACGGAACTGATCCGGTAGGGGAGGTCCTTGGGTGCCGCTCCGGCGTCCACCCACGCGGCCGAGTCTCCCAACACCATCACACGAACCGCCCCCGGCTTCGACGACCCCGCCACGAACCCGGAGTCGGGACCCTGGCGGGGGGCCGAGGCCGGCAGGACGAGAACCAGGAGAAGCACGAAGACGGCGCTTCCGGCCAGCGTGTGCGCCTGGAAGCGGAACGACACCCGACGACGGTGGATCGGCTCCTCGATCAGGTGGTGGGTGAGCTCGGACAACACGAAGACCACGAGGAGCTGGACGATCCAGCTGTAGGGCCTCGCCAGATCGAACCGCGGAGGCGCGATCAGGATGATGACCGGCCAATGCCAGAGATAGGCGACGTACGAGATGCGACCCAGGTGACACATCGCCCGGTTCCCGAAGATCCAGACGAGCGGTCCCCTGGTGGCGCGGACCGCTCCGAACATGACGAGCACGCACGCCACATAGCCGAACACGAAGTCGTAGCTCGAGTAGATCTTGGTCGTGAGGGTGAACGTGAGGACGAACATCATGAACCCCACGGTGCCGATGGAGCCGACCACCGCTGCGACGGTCCGGCCACGAGGGGTGTCCCAGCGGTTCGGCCACAGGACGAGGGCGATGATGCCGCCCACCAGGAACGCGGGGGCCCGGGTGTCGGTGCCGAAGTAGATCCGAGAGAGCGAACCGCCCGAAACGGCAATGTGGTGAACCCAGAGCGACGATGGGACGAGCAGGAGCGTCATGGCGCCGGCTATGAGCAGACGGCGATGGCGAAATATCCGGATGAGCACCAGGATGAGGATCGGCCATACGAGGTAGAACTGCTCTTCGATCGAGAGCGACCAAGCGTGTTCGAAGAGCGACTTGTCGAACGAGCTGAAATACGATTGCTTCGTCAGAATGAAATGCCAATTGGCGAAGTAGAACAGTGTGGAGACACCATCCATACGAAGCGTTGGAAAGTCCTCGGTCCAGCCGAACACCCAGACCGTCGTGATCACCGCGGCCACGACCACCAGAATCGACGGTCCGAGCCGTCGAATGCGGCGGCGGTAGAACGTCGACAGCGAAATGCGACCCGTGCGTTCACGCTCCTTGATCAACAACGCGGTGATCAGGTAGCCGGAGAGCACGAAGAACAGATCCATCACGATCCAGGCGCCGGACGCGCGGAACGGGCCGCCGAGGTGGTAGCCGATGACCATCAGGAGAAAGACGCCGCGCAGCCCGTCCAACAGGGGACGGTGCTTGAGGGTCGTCAGTTTCTCAGCCACGGAACTCCTCGCGACACCGTCGGCAGCGGGCCGACGTCGGTCGTTCGGAACCACGGCCGGCCTGCCGAGACGGCAATTGTCGAATCACAGCTGGAACCTTGTACGGGGGCGCCCGACCGAGACAGCCTAGTGCGCTGTTGACGGCCGCGGCCGACCCCGCCTCGCGCGGGGAACGGGGTGTCGTCCGGTGGCGCGATTCGCCGACGTCGACGGGGCTGTGGCGCGCGCCGGTGCGGCGTGCGGCCCGACCCGTGTCCGCGATATGCCTACGGGATCGGTGCTCCCTGTAGTATCCGGCGCATGCTTGGAGGCCCTGTCCGCGTCGACAAGGCTGCATCGGACCATCGCCTCTCGAGACGATTCAAGTTCATCGTCTTGCTGGTGGCGATCGGCGGGTTCGCAATACGGGGATTCAATGTGCTGACGGTCCAGTCCGGAAGGACCATCAGCCAGGGCGATGCCTTCTTGTTTTACTGGTTGCCTGCCCAGCAACTTGCCAAAGGACGCGGCTATATATCGCCTGTCACATTTCGCCATTGTAGCTGGGATGTCGACACGCTTCCTCGCCATCTCCTCCTCGATCTTCCGGACCGACTGTATGATCTCTGCCGCGTGGTGCCGAGTGCCAAGCACCCACCAGGGTTCGTCACGTTCCTCGGCGGTCTGGACTGGATCGGACTGAACTCCATGATTGCGCAGCGCTATGCGCTGTCGGTTCTCGGGTGTGTCACGGTCGTCCTGATCGGCGTGACCGCGGCGCGGATCATCAGCGAGCGGGCCGGCATCATCGCCGCGGTCATCGCGGCGGTCTATCCGAACGTCTGGATCAGCGACACCCAACTCTATGCCGAGACCCTGATGTCGTTCGGGTTCGTTCTCGGCCTGATGGGCGTCTATGCGTTCTGGCGCGAGCCCACCTGGAAACGGCTTCTGATCGCCTCGATCGGCTTCGCCATCGCGGCGTCGGCACGCTCGGAGATGATGGTGTTGTTCGGCGTCGTGATCGTTCCGCTGGTGCTGGCGAGGCGGGTCGTCTCGATGCGGAGACGGATCGCCTGGCTCGCGCTCGCTGCGATCGCGCCGTTGCTCATCTTCGTCCCGTGGGTGGCGTACAACGCCGGCCGATTCCAGAACTCGGTCCTGTTGTCGACGGGGCTGGGACCCACGATGCTTGCGTCGACCTGCGACCGGGTCTATTACACCGATCGCATCGGCCTCTATGACCTCCGGTGCTCCAAGGCGCCGGAAAGCCTGGTCAAGTCCGGCGAATGGCTCGATGAATCAGTGGCAAATGAGTATTCCAAGCAGCGGGCCGTCGACTATGCCAAGGCGCATCCCGCGCGTACGGCGCTGGTCGTCGTGGCCCGTGAGGGCCGTATGCTCGAATTGTGGAATCCGAGGCAGCAGAACATCTTCAATTCGTCGGCCCAGGGACGCGGTTCGGTCGCCCTGGTCACGACCGCCCAGTGGATGTTCCGGATCCTGGCGCTGGCGAGCATCGCTGGTGCGGTGCTGTGGCGGCGCCGGCGGATTCCCTTGTACCCCCTCGTGGCAGAGCTCGTGCTCACGGTGCTGGTCGTGGCGATCACCTTCGGGAGTACCCGGTATCGTGCCGCTGCCGAGTGGTGTCTCATTCTTCTCGCCGCCACGGCGCTGGACGCGATGATCATCTGGGTCCAGGCGAGGGTCCGGAGCCGCAGAACCGACACTCCCGGTGCGGCCGGTAAGGTCGGTTCCCATGTCGACACGACCGGATCGGATGCCGACCGGGAATCCGCGCTGGTGACGGAGCCCGGCGGGATCGTTCGCTGACGAGCGCTCCGAAGCGTTCGGGAACGTCCGCACACGATCCGGATCCGAATGCAGAGTCGTATCGCCGTCATGAATCAGGAGATCGAGAAATGACCAACACGCCGATCGGATTGGCGCCCGGTGCTCCCGAAGAAGCGGCAGGACAGGACGAGGAGAAGTACAACTCCGACAGCATCTTCATCCAGCAGGTCCTGAAGACGTGGACGGCCAAGTTGCAGGACACGGTCGGCACGGTTCCCGACGATGCCGTGATCGCGGACATCGGCGTGGGCGAGGGCTACTGCCTCGAACGGTTCCTCCCGGTCGGCCACGGCGCGATCGGCGTCGAATACCGCCTCGACAAGGCACTGGTCGCCAAGGAGCGGATCGAACGACTTTCGCCGATCCTGGGTGACGCGGGGATGCTGCCGCTCCCGGATCGGTCGGCCGACCTGGTGACCTGCATCGAGGTGCTCGAACATCTGGTCACCGATGAGCCGGCGGTCGCCGAGTTGGCACGGATCTGCCGCGGACGGTGCGTCGTCTCGGTTCCCTGGGAACCGTGGTTCAGACTCGGCAACCTGGTCCGTGGCAAGCACCTCAAGCGGTTCGGCAACAATCCCGAACACGTCCAGTTCTTCACCCCCAGGAGGTTGCAGACCCTGCTGGAGAAGTCCTTTTCCCAGGTGCGTGTCATCAAGGCGTTTCCCTGGCTGATCGCGGAAGCGACCGTGTGAAACGGCTTCAGCGGACGCGGGGTGGGCGTTCCAGGCGATAGACGTAGGTGCCCATGCGCTTGGTGGACGTGTCGGTCCGTGACCCGTCGAGGGTGCCGCTGAAGGTGTAGGTGTCGCGGTACACGACCGAGATCCGACCGACCGCGTCGTGGCCGAAGAGGGCGCGGATCTGACGGTCGATGTCGGGATCCCGGCCGCCGACGTCGCCGCCGTGGTTCGCCACCCAGCCGACATCGCGTGCCGCGAGGAATTCGGGGGTCCGGCCATCGTGCAGCGCCTCGTACCACTCCTGGCTGTTGACGACCCCGTCGAGGTTCACGACCCTGCGATCGGCGAAGTAGCCGAGCGTGCCCGCGTCCCAGGACGCGATCCGGGCGTCGGGCGGCAGGTGGGAGTCGATCCACCGTCCCGCGGCGGCATCGTGGACCATCAGCGCCCGGGCGCCCGGATCGACGATCGACGGGATCGACCAGGCAAAGGCGACCACGAGGGGCACACACAGGATCAGTGCCGGGGCCCGGACGGCCGCGCCGCTCACCGTTGTGCCGTTCACCGTCTTGCCGTTCACCGTCTTGGAGGACCGGATCGCCTCGAGGACCGCTCCCTGCGCGAGATCGGCGACGGCGAGCACGATCACCAGGGTTCCGTACAGCGCGAGCGGGGCGAAGTACCACAGATACGGCACGCTCTGCAGCGTCGTGTAGTAGCCGAGCAGGCCGATGCAGAACGCGGCGTACCACGCGGTGACCGAGAAGAACCTGCGCACGAGTGGCGCCCGCGTCGTCCGCTTGATCGGGCGGCGAGCGGCGAGGAGCAGCGCGATGCCGATCGCCGCCCAGACGACGGCGATCGCGCCGCGCAGCGGTGTGATCGGCAGCCGTTTGATCGACCCGGAGATCTGGAGAGCGGTGTCGAAGAAGACCTCGTTGACGACCAGATAGGCGGCGATCACCACCGCCGGGACGACGAAGGTCTCGACGAGCCGACGGACGCGGGTCGACCACTCGAGCACCGGCTTGCCGGCGTCGAGGAGCATCCACAGGCCCAGTGGTGCCAGCAGGATCACGGCGTCGGTCCGGGCCAGGAAGGCCAGGGCGAGCAGTCCGCCGGTGGCCAGGCGTTGACGGGCGGTCGCCTGGGAGACGAAGCGTCCGCGGAAGCGTGTGGCGAACGCGAGCAGCGCCGCGCCGACGGGCACGACGAGCCCCGATTCCAGACCGTTCACGGTCATCTTGAACAGGTACGGGTTCGCGATCACCGCCAGGTACGCCACCACGACGACGGCGTCACAGAATCGCCGGACGTCGGGGCGCGCTTCCAGCCGTGACCAGCCGTCGATCGCTCCGGCGATGATCCGAGCGACGAGCGCCATGGCGCCGGCCCAGAGCGCGAGTTGAAGCACCAAAAGGAACCGCACCGCGGCGAGGCCGTCGAGCCCGACGAGGTAGGGCACCGTGCTGATCAGTTGCCACAGCGGGTGGTAGCCGTTGGTCCGATCGAGCTGGTCGAACGTCGAGACGTGCCCGGCGGCCCAGTTCCGTCCGATCGTGAAGTAGTAGAACGCGTCGTCGAAGCTGAACGCGAACGGCGCCGGCCCCCAGGCCACCAGTACCACCAGATAGACGACGGTGGCGAACCCGAGCGCGATGAGCAATTTTCGGGCGAGGGGCACCGGGACATTGTGCCCGATGGGCCGCTCCAGCCAAGCCTGACCCGCCGGTCAAGACCGGCGCGGATCTGGGCTATGGTGCGGCGGGGGAATGCGAGGCCTGTTCACACCGCACCCAGGAGAACGACCATTGTCACCACGACTCACCCGAAGCCTTGCGGCACTGGTGTTGCTCATGACCTCGCTGGTCGGGGCGACCGCACTCGATGCCACCGACGCCCCTGCGGCGGACGATGAACGCAACGCACTGCCGATCCTGTTCGTGCACGG
>CAZQSU010000043.1:8157-25594 GCA_964595905.1 uncultured Iamiaceae bacterium
CGGGTCGCCAAGTACATCAACCTCGACGGCGGCGCCGGCGGCAGCATCCCGGCTTCGGTCGAGGGGCTCGCGATCTGGGGCGAGGGCGATGCGTCGCGCAGCCTGCCGGGTGCCCGCAACGTGCAGTTCGCCGACCAGAGTCACACCGAGGTCGTGAACTCGCCCGAGTCGTTCGCCGAGATGTACCGCTTCGTCACCGGCGCAGCGCCGGTGTTCGCCGACGTCGTCCGCGAAACCGGCACCGTGCAGATCTCGGGCCGTGCACTGTTGTTCCCCGAGAACGCCGGAGCCCACGACGCGACGATGCGCGTCTGGCGGGTGGCACCCACCACCGGTACGCATCCTGCCGGCGCGCAGCCGGTCGCGACGATCGAGCTGTCGGGCGACGGGTCGTTCGGTCCGCTCGATCTGGAGGCCGGCGTCCCCTACGAGTTCGAGATCACCCGGGCCAACGCCGGCGTGCACCACGTGTACCCGCAGCCCTTCGTGCGCTCCAGCAACCTGTTCCGGGTGTTGACCTCCGAACCCGGCGGTCTCGCCGACAGCTTCTGGGAACCGGCCGAGAAGACCCAGAACCTCACCGTCCTGCGCAACGAGGAGTGGTGGGCCGACCAGGGCGACCGCAACGACGCACTCGCCATCGACGGTACGAGCGTGCTCACCGCCGAGAACAGTCCGCGGTCGAACCGCACGATCGGCATCTTCCTGCACGACGCCGGCAGTGACGGGAAATCGGGCTCGGTCGCCGACCCGCCACCGACCGGTCTGCCGTTCCTCACCGGGATCGACCTGGTGATCCCCGCCGGTGACCCGGCACCGGGCACCACCTCGGTGCGGGCCACGCCACGCAACGGCACCGGCGACGAGACCGTCTGCCTGCCGGCGCTCTCGTCGATCGACCACCGCATGAGCGTGCAGTTCAACAGCTACCACCACCTGTTGAACCCGGACGGCTCCGTGGCCGAGAGGCCGGCCGACCCCGAGTGTGCCCCCGCGCCGAACACGCCCACGAACGGCACCGGTGGGACGGCGACCCCGGCACGCCCGGTCGTCGCCCGCCCCGCGTTCACCGGCTGATCGGCGCCGCCATCGAATGCTCGGCGACCGATGCGGGGATTTCAGCCCAGGGCGGTGACCACGTGGTCGATGCAGGCGGTGAGTGCGGCGACGTCGTCGGGCTCGATCGCCGGGAACATGCCGATGCGGAGCTGGTTCCGGCCCAGCTTGCGGTAGGCCTCGGTGTCGACGATCCCGTTCGCCCGTAGCACCTTCGAGACCATCGACGCGTCGATCGCGTCGTCGAGGTCGATCGTGGCCACCACGTGACTGCGCTCGTCGGGGTTCGTGACGAACGGCGTGGTGTAGTCGGTCTTCTCGGCCCAGCCGTACATGATCTCCGCGGACCGGTCACACCGTGAGGCGGCGAACTCCAGCCCGCCGTTGTTGTTGATCCACTCGAGTTGGCTGACCGCCAGGTGGATCGTCGCCAGCGCCGGGGTGTTGTAGGTCTGGTCCTTGCGGGAGTTCTCCAGGGCGGTCGACAGGTCGATCGAGGCGGGGATCCAACGCCCCGATTCGGCGATCTGCGTGATGCGCTCGATCGCCGCGGGCGAACACACCGCGATCCACAGGCCACCGTCGGCCGCCAGGCACTTCTGCGGCGCGAAGTAGTACACGTCGGTCTGGGCGAGATCCACCCGCAGCCCACCGGCCGCGGAGGTGGCGTCGACACCGACCAGGCCCGTTGCGCCCTCGGGCCGGGTGATCGGCATCATCACCCCGGTCGAAGTCTCGTTGTGGGTCAGCGCGTAGAAGTCCACGTCGTCGGAGGCGACCGCGGACGGGTGGGTGCCGGTGTCGGATTCGAGTACCTCGGGCTCCTCGAGGAACGGCGCCGCGGACGTCACCTTCGCGAACTTCGACGAGAACTCACCGAAGACCAGGTGTTGGCTGCGCTCGGAGATCAGACCGAACGCCGCCGCATCCCAGAAGACCGTGGTGCCTCCGTTGCCGAGCAGTACTTCGTAGCCGTCTGGCGCGGCGAACAATTCGGCCACCGCATTGCGCAGCCGGGCCACCATGAACTTCACGGTCGGCTGGCGATGCGACGTGCCCAGATAGCTCGGCGCATCGGCGACGAGGGCCTCCACCGCCTCGGGCCGCACCTTGGACGGTCCGCAACCGAAGCGCCCGTCGCCAGGCAACAGGTCGTCGGGGATCGTGATTTCGGGGACGGAATCCGCTGCGGGTGGAGGAGTCATCGTCTGCCACTATGGCCTGAGACCCCGAGAGAGTGAAAGTAGAAATGACCGACGTCACCACCGACGGGCGCATCGCCGCCCGCACCGCCGCCATCCCGCCTTCCGCGACCCTCGCGATCACCGCGAAGGCGAAGGCGCTCAAGGCTGCCGGTGAGCCGGTCGTCGTCTTCGGCGCAGGCGAGCCGGACTTCGCCACCCCCGACCACATCGTCGAAGCGGCGGTCGCCGCGGCCCGCGACCCCCAGAACCACCGCTACACCCCGGCTGCGGGCCTGCCCGAACTGCGAGCGGCCATCGCGGCCAAGACCCTGCGCGACTCGGGCTATGAGGTGACCGCCGACCAGGTGCTCGTGACCAACGGCGGCAAGCACGCCATCTCGAACGCGTTCAACGCCCTGGTCGACCCGGGCGACGAGGTGCTCCTTCCCGCGCCCTACTGGACGACCTATCCCGAACCGGTGCGATTCGCGGGTGGCGTCGTTGTCGAGTTGCCCACGACGGCCGCGGACGGCTTCAAGGTCACCCTCGACCAACTCGAAGCGGCACGGACGCCCCGCACCAAGGTGCTCGTGTTCGTGTCGCCGTCGAACCCGACCGGGGTCGTATACGCGCCCGACGAGGTGACCGCGATCGGTCGTTGGGCCGCCGAACACGGCATCTGGGTGCTCACCGACGAGATCTACGAACACCTCACCTACGGCGATCACACCTTCACGTCGATCGCCACCAAGGTGCCTGAACTCGGCGACCGGGTCGTGATCGTCAACGGGGTCGCCAAGACCTACGCGATGACCGGCTGGCGCGTCGGTTGGATGATCGGTCCGGCCGACGTCACCAAGGCCGCGGCGAACCTCCAGTCGCACCAGACCTCGAACGTGGCGAACGTGTCCCAACGCGCCGCACTCGCGGCCGTGTCGGGCCCGCTCGACGCGGTTGCCGAGATGCGCACCGCGTTCGAGCGGCGAGGGCGCAGGATGGTCGAGTTGCTGCGCGGGATCGACGGCGTCGAGGTGCTCGACCCCCAGGGAGCGTTCTACGCGTTCCCGAGCTTCGAGGGCGTGCTCGGTCGCACCATCGCCGGCCGGAAGGTCGACACCACACTCGACCTGGCGGCGGTGATCCTCGACGAGGTCAAGGTCGCGATCGTTCCGGGCGAGGCCTTCGCGGCGCCCGGGTACGCGCGCCTGTCGACCGCGCTCGGCGACGACGACCTCGAAGAGGGAATCACCCGGATCGCGGAGCTGCTGACCGCCGGATGATCGCCGCCGCGCGCCGCCATCCCGGCCCGGTCCGCGTCGAGCCGACGCCTTCAAAGCTGCACTACCCTTCGTGCCATGCCGATGCTGAGGCCGGTCCATTTGGTCGGTGCCGGACACGCCCATCCGGACCGGGAGTTGACCAGTGGTCAACTGGAACAGACGGTTCCCGGTCTGCAGGCCGGCTGGTGCGAGAAGTACCTGGGTATGCGGAGCCGCCGGGTGCTCGGCGTCGAGGGTCGGGTCTCGGATCTGCTCGTCGACGCGGTCGGCGACACGCTGGCCGAGGTCGGCTGGTCCGGCGACACCCTCGACGCGATCGTGTGTGGGACGGTCTTCCCCGATCAGGTCGTTCCCGGCTCGGCCTCGTACGTGGCTCGTGCCCACCACGCGTCGGCGGTCGCATTCGACGTCAGCGCTGCGTGCGCCAGCTTCATCTATGCGCTGTCGACGGTCCGCGGGCTGCTGCAGGCCGACGGGTTCACCCGGGCCGCGGTGTGCTCTGCAGAACACCCCACCGCCTATGCCGACTACACCGACCCGCGATCGTGCGTGTTCTTCGGCGACTCGGCGGGCGTCGTCCTGCTCACGACCGAGGAGCCGACGACCCCGGTTTTCGAGGTCGTCGACATCGCGCTGAACGGCGATCACGAGTTCCCCGAGAAGGTGTTCGTCCCGCGCAACGGTACGTTCCGCAGCGACGGTCGCTATTCGTTCTCGGAAGTGCTACGGCTGGGTTCGGCCGTCGTCGGGACGCTGATCGAACGAAACGACGTCGATCCCGCCAGCATCGCGGGAAGCGTCATGCACCAGGCCAGCGACCGCGTGCTCGACGAGCTCAGTCGACGCATCGGTATTCCGGTCGAGCGGCAGTGGCACAACTTCGAATGGGCCGGTAATCAGTCCGCGGCGGGCGTCGCGACCGCATTCTCCGCCGGCTGGAAGCAGCATCGGTCGCAGCTGCGTCCCGGCGACCATGTCGTCCTGGCCGCCGTCGGCGGGGGCTACACCGGGGCGGCCGCGTTGCTGCGGTGGCGGGCGTGATCAGACCGCGGCGCTGAACACGGGATCATGGGCACGGCCACCGGAGCGGGGACGACCGATGACTCGGAAGGGTCCTACGGCTTCGTCCTGACCGGCATCGATCTCGACCCCGGCCAGTGGCGTCGACTTCCCGGGTTCTTCGGCGACCTCGAAACCGCAGGGTGTTCGTCGATCTGGCTGAGTGACCATCTGTTCTCCGGCCAACCTTCGGCCGAACCGCTCGTACTCGCCGGTGTCGCAGCGACCTCGACCCGTCGATGTCGGATCGGCACCGGAGTGCTTCAGCTCCCCCTGCGTCACAGTGCGGTGGTGGCCAAGTCGGCTTCCACGCTGCAATTGCTCTCTGACGGTCGCTTCGTGCTCGGGTTGGGTGTCGGCCACCACCGTCGGGAGTTCGACCGCGCGGGGCACGACTTCGACCGACGCGGGGCATCGGCGGATCGCCTGCTGCGTGAGCTCGTCGACCACTGGCGGTCGAGCGACGACTGGTTCGCTCTGCGACCGAACGTCGCGGTGCCGCTCTGGTTCGGCGGCACCTCGGATGCGGCACTTCGCCGAATCGTCGCACACGGCTCGGGTTGGCTGTCGCTGTTCCAGAGCGTCGGCCGCTTCGATGCGACGAATCGTCGGCTCGACGAGATGCTCGAGGCTTCGGGTCGCTCGAGCGATTCGGTCGAGCGTCGGATGGTGTTGCTTCTGTGCCCGACCGGCGACGGCTGGACCCGGGCCGACGCGATGAGTTGGATCGCCCGGCAGTTTCCCGGCGGATCCGAGGGCGTCGACCGGCACGTGATCACCGGCTCGGTCGCAGAATGCGCCGAAGCGATACGCGCCTTCGAGTCGTCGGGTGCCGACGGCGTGGACCTCCAGATCGCCCACCCGGACCCGCTCAGTCGCTTCGGGGCTCTGCGTGCGACGCTGGGTCGCCGCCCGGACTGACACTCCCGCGGCGGCGGTGGTGTCGCGACTCATGCAATTCGTGACGTGTCGATCCGAGCTGGGGCCGGTTGGTCACGAGTCCCGCGTGTCCGAGTACGAACGCGGTGATGCCGATGGCACGAAGGCCGTCCAACGCCGGCTGACAGCCGAAGTTCGCCCGAGTCTGCGCCGTGGAACGGATCGACTCTTCGACGGTCATCGACGGGTTCGCTCCGGTCGCGGGAAGAAGGGTGGTCGGACCGTGCCACGCTGGAGACATGACTTCGAGCGCGCGTACCCGAATCTGGCCGTCTCCCATCTCCGCGGAGATGCTGACCGTCGGCGCGGCCGCACCGGGGGAGGTGCGTTGCACCGGCGATGCCGTCTACTGGTCCGAACGTCGTCCGGCCGAGGCGGGACGAGTCCAACTCGTGCAGCGCATGGCCGACGGTTCGACCCATGAGGTCCTCGGGCCGGATGCCTCGGCACGAACGCGGGTCCACGAGTACGGCGGTGGCGCCTGGGCGGTCGCCGACGGGGTGGTCGTCTACGTCGACGACAACCGGGACGGGCGCGTGTTCGCGGTGGATCCCGGCGACCCCGGCAGGACCGGGCGACCGCTCACTCCGGCGGAGGACGGTGCGACGCCCTATGCGGTGCGCTATGCCGACCTGTGTGTCGACCGTTCCGGCGGTCGGGTCTTCGCCGTACGCGAACGGCACCTGGCCGCCGATGACGTCGTGAACGACATCGTGGTGATCCCCCTCGACGGGTCGGCCGCCGGTGCGGCGGAATCGCTGCAGGTCGTCGCCGGCGGCGCGGATTTCTATGCGCAGCTCGCCCTCGACGTCGACGGCACCCGGATGGCCTTCGTCCGCTGGATGCTGCCCGACATGCCCTGGGACGCGACCGAGCTGGTCGTGGTCGATCTCGTCGACGGAAAAGAGACGGTCGTCGCGGGTGGGTCCGGCGAGTCGGTGGTCGAACCCTTCTTCGCGGCCGATGGCACCTTGACGTTCAGCTCGGACCGGACCGGCTGGTGGAATCCGTACCGGTGGGACCCGACCGAACCGGCCACCGTCACGGCATTGGCACCGATCGACGGCGAGATCGGTGGTCCGCTCTGGGTGTTCGGCAACCGCTCGGCCGCGTGGCTCCCCGACGGTCGCCTGGTCGCGTCGATGAGTCAGGACGGCATCGACCACCTCGTCGTCGCCGTCGGCGACGGTTCTCCGCCCGCCCGGCTCGACACGCCGTTCACCCACATCGCCCAGGTCGTCACCGGCCCCGACGGGTCGGTCGTGGTCGTGGCGGGGACCCCGGTCGACGAGAGCGACGTCTGGCAGGTCGATGTCGACACGGCCGAGGTGACGCGGTTGCTCGCCCCCCGTGACCTCGGGGTCGGGGCGGCGTGGATCGCCCGTCCCGACCCGGTGACCGTGACGATCGACCCCGAGACCGTGACCCACGCGGTGATCTACCCACCGACCAATCCCGACGTCTCCGGGGAAGAACGGGCCGGTCTGCCGCCGCTCCTGGTGTTGAGCCACGGCGGACCGACCTCGGCGGCTCGGGTGCAACTCGGCCTCACGGTCCAGTACTGGACCTCGCGGGGCTTCTGTGTGGCCGATGTGAACTACCGCGGGTCGGCCGGATACGGCCGGCGGTACCGGGAGGCCCTGAACGGCGAGTGGGGAATCGTCGACGTGGCCGACTGCGCGGCGGTGGCCGCGCACCTGGCCGCGACCGGCGTGGTGGACCCGGCCCGTCTCGGGATCAGGGGTGGCAGTGCGGGCGGATTCACCACCCTGGCCGCGTTGTGCTTCACCGACACCTTCACCGCCGGCGTGAGCGCGTACGGCATCGCGGACCTCGAGATCCTCGCCCGCGACACGCACAAATTCGAGTCCCGCTACCTCGACCGGCTCATTGGGCCGTGGCCGGCCGACCGGGCGATCTATGAGGCGCGTTCGCCGATCCATCACCTGGACCGGCTGGAATGCCCGGTCGGCATCCTCCAAGGTGCCGAGGACGCCGTGGTGCCGCCCGCGCAGGCCGAGGCGATCGTCACCGCGCTGCGCGCCAAGCGGCTTCCCTACGCAGCGCTGACGTTCCCCGACGAAGGCCACGGATTCCGGCGGGCCGAGAACATCGTCCGGGCGCTCGAAGCCGAGCTGTGGTTCTTCGCCCGGGCGTTCGGGTTGGAACTCGACGAGGCCATCGACCCCGTACCGGGCGAGGGGCTGTGACCCGGTCGCGGGTACGGTGACGCTGCGGGCGCGCGGCCCGCCGGCTCATCACAAGGGGACACACAGATGGACTTCGGTCTCATGTTCGCGAACACCGGCCCGTTTGCGACCGCGGAAGGTGCCACGACGATCGCCCGTGCGGCTGAGGACGCCGGGTTCGAATCGGTCTGGACCGTCGAACACGTCGTCGTGCCCGCGGGCTACGCCTCGACCTATCCCTACAGCGACACCGGGCGTATGCCCGGCGCCGAGTCGACGCCGATCGCCGATCCGATCGTCTGGCTGACCTGGGCCGCGGCGCAGACCACCACGCTGAACGTCGGCACCGGCATCCTCATCCTTCCCCAACGCAATCCCGTGGTACTCGCCAAGGCCTGTGCCACGCTCGACGTGCTCTCGCAGGGAAGGCTCCGTCTCGGGGTCGGTGTCGGCTGGCTCGAAGAGGAGTTCGACGTGATCGGCGTACCCTTCGCGGGACGGGGCCGGCGGGCCGAGGAGTACGTCGACGCGATGCGGGCGTTGTGGGATGACGAGACCGCGAGCTACGCAGGCGAGACGGTGTCGTTCGAGAACGCCATCTCGCGCCCCGCCCCGGTGAAGGGCCGGGTGCCGATCATCGTCGGTGGCCACAGCGATGCCGCGGCGAGGCGAGCAGGTCGGATCGGCGACGGATTCTTCCCCGGCAAGGGCGACAACGACCGCCTGCGTGAGCTGATCACCATCATGCGCCACGCCGCCGAGGACGCAGGTCGCGACCCCGACGCGATCGAACTCACCGCGGGAGGCGCCGCGGCCTTCGCTCCCGACCCGGTCGAGGCGTTGGGCGAACTCGCCGAGATGGGCGTGTCGCGGGTCGCGATCCCGCCGTTGTCGTTCCGGACCGACGAGGTGGCCGAGCGGCTCGTCGAGTTCGGTGATCGGGTGATCGCCGCAGTGCATTCCGCGAGTTGAGCGAACCGGTCCGAAGGCCCGGTTTGGCGGCCCCGTCGCCGGGACCGCGAAGATGACGCCCATGGCCCGCATACTCGTCACCGAGAAGATCGCCGACTCCGGACTCGATCGGCTGCGCGCCGCGGGCCACGAGGTCGATGTCCGCACGGGCCTCAGCCCGGACGAGCTCGTCGAGGCGATCCGCGGTGCCCACGCCCTCATCATCCGCTCGGCGACCACGGTCACTCCCGAGGTGATCACCGCCGGAAAGGACCTCGTCGTCGTCGGACGGGCCGGGATCGGCCTCGACAACGTCGACACCGAAGCGGCCACGGCCGCCGGCGTGATGGTCGTCAACGCGCCGCAGTCGAACATCCTGTCGGCCGCGGAGCAGACCATGGCCCTGCTGCTGGCCCAGGCCAGGAACGTGCCCCAGGCCCACGCCGCGCTCACCCAGGGTCGCTGGGAGCGGTCCAAGTGGACCGGGGTGGAACTCGCCGACAAGACCCTCGGCGTGATCGGGTTGGGGCGGATCGGCAAGCTCGTCGCGCAACGAGCCATGGCGTTCGGCATGAAACTCATCGCGTACGACCCGTTCGTCGCCCCCGATCGGGCACGACAGCTCAACATCGACCTGGTCGATCTCGACACGCTCCTGGCCACCGCCGACTTCGTGACGCTGCACGTGGCCAAGACCCCCGAGACGATGAACCTCATCGACGCCGACGCGCTCGCGAAGGCCAAGAAGGGGATCCGGATCATCAACGTCGCCCGTGGCGGCATCGTCAACGAGGCCGACCTGGCCGAGGCGATCTCCTCTGGTCAGGTCGCCGGGGCTGCGCTCGACGTGTTCGCGTCCGAGCCGACGACCGAATCGCCGCTGTTCGGGCTCGACGAGGTCGTGGTGACCCCGCACCTGGGTGCGTCGACCGCTGAGGCCCAGGACAAGGCGGGCGCCACGATCGCCGAGATGGTCGAACTCGCGCTCGCCGGCGAGTTCGTGCCCTACGCGGTCAACGTCGACGCGTCGGCGGCGTCGGAGACGGTCCGTCCGTTCCTGCCCTTGGCCGAGAAGCTCGGGTCACTGTTCGCGTCACTGTCGGGCGGTGCACCGGACATGCTCGAGATCGTCTACGAAGGCCAGATCGCCGACTACGACACCCGGATCCTGACCCTCGCGGTGCTCAAGGGGTTCTTCGGTGCGTCGAGTGACGCGCCGGTGTCGTACGTGAACGCGCCGCAACTGGCCGCCGACCGCGGTATCGAGGTGCGCGACACCACCTCGACGGCGACCCGCGACTACGTCAACCTGATCACCCTGCGCGGTCCGGTCCATTCGATCGCCGGAACGCTCAGTGGGCTGAAGGCCGCCGCCCGGTTGGTGATGGTCGACGAGCACACCCTCGACGTGCCGCCGGCTGCGAACATGCTCGTGGTGCGCAACGACGACCGTCCCGGTGTGATCGGTCGGGTCGGAACCGTGCTCGGCGACGAAGGCGTGAACATCTCCGACATGGCCGTGGGCCGCTCACCCTCCGGCGAGGGAGCGCTGATGGTCGTCTCGACGTCACGACCGGTCGACGAACGTGCGATCGACGCGCTGTCGGCGGCCGACGGCGTCGCAGAAGTGGCGGTGCTCGCCCGCTCGACGAGCGGCTGAGTCGGCCACCGAAGCCAACTGCTAGACAGGGCCACCGTGAAAGGTCTGATCCTCTCCGGCGGCGCCGGTACCCGGCTCCGGCCGATCACCCACACGAGCGCCAAGCAGCTCGTGCCGGTGGCGAACAAGCCGATCCTTTTCTACGGCATCGAGGACATGGCCGCGGCCGGGATCCACGAGATCGGCATCGTGGTGGGTGACACCCGCGACGAGATCGTGGCGGCGGTCGGCGACGGTTCGGACTTCGGCGTGGAGGTCACCTATCTGCCTCAGGACGAGCCGCTCGGCCTCGCCCACTGCGTGCTCATCGCCCGTGACTTTCTCGGCGACGACGACTTCGTCATGTACCTGGGCGACAACCTGTTGCGCCAGGGCATCGCCGAGTTCGTCGATGCGTTCGAGGCCGACCGGAGCCGCTCCGCACAACCCGAACTGGGGGAGTCCGCCGAGGTCGCCGCCGCGCAGATCCTGCTGGCCAAGGTGCCGGACCCCGAGCGTTTCGGCGTGGCCGAGATCGGGGCGGGCGGCGAGGTCGTACGGCTGGTCGAGAAGCCAGAGGTTCCCCCGTCGGATCTCGCGCTGGTCGGGGTGTACCTGTTCGATCCGACGATCCACGATGCCGTCGCGGCCATCGAGCCGTCGGCCCGCGGCGAGCTGGAGATCACCGATGCGATCCAGTGGTTGATCGACGAGGGCAACCGGGTGCGTCACGAGGTCGTCGACGGTTGGTGGATCGACACGGGCAAGTTGGACCCGCTGCTCGAGGGCAACCGCCTCGTGCTGGATCAGCTCGAACCGTCGGTGACGGGCACGGTCGACGCGGCGAGCAGCCTGTCGGGCAAGGTCGTGGTCGAGGCCGGTGCCGAAGTGATCGATTCGGTGGTCCGTGGGCCGGCGATCATCGGACGCAACACCACGCTGCGGGGCTCCTACGTCGGCCCGTACACGTCGATCTACCACGACTGCGACGTCACCGATTCCGAGATCGAGCATTCGATCGTGCTCGCGCACAGCTCGATCACCGGCGTACCCCACCTGATCGACTCGCTCATCGGCAAGCGGGTGCAACTGACCCGCTCACGACGCAAGCCGCGCGCGAACCGGGTGATGCTCGGTGACCACTCCGTCGTCGAGATCACCTGAGACGGACACACGGCGATCCCCAGCCGTACCCCAAGATGGCGATGGCGCCCTCGGGCGTCATCCGGTTGTCGATCACGATCGTCGTGGCGACGCGTCGATGCCCGGCTCCGGAGCGGGCACGTTAGGCTCGTCGCTCCGCCGGCGAGAACAGGGAGCGTGACCGCGTGGCCGAAGTGACCGAGTCCGATCGAATCGTCGGCGTGTACATCGTCGAGCCCGACGTCCATGGCGACGAACGTGGCTACTTCGTGGAGACCTACCGTCGCGAATGGTTTCCCCAGGGCCGGGAGATGATCCAGGGAAACCGCGGTGACCGTCAACGAGGCGCCGTGGTCGGGCTGCACTACCACCTGCACCAGGCCGACTACTGGTACGTGCCGAACGGCACCGCCCGTGTCGTGTTGCACGACCTGCGCACCGGCTCACCCACCGACGGCGCCACCCTGACCCTCGACCTCGGCGTCCAGGCCGATGGCACCAAGTCGCACGCGGGGGTGTTCATCCCTCCCGGCGTCGCCCACGGGTTCGCGGCCCTGTCGGACATGACCATCACCTACCTGGTCGACGGCTACTACAACCCGGCCGACGAACTCGGTGTGGCCTGGGACGATCCGGCCGTCGACGCCGACTGGGGCATCACCGACCCGGTGCTGTCCGCACGTGACCAGACGAATCCGCTGCGGGCCGACATCGCAGCGCAGTGGCAGCCGCACTTTCGTCTGCGGAGCTGAGCCTCGCGGGCACGCGCTGTCGCGGACGTCGGACCGGTCATGACCCCACTTCCGGTTCGCGGATGGCATCCCACCGGGGCAGTGTCGGCCGAACGATGCACGTGTGAGACAATGCCGACATGCGGATCTTCGTGACCGGAGGCGCCGGGTTCATCGGGTCGAACTACGTCCGCCACGTCCTGGCCAACACCGACCACGAGGTCACCGTGTACGACGCGTTGACCTACGCGGGCAACCTGTCGACGCTGCGTGACGTCGACGACCACCCGCGGTACTCATTCGTCGAGGGCAACATCTGCGACACCCCGTCGGTGCTCGACGCCATGGCCGGCCACGATGCCGTGGTGCACTTCGCTGCCGAGAGCCACGTCGACCGGTCGATCGCCGGGGCCGACGACTTCATCCACACGAACTGCTTCGGCACCAACGTGGTCATGGACGCGGCCCGGCGCCTGGACGTGGAACGGATCGTCCACATCGGCACCGACGAGGTGTACGGATCGGTCGAGGTCGGCTCGTCCGCCGAGACTGATCCGCTCGAGCCGCGTTCGCCGTATTCGGCGTCGAAGGCGGGGTCGGACCTGATCGCGCTGTCGTACCACCACACCTTCGGGTTGCCCGTGCTGGTGACGCGCTGCACCAACAACTTCGGTCCGTACCAGTACCCCGAGAAGGCGATCCCGCTGTTCACCACCAATCTCATCGACGGCACCCCGATTCCTCTCTACGGTGACGGCAAGAACGAACGCGACTGGCTGTACGTCGACGATCACTGTGCCGGTGTGCAGCTCGTGCTCGACCACGGCGAGCCCGGTGAGATCTACAACATCGGCGCCGGCAACGAGACCCCGAACCGGGTGCTGGTCGACAAGCTCCTCGACCTCTTCGGCGCGGGTGATGAACGCGTCTCCTACGTCGAGGACCGGCCCGGCCACGATCGCCGTTACTCGGTCGACATCACCAAGATCACCGCCCTCGGCTGGCGCAAGCAACGCACGCTGGACGAAGCGCTGGCCGAGACCGTCGACTGGTACCGCGCGAACGAGTGGTGGTGGCGACCGCTCAAGGCGGCCTGAGGGGTGCGGATCTTCCTGACCGGCGCCAAAGGGCAACTCGGTACCGACCTCGTGGAGCGGTTCACCGCGTCGGGCCACGCATTGACCGCCGTCGACATCGACGACGTCGACCTCACCGTGCGCGACGACGTGCTCGACGCCATCGCCGCGGCCCGACCCGACGCCGTGGTCCACCCCGCCGCGTTCACCGCGGTCGACCGGTGCGAGGCCGAGCCCGACACGGCCTTCGCCGTGAACGTGCTGGGCACGCGCCATGTCGCCGAGGCCGCCCGGCGGGTTGACGCACCGGTCACCTACGTGTCGACCGACTACGTCTTCGACGGCACCAAGGACGGCCCGTACGTCGAATGGGACATGCCGAATCCGCAGTCGGTGTACGGGCGGTCGAAGCTGGCCGGCGAGCGGGAACTCGACCCGGGCGCCACGATCGTGCGCACCTCGTGGGTGTGCGGCTACCACGGCGCGAACATGGTGAAGACGATCCTGCGGATCGCTGCCGAACCCGGTCGGCTCACCTTCGTCGACGATCAGCGGGGACATCCGACCTTCACCGCGGACCTCGCCGGGGTCATCGACCATCTGGTGACCGAACGTCGCCCGGGGCTGTTCCACGTGACGAACCAGGGTGCGGTGAGCTGGTACGAATTCGCCCGTGCGGTGCTCGAGGCCGCGGGCGACGACCCGGACCGCGTGGACCCGTGTACCACCGCCGACCTGCAGCCGCCGCGTCCCGCCCCGCGGCCGGCGAACTCGGTGCTCGACAACGCCGCCCTGCGGCTGTCGGGCGTGCCGACCACCCGCGACTTCCGTGAGCCGCTGGCCGAACTCGTGGCGCGCCTGAAGTCCTGATGAGCGGTCGGGGTCAGGGCGCGACGGCCTCGGAGATGATCTGGGCGATGCGCACCGCCGGCTCGATCGCCGGCCGCGCCGGCGGTGCCGTGGGTTCCTGCCCCCAGCGGCGGAGGCCGTAGCGCTCCCACATCTCGGCCACCCACGCCGGCGGATCGGGATGGTACGCCCAGGCCGGCCGACCGGCGGCCGCTGCCTCGAGGATGCCGGTCGAGAAGATCGCGGCGACCGGTGAGGCGAGATCCTCCAGGCGGACTCCCGAGTCGTCGAAGGCGATCCCGCGCCGCCGCCAGACCGCGTGCTGCAGCCTGGAGACCTTGTCGATCTCGGAGGGGTGGGGGCGATAGACCGCGCGGTGGTCGCGGCAGAATCCGAACGAGACCCGGGCCAGATCCCGTCGGGAGAGTTCCGCTGCGTGGAGCTGCCCCAGGAAGATCGGGCGAGCCGTCGGATCGATGTCTGGTGAACGACGGCGAGCCGCGTGCCAGAGCAGTTGGCTTCCGACGACTCTGACCTCGACGTCGTGTCGCCCGGCGCGCCAGAACTCGCCGTCGGCCTCGCTCCAAGCGAGCAGGGTGCAGTCGTGGGGAAGTGGGGGAGCGAACGGCGTGAGCAGCCCGTGCTGCACCACGAAGACCTTGCCGCCGGCGCGTCGGGCGGCCGCGATCGCTCGTCGGTGTGACGGGGCGACCCCGCTGGGTACCAAGGCGACCGGGATGGTGCCATGACCTGCGTCGAGAGCATCGACCGATGCGATCGGCTCCGATGTCGCCGGTCCGGCGAGGAGATCTTCGACCCCCCGATCGGCAAGCACGCCGACGCGGAGCGAATCGAGAGAACTCAACGGATCGATCAGTGCCGCGACATTGCTCGCGTTCGTGGACTGGATCGAGACCAGTACGTCGATGTCACCGACGGGCGCGGTGAGAACGGGCGGCGGTGGCGTCCCTGCGAGCGCGCCCCGTGCCCGACGGACGATCGGCATCCGACGCCGCTGCCACGCCAGCCAATCGTCGAGGCTCTCCGGATGGATCAGACCCACGCGGTCACACCCGGAGCGGAGCCGGAGTTTCGGGACACTCCGGTCGGATGATCGATCGTCATGACGGTCTGTGGACCACCGGCCGGGCCGGGACACCCACGACGACCTCGCCCGGGGCGACGTCGTGGGTCACCACCGACGCCGCCCCGACCGTGGCCTTGTCACCGATCGTGACGCCGCCGATGATCGAAACCCGTTCGCCGATCCAGACCCCGTCACCGATCGAGATCGGGCCCAGGGAGACGACCTCGAGCAGGTCGTGTTTGGACTTGGCCGCAGAGATGATCATCGTCGCCGGCCCGATCTGCACGTCGTTGCCGATAGTGATGGCACTGGCGGCGTGGATGTGGCAGTCCCGTCCGACCGACGAATTGTCGCCGACGGTGATCGTCGCGTCGCCGTCCTCACAGGCCATCCAGGTGCGTTCGAGCACCGAGGTGTTCCGGCCGATCGAGATCCGCTCGACGCCTCGGAGCTTGTCCGGTGTGACGACCACCGATCCGGCTCCGATGTGGGCGAACGCACGCCGCAGCACCAGATCGGTCCACAACTTGCTGCGGTACCAACGAAGCGTCGGAGGCAGTTCGGCGAGGCGCCGGAAGAACGTCATGATTCGGTCATCTCGTGCCGGCGGCTCCTGATCGAACCCGTGTCAGGCGGTCGTGGGAAGCCATGCGGGCCGGGCGGCCTCGAACGTGTCGATCGCGTCGCAGAGCTGCAGGGTGATGCCGATGTCGTCGAGCCCTTCGAGGAAGCGGTTCTGGACCGCGTCGTCCAACGGGAAGTCGACCGACAGGCCGATCGCGGGGGCCTCGAGGGTGCGGCGTTCGACGTCGATGGTGATCTCCAGGTCGGGGTCGGCCTCGATCGCTGCGAACAGGACCGACTCGGTGCCCTCGGGCACCACGACCGGCACGAGCCCGTTCTTGGTGCAGTTGTTCCTGAAGATGTCGCTGAAGCGGGGCGACACGACGGCTTCGAAGCCGTAGTCCATCAGGGCCCACACGGCGTGCTCCCGTGACGACCCGGTGCCGAAGTTGGGCCCGGCGACCAGGATCGTGGCGTGGGCGAAGCGCTCGTCGTTGAGCACGAAGTCGCGGTCGTCACGCCAGGTCGAGAACAGGCCCTTGCCGAAACCGGTGCGTTCGACCCGCTTGAGCCATTCGGCGGGGATGATCTGGTCGGTGTCGACGTCGGACCGCTCGAGGGGGAGGGCGGTGCCGGTGACGATGTGGACGGCTTTCATTGCTCCAGAGCTCCTGTGTCGGTGACTGCCAGGTCAGTCGAGGTCGTCGGGGGAGGCGAAGTGACCGGCGATGGCGGTCGCGGCGGCGACGGCGGGAGATACCAGGTGGGTGCGGCCACCACGGCCCTGGCGACCTTCGAAGTTGCGGTTCGACGTGGACGCGGCCCGCTCTCCCGGTGCGAGCTTGTCGGGGTTCATGGCCAGACACATCGAACACCCGGGTTGACGCCACTCGAAGCCGGCCGAAGTGAAGATCGCATCCAGCCCTTCGGCTTCGGCCTGGGCCTTCACGGCGAACGATCCGGGGACGACCATGGCCCGCTTGCCCGACGCGACGTGGCGGCCGTCGACGACCTTGGCGGCGGCGCGCAGGTCCTCGATCCGCGCATTCGTGCACGACCCGATGAACACCGTGTCGATGGCGATCTCGCGCATCGGCGTGCCCGCGGGCAGGTCCATGTACGCCAGGGCCCGGTGGGCGGCGTCGCGCAGGGCCGCTTCGGCGAACGAGTCGGGGTCGGGGATCACGCCGTCGAGCGCGACGACCTGGGAGGGATTCGTCCCCCACGACACATGCGGCAGGATCTTCGTGCCGTCCAGCACGACCTCCTTGTCGAAGGAAGCGCCCTCGTCGGTGGGTAGGGCGCGCCAGGCGTCGAGGGCCTGTTCCCATGCGGCGCCCTTGGGCGCGTGGTCGCGGCCTTCGAGGTAGGCGAACGTGGTGTCGTCGGGGGCGATCATCCCGGCCTTGGCGCCGGCTTCGATCGACATGTTGCACACGGTCATGCGGCCTTCCATCGACAATGCCCGGAAGGCGTCGCCCCGGTACTCGATGATCGAGCCGATACCACCACCGGTGCCGATGCGGCCGATGATGGCCAGGATCAGGTCTTTCGCGGTCGAGCCCTCGGGCAGCTCGCCGTCGACCGTGACCGCCATGGTGCCGGGTCGGACCTGGGGCAGGGTCTGGGTGGCGAGGACGTGTTCGACCTCTGAGGTGCCGATGCCGAAGGCGAGCGCTCCGAAGGCTAA
>CAZQSU010000044.1:0-25485 GCA_964595905.1 uncultured Iamiaceae bacterium
GGGCAGATCCGCCGGTCGTGGTACATGTTCGTGTTCCAGCACGCCCTGGCCGAAGCCGTGGTCGCCGCGGACGATCTGGCGTTCATCGACGGACTGTGGGCCGACTGGTCACCCGGCTACGACGCCACCGACGACCTCGGTTTCGTCAAGGATGCATTGCGGGACCCGACGAACCTCTCCGCAGCCCTCGGCTACTACCGGGCGATGCTGGGCGCCGATCAGACCGGTGCGACCGACGCGGATCAGGCGGCGATGCTGCCCTCGCCGGTGCCCACGCTGTATCTGCACGGCGCCACCGACGGCTGCATGGGTGCCGAGTTGGTCGGCGGCGCCGCCGCGTCGCTGCCGACGCCGGGTTCACGCGCCGAGGTCCTCGACGGCGTCGGCCACTTCCTCCACCTCGAGGACCCAGCGAGGGTGAACGCGCTAGTCGTCGAGTATCTCACGAGCTGATCTCGTACCGGCGGCCGTACCGGTCGGCACGGGGACGTCACGATTCATCGAAGAAAGCCATCGTGACGATGGCCCCGCAGCACTGATGTGCATTCATCACTGCTGGCATGGCAGCGGTCCCGAACGCGTGGGGTCGACGATCGAGGAAGTGAACGACGGCTACCCCGATCCGGTCATCGTCGGCCTCGGGGTGGCCAGCTCACGCTTCGGTGTCGATCGTGCGGCGCACGAGCGTCGCCCAGCCGCTCGACTCGACGGCGAGCTCCGCCTGGGAATTGACGCGCAGCCCTCGGCATGGTCAGATGAGCCCGCCACAGTGCACGGGAACACCGGTGAGAATCCGGGGCTGTCCTCGCAACTGTGTCCGGGGAGTCGAACCCCACCGTCGCCACTGGTCGTGTCTCGTTTCGAGCACGACCGGGAAGGCAGGGGTACGACATCGATCCGGGAGCCAGGAGACCGGCTGTGGCCTCATATCCCCAAGCTCCACGACGGATGGAAGGAAGGTGACGCCGCCATGACGCCCACCATCACCACAGCAAACCTCGGATTCCCCCGCATCGGGGCCGACCGTGAGCTCAAATGGGCACTCGAGCGGCACTGGCGCGGCGACCTCGACGCGGCGGGCCTGGCAGACGTGGCGGCGACGCTGCGGACCCGGCACTGGCGGCTCCAGGCCGACCGTGGCTTCGACCGCATCCCGAGCGGCGACTTCACCCTCTACGACCACGTGCTCGACACCGCGGTGACCCTCGGTGCCGTGCCACCCCGCTTCGGCGACCCCTTCGACCTGGCCTCCGGAGACGCCGACGCCCTGGCGCGCTACTTCACGATGGCCCGGGGCGCGCAGGGGATCGCTGCGCTCGAGCTGACCAAGTGGTTCGACACGAACTACCACCACCTCGTCCCCGAACTTGCCCCCGACCAGACGTTCGCGTACCGCTCACACACGGCGCGGGCGCAGTTCCTCGAGGCGAAGCGGGCCGGCATCGTGACCCGACCGGTCGTCCTCGGTCCGATCACGTTCCTGCACCTCGCCAAGCGCACCGACGGCGGGGCGACCATCGAGCTGCTCGACGCACTCCTGCCAGCGTACGAAGACTGGCTCGCCGACCTCGTGGCGGCGGGAGCCACCGCGATCCAGATCGACGAACCGATCCTGGTCGCCGACCTCGACCCCGCCGAGGCGGCCGCGTACGCCCGGGCGTTCGCCGCGCTGCGCACCGCGGCCGGCGATGCCGAACTGACGCTCGCCACCTACTTCGGGGCGATCGGGCCGAACCTGCCCGTCATCGCCGACCTGCCGGTCGACGTCGTCCACGTCGACCTCGTGCGGGCACCCGACCAGCTCGACGACGTGATCGACACGCTCGGTGGCTCACACGGCCTGAGCCTGGGGGTCGTGGATGGTCGCAACGTCTGGAAGGCCGACCTGGGGACCCTCGCGCAGCGATTGGTCGTGGTCACCGAACGTCTCGGAGCCGACCGGGTGCACCTGGCGCCCTCGTGTTCGTTGCTGCACCTGCCCGTCGACGTGAACGCCGAGACCGGCGGCGACGACGAGCTGTGCTCGTGGCTGTCGTTCGCCGTGCAGCGCCTGGACGAGATCGGCGTACTCACCCGTGCCCTCGCCGGCGACGAGACCGCCCTGCACGCCACCCACGCCGCGACCGCCGTGCTCGAAGCCCGTGCCACCTCGCCACGGGTGCGACGCGACGACGTCGCCGAACGGGTCGCCGCGATCACGGCCGACCAGGCGCGGCGCTCGTCCCCGTACCCGGACCGGGCGGCCGCGCAGCACGAACGCTTCGGTCTGCCGACGCTGCCCACCACCACGATCGGATCGTTTCCCCAGACCGACGGGATCCGCCGTCTGCGCCGGCAGTTCCGCTCGGGCGACGTCGACGCCGCCACCTACGAGGCCGGCCTCGAAGACGCGACGATCGACTGCATCCGTCGACAGGAGGCCCTCGGTCTCGACGTGCTGGTGCACGGCGAGTTCGAACGCACCGACATGGTCGAGTACTTCGGCTCCCGGCTCGACGGGTTCGGCACCACCTCACACGGCTGGGTGCAGAGCTACGGCTCGCGCTGCGTGAAACCGCCCGTGTGCTACGGCGACGTCGCCCGGCCCGAACCGATGACCACGCGGTGGTCGACCTTCGCTGCGAAACAGACCGAGCGGCCCATGAAGGGCATGCTCACCGGGCCGGTCACGATCCTCGCCTGGTCGTTCGTGCGCGACGACCAGCCCGAGTCGGTGACCGCCAGACAGGTGGCGCTCGCCTTGCGCGACGAGGTGGCCGACCTGGAGGCCGCCGGCATCGGGGTCATCCAGATCGACGAGCCGGCCCTGCGTGAGACTCTGCCGCTCCGGGCCGCCGACCGGCCCGCCTACCTGGAGTGGGCGACCGAATCGTTCCGTCTGGCCTCGTCGGTGGTGCGCGACGACACCCAGATCCACACCCACATGTGTTACGCCGAGTTCGGCGAGATCCTCGGGGCGATCGTCGACATGGACGCCGATGTGATCTCGATGGAGGCGTCACGCTCGGGCATGACCCTGCTCGCCGAGCTGCGCGACGCCGCCTACCCGAACGAAGTCGGTCCCGGGGTGTGGGACATCCACTCACCCCGTGTGCCCGACGCGAGCGAGGTCGACGGACTGCTGCGCCAGGCGATCGAAGCGCTCGGCGCCGAACGGCTCTGGGTCAACCCCGACTGTGGACTGAAGACCCGTGGGTGGCCCGAGGTCGAGGCCTCACTGGCGGTCATGGTCGGCGCCGCCCGGGCCCTGCGCCGCGAGCTGGAGTGAACCTCACGAGTCCGTGGACTCGCCGAGCAGACGCACCCGCGTCGCAGCCCGGTCGCCCAGCGCGGTCGACCAGCGCGGTGATCGCGCTGGTCGCCGTTCGTCGGGCCGTGCGGCACCGTCCTCGGGGCGTTTCGCGGACGAGATGAGATCACACCCCGAGCTCCTTCACGGGAGGCGGTAGCTGCCATCCTCGACCGCGGCGAGACCGTCGGCGACGAGGGCCGCTGCAACCCGTTCGGCACGGTCGGGATCACCGGGCCATCCCATGACCTCGGCGAGGCCGGCCGGTTCGGCCGACACCGGACCGGTCCGGAGTGCGTCGACCAGGCGACCTCTCCCCTGGCGGTCCGAGCCGGCGAAGCGACTCTGGCGGGACCCGGTTCCGGCGGTGCCGATGATCGGGTCGGCCACGTCGTCCCGCCCGGCCCACCTGCACCATTTCCGCACCGGGCAGGCGTCGCACCTCGGGGACCGGGCCACGCAGACCGTCGCGCCGAGGTCGAACAGCGCCTGGTTCCACGCCCAGGCCGTGCCCGCGGGCACGAGATCGTCGGCGTTGTGTTGCACTTCGGCCCGGGTGAGCGGCCGACCCTGCCACCGGGCGAGCACCCGGGCCACGTTGGTGTCGACCACGCCGACGTCGTGGTCGTACGCGAAGACCAGTACGGCCCGGGCGATGTAGGGCCCCACCCCGGGCAGGGAGAGCAGCTCATCGAGGGTGGCGGGAACCTCGCCGTGGTGCACCTCGCACACGCGGGTGGCGCTGCGGTGCAGGTTCACGGCCCGACGGTTGTAGCCCAGCCCTGCCCAGGCCGCGATCACCTCGCCCACGGGAGCGCCGGCACAGTCTTCGACGGTCGGGAACTGCTCGAGGAAGCTTTCGTAGCGACCGACCACCCGGGCGACCTGGGTCTGGGCCAGCATGAACTCCGACACCACGATCGCCCAGGGATCGCGGGTGTGGCGCCAGGGCAGGTCGCGTCCGTGCACGGCGAACCAGTCGAGCAGCGCCCTGCGGTGTCGTTCGTCGGGGCTGAGGCCGCCCATCGCTCCAGCTTGGCATCGCCGGCCGCGTCGCATCGCTGTCACACCGGCCCGCGAGAATGGATACCAGATGACCGTCACCGACTGCTTCGGGCATCGATGCCCCGAGCGGATGAGTCGGCCGGCACGCCGAAGGAGGACTTCCCATGGGCATGACGATGTCGAACGGCCAGCCGATGGTCGGCGTCGACGCGGCATCGTGGCCGTTCGCGGGTCCGTTCGTGCCGGGTGACCCGCCGACTCGTGCCCGCGGGCAGCAGCGGGTCGTGCCCGCGGGCAGGGCTTCACGACCGGTGAAGGTCGGGGCTCACCCGAGTCTGCTGCCCGCGGGCAGCCACGCACCCGGATCCACCGTGCCCGCGGGCAGCAACGGGACCGGCCGGGATGTGCCCGCGGGCACGAACGGCCGAGAGATCGAGGGCCGATCAGGCCTGCCCGCGGGCACGAACCAGACCTGCACACCCCTGCCCGCGGGCACGAACCAGATCGACCGGAGCCTGCCCGCGGGCCCAGCCTGAGCACGACGACCGGATCCCACGCGCTTTACGACGTTTGACGCTCTTTCGACCGACCGGTCGTGAACAGTTCGATCGGAGCACGACCGGGTCCACCTGGTAGGACCGGTCGAATCCGACCCGACATCGCCTTCTCGGTAACGTTGCCTGCCATGGGATCCGCACCTGACCTCGACCGCGCCCGTGAAGTCATCGACACCGCGCAGGGGGTGATCGACGCCGCCACCCGGGCGTTGGCCGCCGCTCCGGGAGGGATCGACGCCAACCAGGTGCTCGGCTACGACCTGGCCCACGCCGCCTCGGCCGTCGCCACCGGCACCGCACTACTCGAGTACGGCTCCAAGGGCGAGGCCGAGGCCCGCATCACCGTGGCCTACATCGCGGACGCCGTGGCCGAGATCGCCGGGAAGCTCTTCGGCCGGGAAGCCGAGTGGGGCGTCGAAGCCGGTGCGCTGGACGCCACCCGCGACTTCGTCGCCGCCTACAAGGACCCGCACTTTCTGTCCCAGATCACCGACCCGGGGCCGCGCCACCTCGACGACGACTTCGAACTGGTCCAGGACACGTTCCGTCGCTTCGCCGAGGACGAACTCAAGCCGATCGCCGAGCACATCCACCGCACCAACGCCGACATCCCCGAGCACATCATCGCCGGCCTGGCCGAGATGGGGGCGTTCGGCCTGTCGATCCCCGAGCAGTACGGCGGCTTCGGCACCGGCGGTGAGGGCGAGTACATCGGCATGGTCGTGGCCACCGAGGAGCTGTCCCGCGGGTCACTGTGCGCGGGAGGGTCGCTGATCACCCGTCCCGAGATCCTCACCCGGGCGCTGCTCGCCGGGGGCACCGAGGAACAGAAGCAGACCTGGCTCCCAAAGCTCGCCTCGACCGAAGTGCTCAACGCCGTGTCGGTGACCGAGCCCGACTACGGCTCCGACGTCGCCGGGGTCAAGGTGACCGCACGGCCGACCGACGGCGGGTGGCTGATCAACGGTGTGAAGACCTGGTGCACGTTCGCCGGGCGAGCCGACGTGCTCATGGTGCTCGCCCGCACCGACCCCGACCCGAAAGCCGGCCACCGGGGCCTGTCGATGTTCATCGTGCCCAAGCCCCAGGCGGCCGGCCATACCTTCGCGTTCACCCAGGATGCAGCCGACGGCGCGCCGGGTGGCGGCAAGATGGAGGGCCGGGCGATCGACACGATCGGCTACCGGGGCATGCATTCGTTCGAGATCGCCTTCGAGGACTGGTTCGTCGCCGCAGAGAACCAGATCGGTCTGGAGGACGGGCTCGGCAAGGGCTTCTACTACCAGATGGCCGGATTCGAGAACGGTCGTCTGCAGACCGCGGCCCGGGCCATCGGTGTCATGCAGGCCGCGTACGAATCCGCGGTCGCCTACTGCGCCGAGCGCGCCGTGTTCGGTCAGACCCTCGATGAGTACCAGCTCACCCAGGCCAAACTCGCCCGCATGGCGGTGCTGATCCAGGCCGCCCGCCAGTTCGCGTACGTCGTCGCCCGGCTCATGGCCGTCGGCGAGGGCACCCGTGAGGCGTCGATGGTCAAGGCCTACGTGTGCCGGGCCGGTGAATGGGTGACCCGTGAGGCCCAGCAGCTCCACGGC
This sequence comes from uncultured Iamiaceae bacterium, assembly GCA_964595905.1. Lineage (GTDB taxonomy): Bacteria > Actinomycetota > Acidimicrobiia > Acidimicrobiales > Iamiaceae > JAFDWI01. The sequence continues at coordinate 6,447 of CAZQSU010000044.1, forward strand.
GGCTTCGGCTACGCCGAGGAGTACGACGTGTCGCGCTACTTCCTCGACGCCCGGGTCCTGTCGATCTTCGAAGGCGCCGACGAGACGCTGTGCCTCAAGGTCATCGCCCGCCGGCTGGTCGCCGAGCTCGACAACTGAACCGACCAACCGCCCTCGAATCCCGGGCGGTGACCGGTCGGTCGACCGGGACCGGCTGCTCAGCGGGTATCGATCGGTGCCGTGCCCTTGCCGGGCGCGCGGATCCGCCGCAGCACCTCGATGCCGTCCTTTCGCAACGCGACCTGGAACTCGCCGCTCGCCTTGATCGAGTCGTAGAGCTTCCGGGTGTCGCCGTTCAGCATGCCGGTGTCGAGCGCGATCCAATCGACCTTCGCCTGGTCGCCGTGCGCTGAGGGGTCGACGCCGTAGTTCGAGTTCTTCCAAGGGTTCGGGAACGTGTAGATGAACTCGCGATGGGTCAGGTGCGGCACCATGAGGTAGTCGGCCGACACGCCGTCGGCGGGTCGGATGAGTGCGATCGCAGCTTCCCGCCCGGCCTGGTTCGCCGGGACCGAGAGCGGCCAGTAGCCGGCCCGGTAGTTGGACGGACTCCACGGTCCGGGCCCGTGCGCCCACCCCGCCCACAGCGCCGCGGCGAGACCGACGATCACCGCCGCCTCCCCCAGCCATCGTCGTCGCTTCATCAAGAAGCCGACCGCCTCGACGAAGCTGATCATCAACGCGGCGGTCGGGATCGCCTGGTAGTGGAAGTGCGGATCCCACGTGAAGTTCGCCGTGGAGGAGATGTCGACGAACCACTGGGGCGCGCCGATCAGCCAGGTCACCGGCGAGAGCACCGCGACGTACCCGAACGACTGGTGCAGCCGCGACGAGTACGCCAGCGCGTCGTTGTCGCCCCACCGGTCGACGAGGCGCGACGGGTGGGCCACCGACGTGGTCACCACCTGGGTCGGGGTGTTGCCGAGGTCGCCGTAGATGCCTCCGTAGACGGTGCCACCGGCGGCGTGGGGCACCATCCAGGCGCCGAAGACCGCGAACCACAACGCCGCGGCCGCCGCCACACCCAGACCGAGGCGCCAATGCCGACGGATCGCCCAGACCAGACCCATGCCCACCAATGCGAGCGCGAGGTCCTCCTTCCAGATGATGGTGCCCACGAAGCTGAGCCCGAACCACCATTTCACCCGGCGTTCGAGCGGCGCGGCCTTGTCGAGGCAGCGCACGATCCGCTGGCCGAACAGCCACGTCGCGAACAGGAACGGCAGCGCGACGCATTCGGGATGGAACCCCTCCTGGACCCACCACTGCACGCTGGGCTGGGCCAACCAGACGAGCCCCACCGCGGCCGACAGCCAGGGTCGACCGAAACGGTCACGGGCGATCACGTACAGGATCGGTGCGCAGGCGGCCAGGGCGACCGCGTTGATCACGTTCCAGGCGTTGGGCCCCGCACCCAGCCATGCGAGCGGCACCAACAGGAAGAAGCCGAACGACGCGTGGTTGCCGAAGAACGGCACGCCCCGAACCGTCGAGAAGTCGCGGAAGTGCGCGAGTTGCCAGATGAGCTGGTCCTGGATGCCGGTGTCGAAGTCGAACGTGCCGAAGCGGTTCTGGCGTAGCACGATCAGTCTGCCGAGGGTGATCGCCCAGTACAGCGCCGCCACCACGACCACACCGAACATCGCCCGTTCCGAGTGCAGCACCCTCGTCGACACGTCGGCGAGAGACCGCTGGGCGGGCTCGGACGTCGCCGACGGGGCCGGTGTATCGGCGTCACCGGCAACGAAGTCGCGCGAGCCGTCGGCTCGGCTTGTGGCGTTCGGGCTGCTCATCCGCGTATCGTTCGATCTTTCACCATCGGAGTCACCGGGCACCGGCCGATCGATTGCACCCTAATCAGTGCGCCGATCGACGTATGCCACCACCTCGGCCCCGTACGATCCGTGGTGATCTCTGCGCCTGTGAATCCTTCCCCGAACCACTCGACCGGTGTCCGCGTGACCGCGGCGACCATGCGCGGCGCGGCCCGGGTCGCGCGGGCCGCCGGCCTGGGAGGGTCGGTCATCGGCGGCCACCTCGGGCTGCGACTCGACCCCGGTCTGCTCGCCAAGCTCGCCGACGGCCGACGGATCGTGACCGTCTCGGCCACCAACGGCAAGACCACCACCACCAACCTGCTCGCCGCGGCGCTCGCCACCGCCGGCCCGGTCGTCTCGAACACCCAGGGTTCCAACCTGGCGACCGGCCTGGCCGCGGCACTCGCCGGTGACCTCAGCGCCACCCGCGCGGCGCTCGAGGTCGACGAGGCGACCCTGGCGGCGACCGCGGTCGACCTGGCGCCCGCGACGATGGTGTTGGCGAACCTGAGTCGTGACCAGCTCGACCGGTACGGCGAGGTCAGGATCGTCGCCGAGAAGTGGCGCAGCATGCTCGCCGGGTTACGCCGCGCCGGTCTGGCTCCCCGAGTGGTGGCGAACGCCGACGATCCGCTGGTCACCTGGAGCGTCGCCGGGCATGCCGAGGTGACCTGGGTGTCGGTGTCGTCGCCTTGGACCGCCGATGCACTGGTCTGCCCCGACTGTGCCGCCCCCGTCATCCATTCGGCGTCGGACTGGCACTGCACCGGTTGTGACCTGGCGCGTCCGGCACCGGACGTGTCGCTGGTCGACCACACGGTGACGTTCCATGACGACGGCGACCGCGCCGTCGAACTCGACCTCGCGCTCCCGGGCGCCTTCAACCTGGCGAACGCCGCGATGGCGCTGGCGGCGGCCCGGATCGAAGGGGTCGACCCGGACGTGGCGGCCGCCGCGATGCGCACCACCGAGGAGGTGTCGGGCCGCTATGCCACGATCGAATCGGCCGGTCGGCACATCCGTCTGCTCATGGCCAAGAACCCGGCCGGCTGGCAGTCGTCGCTCGACATCGTCGCTGCCCCGCCCACACCGGTGGTCGTGGCGATCAACGCCCGGGTCGCCGACGGCCGTGACCCGTCGTGGCTCTGGGACGTGCCCTTCGAACGGCTCGCCGGTCGGCAGGTGATCGCTGCGGGCGAGCGGGCCGAGGACCTCGCCGTCAGGCTGCACTACGGAGGCGTCGACCACACCGTCCACGTCGGGTCGGCACTCGACGCGTGTCTCACCCTCCCGGCCGGCCAGATCGACCTCGTCGCGAACTACACCGCGTTCGCCGACACCTTGGCGGCGCGATGAGCCCGATGCCGCGGCGCAGATCGCCGATCCGGATCGTCCAACTCTTCGGCGACCTGCTGGGCACCTACGGCGACGGTGGCAACGCGCTCGTGCTGGAGCGTCGGGCCGCCTGGCGCGGGATCCCGGTCAGCCGGGTGGATGTGACCGCCCTCGACGCGGTCCCCCGCGACGGCGACGTCTACGTGATCGGCGGCGGCGAGGACGGCCCGCAGAACCGGGCTGCTCGTCTGCTCGCCGAGTCGGGCGCGCTCGGCGAGGCGGTCGCGGCCGGCGCCGCCGTGTTGGCGGTGTGTGCCGGTTTCCAGATCATGGGCCACTCCTTCGTCGGTCCCGACGGTGAAGCGGTCGACGGTCTGGGCCTCCTCGACGTGACCACCACCCGGACCCGCGGCCCCCGCATCGTCGGCGAGGTGCTCATCGACACCGATCCGACGCTGGGGGTGGGCCGTCTGACGGGCTACGAGAACCATGCGGGGGTGACCCGTCTCCGCGCGGATGCGACGCCGCTCGGGCGGGTCGTGGGCGCCTCCTCCGGCGGCCCGGCGGCAGCGCGGACCGAAGGAGCCTTGGGCGGGCGGGTCGTCGGCACCTACCTGCACGGTCCGGTACTCGCACGGAACCCGGCGCTCGCCGACCGGCTGCTGGCCTGGGCGCTCGAGGTCGAACCGCGCGACCTCGATCCGCTCGACGACGGCCTGATCGACCGACTCCGTGCCGCCAGGACCGCCGCGGCCCTCGACGGTGACGCCGACCGTGCCGACCCCGGCCCCCTCGACCGGATCCGTCGTCGGCTCTTCCCGTGAGTCATCGAGCCGGCCGCGCCGTGGCCGCGTCAACCCCGGGCGAGCAGTTCCGGGATGAAGGGGACGTCCGGGCCGCACCGCAACGCCTCGACACCGTGGGGCCCGTCCGGACGGATCACCCGGGCGATCGAGTCGACACCGAGCACCGCGACCGCGCGGTGGCGACCTGACGGTTCGCCGTCGGTCACGGCGGTGAAGATCTCGCCCGGGACGAGGGTTCCCACGCCCGCGACGACCCAGATCGGGCGGGATCCCCTGTCGATCACGGTCGTGGTCGACCCGACCCGGCCGGTGTCGGCCACGACCACCCCGGGCGCCGCGGCCAGCGCCGCCTGGACGATCAGCGGGGTCGTGGGACCTGCCACATCGACGTCGGCGAGCGCGAGCGAGAGCTGGAGGGGGGTCGGATCGTCGAGGAAGGTCTCGAGCAGATCGTCGACGGCCGCCCGCGCATCCCGAGCAGCGAGCAGGTGCCCGCACAGCCACCACATCGGCCCGCACTGCGCGTGGTGTTCGAGCAGCTTGCGGCAGCCCATGACCAACGTCTGGTGGTCGTCGATCAGGCCCCGCAACGCTTCGGCGGCCTCGGGAACGAGCCACTCCGCCGATGCGTCGCCGCTCCGCGCGACGTAGCGCAGGTATTCGATCGGGTGCACGACCGCGAGGGTACCGGGACGCGACAGGTCGGCCGACCTGCACCCGTCCGTCAGAACGGCGCGCCCGGCCTCCACACCATGACGATGATCTGCAACAGCAGCAACAGATGCATGCCGCCATAACACATGGCGATCCGGGTGTCGCCCACGGGGTTTCCGTTGCGTAGCTGACGTTGCGCCGGGATCAGGCCGGCAAAGAACAGGCCCAACATCAGGAACCACAGGACGAACGCGATCGAGATCCAGGTCTGGGAGAACTCGAAGACGTCGTTGGACAGCAGCACCATGACGATCCCGAACAGTCCGGCCAGTACGAGCGACCCGCCATGCATCATCGGGTCGATGATGCGGCCCACCGCCTCGGCCGACACCGATCGGGCGGGTTCGGTCGGAGCGGGCTCGCCGACATCGAGCTGTGCGACGAGTTCTCCACGGCGTTGCCGGTTCAGGATCGGCCAGACGAATGCCGGCGCGAACGCGACGACCACGAACACCAAATGCAACAGGAGGGCGAGCTTGTACCCGAAGTCACCAACGGCAGCAACTACCACAGCGCTACTCCAAACGTTCGCACCGAACTGGGATGAGACGCCAGCCTACCGAGCCGGTCGGCCGGAACAGGCACAGGGCCTGCACCCCGATCGATTGCTGCGCAGGCCTCGGGTTCAGGCGAGGCCGCCGCGGGTCTGCCCCAGCAGGTCGAAGGCCCGGTCCATCTCGTCGTCGCTCAACAGTCCCGCCTCCCGGACGAGTTCGCGGACGCTCTTGCCCGTTTCGATGCTGTCGTGGACGAGCGCGGCGGCCTTCTCGTAGCCGATGAACGGGTTCAGCGACGTCGCGATCGACGGCGACGCCTCGGCGAGTGCCTGGCAGCGTTCGGCGTCGGCTTCGATGCCGGCGACGCAGTTGTCGGCGAACACCCGCGACACGTTCGCCAGCAGCACGATCGAGTCGATGATCGCCTCGGCCATCATCGGCACGTACACGTTCATCTCGAAGTTGCCCTGCGACCCGCCGAACGCGACGGCGGCGTCGTTGCCGATCACGCGGGCGGCGACCTGGGTGACGGCCTCGGCGAGCACGGGGTTCACCTTGCCCGGCATGATCGACGATCCGGGCTGGAGGTCGGGCAGGTGGATCTCCGCGAGCCCGGCGCGGGGTCCCGACGCGGCCCACCGCAGGTCGTTGGCGATCTTGGTGAGGCTCACCGCGACGGTCCGCAGCGCCCCCGACACGGCGACCAGGTCGTCGCGGGCGCCCTGCGCGGCGAAGTGGTCGGGGGTCTCGACCAGGTCGAGCCCGGTGCGATCGGCCAGACGGGCGATGACGTCGCCGGCGAATCCTTCGGGTGCGTTGATACCGGTGCCGACCGCGGTGCCCCCGAGAGGCAGGCGGCACACGTCCGCGACCGCCGGTTCGAGCCGCACCAGGTCGGCTTCGATCTGGCTCGCGTACCCGCCGAACTCCTGGCCGAGCGTGACGGGCGTGGCGTCCATCAGGTGCGTCCGACCCGGCTTGACGATCTCGGCGAAGGCCTCGGCGCGCTCACGCAGCGTCGCTGCCAGGTGGTTCAACGCGGGACGGAGTTCGTTGGTGATCGCCAGGGCGACGGCCAGGTGGACCGCCGTGGGGAACACGTCGTTGGACGACTGCGAGGCGTTCACGTGGTCGTTGGGGTGCACGGTGCCCCCGCCCTCGAGATGGCCCGTGGCGAGGGTCGCGATCACCTCGTTGGTGTTCATGTTCGACGACGTGCCCGATCCGGTCTGGAACACGTCGACGGGAAACTCGGCGTCCCAGTCGCCGGCGGCGACCTGCTCGGCCGCGGTGGCGACCGCCGCGCCGATCGTGGCGTCGACCTTGGCGACCCGTTCGTCGGCGGCGTTCACCCGGGCCGCTTCGGCCTTGACCATGCCCAACGCATGCACGATGCGGGGGTCGATCGGCCGATGGGAGATCGGGAAGTTCTCGACGGCGCGCTGGGTCTGCGCCGCCCACTTCGCGGACTTCGGGACCCGGACCTCGCCCATCGAGTCGTGTTCGATCCGGTACTCGGTGTCGGAAGCTTGCGTTTCGCTCATGCGCTCAGACTAGGAGACCGCTGAGTGATGCCGATTGTCGGATCTCGTGGGGATCGTCGTCGATTCGCAAAGTCGCAGTGTCGTCCGACCACCCGTAGGGGAATCGGACGATCGAGGACGCCGCGAGCGGCGGCGAGGCGCACGAGAGACGGCTGGCATGTCGTGCTCAGCGGTCTGCTTGGAGCGGACCCCGATCACGGTCATGTCGGCAGTCGGTCCAGGCCGGTCAACGACCGGCGTCGTCTCCCTCGGGTCGCATGGTCGCGAGCCGGGCGGCGACGGCGTCGCTCAGTTCGGGACTGACGCCCTGCGGTTCGACCCCGTCGAGTCGGTCGACCACGACCTGATCCAAGCGCTCGAGCTGGTCGTCTTCGGGGCGTCCCAACTGCTCCTGGAGCGCTTCGATCGTCAGCTCCTGGCTCTGCCTGTTCTCGGGTAGACAGCCATACGCGCGCCGGCGCTTGGTCTGGTCGCCGCCGCCGTCGGTCCGGTAACACAAGATGAGCGGCCGACCCGACCACTGCAGCGTTCCGCGCAATGATCGATCGGCGTCGATCCAGACGATCCGGTCGCGGTCGATCCGAAAATCGGTGTACTTGGTCGCCACGTGCACCCACGTCTCGGCCACGTCGAGGCGGCAACGCAGGCCCAGCAGGTACCACCCGCCCAGTGCGATCGCGAGGATGCCCGTCATGAAGAAGAACGGGGCGGGCGGTATCGGGTCGAGCGTGCGACCGATCGTGATGCCGGTGGCGCCCAGGACCACCACCATGCCCGCGCCGCCCATCGAGATCAACCGGTACAGCGGGTTCTGGTACCGGATGAACGACTCGTCGGCGGGCTCCGGGGCGTCCGCTCCGTCCGCCTCGTCCACGGCACCGTCCTCGTCTCGTTCCACGGGGTCGCTGGTCATGGGTACCCGATCGGCAGACGGCGAACGATTGCAAGCACGTCGCCTCGGGCACCGTGCCGGTGTGCGATGCGAGCGGTCAGAAGCGGCCCTGGGGATCCGAACGCACGCCCAGGAATTCGGCCAACTCGGCGAGTTCTTCGAGGTCGACCACGTCGCCGGCGTCCTTGCCGCCGCCACGGCGCAGCGGCGGTTGCCATCCCAGGTCCGGGTCGAACCGGCGGATGATCTTGGCCGGTGATCCGGCGATCACGCTGTGGTCCGGGATCGTGCCGCGGACGATCGATCCGGCGGCGACGACCACGTTGCGGCCGATGTCGGCGCCGGGCAGCACCACCACGTTGGTCCCGAGCCACGACCCGGCTCCGATCCGGACCGGTTCGTCGGTCGGCCACTGCCGTCCGATGGGAAGGTCCGGGTCGCGGTAGGTGTGGTTCTGGTCGGTGATGTACACGTACGGACCGGTGTAGACGTCGTCCTCGATGACGATCCGGTCGTGGCCGACGATGTGACTTCCCCGGCCCACCACGACCCGATCGCCGATGCGGATCACACACCGGTCGCCGAAGTCGTGGCCCGGCGCGAACCCGACCGACAGCGTGTTGTAGGCGCCGATCATCGTGCCGGTGCCGATCTCGATGTGCGCCTCGCCGAAGATCGACGCCCACGGGTAGGAGATGCAACTCGCCTGTCCGAACGCGCGGAAACGGCGACCGCGGTCGCAGTCCGGACCGATCGCTGCGTACCGCCGTACCCAGTCGGTGGACCGGTGGATCGCATCGGCTGTCCGGCTTCGCGCCCAAGCCCGTACGTCGTCTGCCCTGCCCACAGCGGCCCAGGCTAGCGCCGCACACGACGGGTCACCGCAACGACGCGGCCGTGAACGCTCTCGTCATCCGGTGTAGGTCGGGCGTGCCGCGACCGGTCGGGCGACGGAGGGGGTCGTCGACGGCGGCGGCAGCGAATGCGTGCTCGTCGTGGCCGGGGGTGCCGAACCCGTCGTCGTGGGAGTAAGCGTCGTGGCCGGCGTCGAGGTCGTGGTCTGTGGCACCGTCGTGGTCGGCTGAGGCACATCTTGGCGGGCGCGAACGGGCAACCGGAGTTCGAGGTTCGACACCGCGACCGTGAACGCGCCGATCGACGGGGCGAGGAACGGTTCGTCCTGACCCAGGAGTTCGAGCTTGGGCACGTGACCGGGTGCGAAGGTCCACGCGTTCGGTTCGAGTTGGAACTCGACGGGGCCGGCGGGATGGTCCGGATCGAGCCGGTAGACGCCGCGCGTGACGAGGATCTCGGTGCCGGCGACCGGATCGACGTCGAAGAGGCGTGCGGCCAGGTACGGGTACTCGCCGGTGGCCGCGACGTCGGCGGTGACCGTCGGGGATCCGAGCATGGTGGTGCCCTCGCCGGTCACGGCGGGCAACCGGTACGTCGCGATGCCCTCGCCCTGGTCGACGGCGGGCACCGTCGTGCACGCGAGACCGCCACGGATCGGGTCGAGCGCTTCGGCGATGGCCTGGTCTCCCGCGGCGGAGTCGACCGTCTGGGCGTCGGCTGCGCGGTGGACGACCTCGTCGGGATGCAACGCCTCCCATGTCGCCGCCCGGAACGGGCCGTCCGAGGCGACGTCGCCGGGGCAGGTCTGGGAGCGCACGGTCACGTCCAGCGCGGGAGCCGGCGCCGTCCGACCGACGTAGTGGTCGACGAATCCCTCGATCCTCGCCCGCAGCATGGCCTTGTCGGCGGGTTTGTTCTGGCCGCGCTGGTGGCCACCGTCGTAGAAGAACAACTCCATCTCGGCGTCCGGGAACAACGATCTGGCGAGGCGCTCGTACCGCAGGTACTCGTCGCCCGGGAAGATCGCATCGGTGAAACCCGCTGCGAGGAACAGCGGCGGCGGCTCCTCGGGCGTGACGCCGTAGGCACCCGACAGCAGGTAGTACGGCGAGTGGTAGCGGGCGATCTGGTCGATGACGTACGCGGCCTCGGGGGTGTCGTAGGGCTCGCCGCCACCGAGGATGTCGAACCACGTGGTCACGTCCGACTCGGGATCCTCTCCGGGCGACGAGTAGTACCCGATCACCGATCCGGCCAGGAACAGGGTGTTGTCGATCGACTGTTTCCACACCCCGACCGGTGTGAAGTCGTCGGTGTTCGAGGTGATCCGGGTGTCGAGGGTGCGGCCGTTCGGCATCAGCGCGTAGATCAGGTCCGACCATCCCGACAGGGGCGCCGCGGCGGCGATCGACAGTGGCGTACCGTTCGGGCTCGTCCACGGCCGGGTGGTGCCGTCGGCGTCCATCACCCGGTCGTCGAGCGTCGCCAGGCTCAGCGACGTGCCGGCACCGTAGGACTCGCCGGTCACCCCGATGCGGTCGGGGTCGACGAGCCCTTCGTCGACGAGCAGCCCGACCACGTGCTGGACGTCACGGATCTCGTAGCGGGCATCCGCGAGCCGGAGATAGCCGTCTTCGCAGGCCGCCGGATCGACCCGCCGTGAAGCGAGGGTTCCACACGAGTCACCCCATCCGCGGGCACTGAGCTGCACCACCACATAGCCCTTGGCGGCCCAGTCGACGGCGGTGACGCCACCGTACTGGGCATCTTCGGGCCCGGTCGGGGGCATCCCCCAGCCGTGGCTCTGCACGACCAGCGGGAAGTCCGCGTCGGGGACCGACCCGTCGGCCGCGGGCAGGGTCACGTACAGCGCGAGCGGCGACCCGTCGAAGCTGACCAGGCGCTGGTCGTCACCACCCGGCCCGCCGATGCCGCCGTGGCACACGCGGATCCCGTCGGTACGAGACTCGCACGTGATCGCCAGGCCGTTCATGGTGTGCCCGGCGAGCACCTCGGTCACCGGTGCGCCGGGTGCGGCGGCAACACGGTCCGACGCCGGGAACACGATCGTGGCGATCGCCAGCACGGCGACCGTCGACACGGCCGGAATCCTCATCCACCTGCGCATCGTTCCTCCGAACGGTCCCGTCGAGACGCCTCCCGGCGGACGACCCTACCCGAGGGCCGGTGGTGGTCGACCCCAGCATCCCGCCGCGACCAAACCGTCACCAGTCACCAGTCGACCCGTCACCAGTCGATCTGCAGGGTCCTCCGCATGGTGGCATGGAACTCCGCGTCATCGAGTCGTGCACGGGTCGCGGCGACCATGACGGCGTCGGCGCCCACGGGCACGCGCAGGGGCGTGGCCTCGTCGTCGATCGCGTCCGCGATGGCCCGGGCGACACATTCGGGGCCGGGGCGCGGCCCGCCGAGCAACTTCTCGTCGGTGCCGTTCCATTGGCGGTGCAACTCGGCGTAGGCGGTCGCCTCGACGTCGATCGGGCTCGTCTTGGTCCGCATCGCCGTGTCGACGTAGCCGGGTTCGACGACCACGACGCGGACGCCGAAGTGGCCGACTTCGTGCTGCAGCGACTCGCTGAGCGCCTCGAGGGCGTGCTTGGACGCCGAGTAGACACCGAACAACGGCGTCGCGACGAACCCTTCGACCGAAGAGACGTTGACGATCACTCCGGCACCGCGGGCACGCATCGAGGGCACGACCGCCTGGATGAGTCGGAGGGGCCCGAACACGTTGGTGGCGAACACCGATTCGGCCAGGTCGACCGGGTAGTGCTCGAGTGGCCCGCCGAAGCAGATGCCGGCGTTGTTGACCAGGGCGTCGATCTCACCGGCGACGCTCGTCGCCGCGGCGATCGAGCCGGCCTCGGTCACGTCCAGAGCGATCCGTTGCGCGACGTCGAGTCCGTCGAGCGCCGACAGGTTCCGCGCGGTCGCGACCACCTCGTGACCACGATCGGTCAGTACCGCGGCGGTCGCTCGGCCGATACCGGTCGAGCATCCGGTGACGAGGATCCGTGCCATCACCGTGAGCTTCCCACATCCGTCGCGGACGCGACACCGATGGATGTCCCTGTGGTCCGCGACACTGGGAACGTGCCCGATGCCGACGACCTCGCCGCACTCACCGGCGAGGTGCTCGCCGAGAACTACGACGCCGGTTCCATCGACCGCGGCGTCGCGTACGCGGGCGACGGGCGGGTCCGGTTGATCACGAGCGCACCCGGGCTGCTCACCAGCGTGGTCGAGGGATCGGGACGCAACACCTACGTCGTGCGGGTCACCTGGCGGTCCCTCGCCGGCGGCATCGTCGTCGACGACACCTGTTCGTGTCCGCTCGGGGGGTTCTGCAAGCACGCGGTCGCGACGATCCTGACCGCGCAGGCCGAGGAGGCAGCGGCTTCGCTCGGCGCGGAAGGCGCCGAGGGCTCGTCGTGGCGAGCGGTGCTCGACGACCTGGTCGACGGCGACGACGACGGCGCGGCGCGCGTCCAGTGGTCACCGCTCGCGCTGCAGTTCAGCGTGACGAACCCGCGGGCCACCTCCTACGACACGTCCCCCGCGCCGCGGCTGTCGGTCCGGCCGTTGCGCCTGGGCAAGCGCGACAAGTGGATCAAGACCGGCGCGTCGTGGCGCGACCTGTACTACGCGACCCATTCGCCCGAGTTCGATCCCACCCAGGTGACGGCGCTCCGGGCGCTCTGGAACGCCTCGCCGCGGCATTCGTACTACCCCGACACCGGACCGATGACGTTCGACCGCTTCGGTTCGGAGCTGTGGATCCACCTGCGCAACGTCGCCGAGTCGGGCGTGGCTTTCGTCGACGGGTCCGGGCACCCCGACGTGCATCTCGCCGACGAGCCGGCGGCCGTCGAGGTCGATCTCACCACCGACCCGGACGGCGCGGTGCGGCTCACGACCGCCTTGTCGGTCGGTGGTCGACCGGTCGATCCCGACGTGTCGTCGCTCGGGTACCTGGGCATGCCGCCCCATGGCATCTTCGTCGCGACCGTCGGCGGCGGCACGGTGTTGGCGCGGCTCGACCGGCCGATGAGCCCCGCCGTGCTCAGGATGCTGCACGCGCCGCCGTTGCACGTGCCCGCCGGTGAGGTCACCGAGCTGCTCGACACCTATCAACCACTGCTGGCGCGTCGGGCCCGGGTCGGCTCGTCCGACGGGTCGGTGACGATCACCGCTCGGCGGTTCGACGGCCTGGGCCTGCGCGTCGAGCGCCACGCGGTCGACGTCGCCTCGACCGAATGGGAGGCGCGCTACGTGCGGGGCGACGCAGTGGCCTGTCACGGCCTCGCCGAACCGGCCGGTTTGGCACGTGACCTCGACGCCGAGGCCGCGGCGGTCGCGCAGCTCGACCTGCCCGATGCGATCCGTCCCCTGCTGGCCGATCCCCGGGGCATCCCCGCGACGATGACGGTCCACGGTGCCGACACCGTCCGCCTCTTCGCCGAGGCGTTGCCGTGGCTGACCGACCGGGCCGGGGTGACCGTCACCGTCGACGACGTCGGTGAGACGGCCCTGCCCGATCTGCGTGAGGCGACGGCCGACCCACTCGTCGAACTCACGGTGTCGGATCCGGCGGTGCGATCCGATCAGACCGACTGGTTCGACCTGGCGGTGAACGTCACCGTCGACGGTGAGAAGGTTCCGTTCGCGGCGCTGTTCATCGCGTTGAGCCGCAACGAGCCGGTCCTGGTGCTCGCCTCCGGCACGTGGTTGCGACTCGACCGAGCAGATTTCGAGCGTCTGCGTACCCTGATCGAAGAGGCCCGCGGGCTCGTCGACACCGGCACCGAGGGCGACGACGACGAGACGATCCGGATCAACCCGTTCCAGATCTCGTGGTTCGAGGAGCTCGCGGCACTCGGCGTGGTCACCGCGCAGAGCGACCGCTGGACGGCGAACGTGGCGCGCATGGGCGCGCTCGCGGCACCCTCGGCGGGCACGCCACCGGCGACGTTGAAGGCCGAGTTGCGCCCGTACCAGGCCGAGGGGTTCACCTGGCTGCGGTTCATCCGCGCGCACGAACTCGGCGGGATCCTCGCCGACGACATGGGCCTCGGCAAGACGGTGCAGGTGCTGAGCCTGTGCGCGGATGTGCTCGAGAGCCGACCCGATGCCCGTTTCGTGGTGGTGGCGCCGACGAGCGTGGTCGAGAACTGGCAACGTGAGGCACATCGCTTCGTGCCGACGATGTCGGTGGTGACCATCACCGAGACCGCGGCCCGCCGGGGCGTCTCCCTGGCCGAGGCGACGGGTGAGGCCTCGCTGGTGGTCACCTCCTACACGCTGTTCCGTCTCGAGTACGACGACTACGCGGCCCTCGAGTGGGACCTGCTGCTGCTCGACGAGGCCCAGTTCGTGAAGAACCACCAGGGCAAGACCTACAAGGTGGTTCGTCAGCTCCCCGCACGGTCGAAGATCGCGATCACCGGCACCCCACTCGAGAACAGTCTCATGGACCTGTGGTCCTTGTTGTCGATCGTGGCGCCGGGGCTGTACCCCGACCCCGACCGCTTCTCGCGGGTGTACCGCAAGCCGATCGAGAAGGGCGAGGCGCCCGAGTTGTTGGCGACGTTGCGGCGACGGATCGCTCCCCTGATGCGCCGCCGGACCAAGGACGCCGTGCTCACCGAGTTGCCGCCCAAGATCGAACAGGTCGTCGACGTCGACCTGCATCCGAAGCACCGGAAGATCTACCAGACCCGGCTGCAGCGCGAACGGGCCAGGGTGCTGGGCCTGGTCGACGACCTGCAGTCCAACCGGTTCGTGATCTTCAAGTCGCTCACGCTGCTCCGCCAGTTGAGCCTCGACCCGGGCCTCGTCGACGAGGCTGACGACCACATCGGTTCGGCAAAGCTCGACCGGCTCGTCGACGACGTGACCCAGATCGTGGCCGAAGGGCACCGGGCGCTGGTGTTCAGCCAGTTCACCCGCTATCTGCGACGAGCCGAGCAGCGCCTGGGCGCCGCCGGCATCGACACCGCGTACCTCGATGGTCGCACCCGCAACCGCGCCGAGGTGATCGACACCTTCAAGTCGGGCGCGGTGCCGGTGTTCCTGATCAGCCTCAAGGCGGGCGGGGTCGGCCTGAACCTGGCCGAGGCCGACTACTGCTTCATCCTCGACCCGTGGTGGAACCCGGCCGCGGAGACCCAGGCGGTCGACCGTGCGCACCGGATCGGTCAGGTCAACCCGGTCGTGGTGTACCGCTACGTGTCGACGGGCACGATCGAGGAGAAGGTGATGGAGCTCAAAGCCCGCAAAGCGGCGCTGTTCGCCGATGTCGTCGACGCGGACGGCGCGCTGTCGGGGGCGTTGACCGAAGCCGACATCCGCGGTCTGTTCGAGGCCGGCTGAGAGGGGGCCGAGCCGCCGGCCCGCGGCGGTCGTGACTCGACCGGTCTCGCTCCTCACGGACGGTAGCACGACGGTAGCCTTTCGGGTATTCTTTCGGTATGACCAAGAAGATTGCCGTGAGCCTCCCCGACGACCTGGTGGCATCGATGCGCCGAGCCGTCGCCGAGGGGCGCGCCTCGTCGGTGTCGGGTTATGTGAGTACTGCGGTTGCCCGCGCGGAGCGGGAAGACAGCCTGACCCGACTGTTGGACGATCTCGACCGTGAACTGGGTGAGGTCGATGCCTCCGACCTGGCCTGGGCCGATGCAGCACTCGGCCTCGAATGACCCGTGATGCGCCGGCGACCGGACTGACCTTGGACACCGGCGCGCTGTTGGCACTCGAGCGGGGTGACACCCGGGTGCGGGCCCTGTTGCGCAGAGCGGTCGAGCACCATTTGGGTGTCGTCGTCCCGGCGGGCGTCGTCGCCCAGGCCTGGCGCGGCGGGCCCCGCCAGGCGCGTGTCGCCCGCATGCTCGGCGACCCCCGGGTAGAGGTACGGCCGCTCGACGATCTCGATGCCAGGGCGGTCGGCATGGTGTGTGGGCGGACCGGTCATGCCGACATCGTCGACGTGCATGTGGCCCTCATCGCTCGTGAGCGCGGCGATCACGTCGTCACGTCTGACCCGGACGACATGTTTGTCGTCGACCCGAGTCTCCGGGTGATTGCTCTCTGAGCACGCCCGCCGGGGTGCCGGTACCGTTGCCGCACTGGCAGACGAAGCAAGGGCTCCCCAGGCCGCCCATGCGCCGCGTTCGTCGAGTTCGGCCACCGGCGGGTTCTCGGTGTCAGAATCGAACTCGAGTTCGATTCTACAAAGCGGGTGGGACCGCCCGTCCGGGCCCGCAACCAACCCCGAACCAACCCCGACGCGCCTGCGGGCGCGTCCGGGCTCCCACGGAGGTCACGCCGATTGCTCCCAACCCCGACGCGTCGGCGTCGGTCGGCCAACGTCAGAGCGACAATCGCACCGCGCGCGCATCGCTTTCGCGGCAACGTCGTCCCGACGATGTCGCCGCGACTCGCCATTTCAGCCTGGCTCTCGACACGCGCGTCCGGCCCGTACCGGCGCGCTCACGGACGGGAGGAAGCGCCTGTCGATCACCCGGCATCGGCGTCGGGCTGGAGCGGACGCGCCCGCGGGCGCGCGCTGCGACCATCGGTGTCCCACCGAACTGGAATGATGGTCGCCACGAGAACCCCGAGCGTGCCGACGCGATGTCGCCGCGCCGGGTGCACCGAGGAGTCCCTGTGCCACCAGCATCACTCAACGCAGCCGTCGAACGCCTGGTCGACCCGCCGGCGAACGTCACCGAGGCCGACATCCAGTCCGACGTGCGGCTCGTGCTGTTGTCGGGATCGCTCGGGCTCGCCGACGGTGACGTCGTCGGGCTGGAGCGTCAGACCGAGGACGGCACGCAACGCCGGATCGACATCGAGGTGGGCTACACCCTCATCGAGGTGAAGAAGAAGCTCGGTCGGGTCACCGACGCCGAGCAGGTGCAGCTGGCCGGTTACCTCGCGACGCGCACCTCACAGACCGGCGGCTCCTACGCCGGGATCCTCACCGACGGCCGGCGGTGGCAGCTGTACCGACTCGGGGAGACCGTCGACTCACTCGTCGCGGTCACCGAGTTCACAGCCGATCGCCACGACCCCGACGTCGGCGACCGGCTCGTGGCGTGGCTCGAAGCGGTCATGGCGACCCGTCAGACGGTGCCGCCGACACCGGCGGAGATCATGGCACGCCTCGGGGCCAGCTCGGCGGGTTACCTGCTCGAGCTCGGCCAGATCACGTCGTTGTACGCGCGCGTGGCAGACGAGCCGGAGATCATGCTGAAGCGGTCGCTGTGGGCGAAATCGCTCGAGTCGGCGTTCGGCACGCAGTTCGAGAACACCGATGCGCTGTTCTGTTCGCACACCTACCTGGTGGTGGTCGCGGAACTCGTCGCGCATTCGGCGATCGGGTTCGACACGGCGACACTGGACCCCACCGATCTGGTGTCGGGTGCGAAGTTCGCCGAGTCGGGCGTGCGCGGCGTGGTCGAGTCCGACTTCTTCGACTGGGTCGTCCAAGGAGCGTCTGACGGTGCGCAGCGTGCCGGGGAGCGAATCGTCCGGTCGCTCGCCCGCCGGGTGGCCCGATTCGACTGGGATGCCATCGACCACGACGTACTCAAATCGCTGTACGAGTCGGTGATCACGCCGGAAGTGCGCCATTCGCTCGGCGAGTACTACACACCCGACTGGCTCGCCGGCCAGATCGTGCGAAAGGTCGTCGACGATCCCGCAAACCAACGGGTGCTCGACCCGTCGTGTGGCTCCGGGACGTTCCTCTACCAGACGATCCGCCACAAGTTGGCCGCCATGAGCGACCTGGCACCGCGGGAACGCTTCGACACGATCCTGTCGACGGTCACCGGCATGGACCTGCACCCGGTCGCGGTGACCCTGGCTCGGATCACCTACCTGCTGGCCATCAAGGACATCCTCGGAGACCGGCCGCCGAGCGGTGTGACGATCCCGGTGTTCCTGGGCGACAGCATGCAGTGGGGCCGCCGAGACGACGATCGCACCCTGCTCGGGTCGGCGGGTCTGCGCATCAGCACCGAGAGTGCCGAGCTGGTGGCGCGCGAAATGGTGTTCCCGGCCGTGACCCTCGCGGACGCGGTCCGGTTCGACGCGCTGATCGACGACCTGGTGGCCAAGGCGACGAACCGGACGCGTGGCGCCGCGCGGCCGACGGTCGGCCCCCAGTTCTTCGGGCGGCACGGCATCGACGACCCCGAGACCCAGGCATCGATCGCGCATGCCTACGACGTGTTGTGCGACCTGCACGACCGACACCTCGACCACATCTGGGGCTATTACATCCGCAACCTGGCCCGGCCGCTGTGGCTGTCGGTGCCCGACAACCAGGTGGACGTGCTGGTGGGCAACCCGCCATGGTTGCGCTACAACGCGATGCCGGCGTCGATGCAGGCGGTGTTCAAGGAGCGTGGTGACGCCTTCGAGGTCCGGCCCAAGGGCAAGCTCGCGACCCACGCGGACCTCTCGGCGCTGTTCGTCGTCAACGCCGTCGATCTGTACCTGAAGGTCGGTGGCGCATTCGGATTCGTGATGCCACGCGGCGTGCTCGGTGGGCCGCACTACGCGGAGTTCCGCCGGGCCGCGTACCCGCCAGGCCGCGGGCCCTACGTCGATTTCGAGCAGCCCTGGGATCTCGGCTCGGTGCGGCCACATCTGTTCCCGGTGCCCTCCTGTGTGGCCTTCGGGACGCGCACGACCGGCCCCGGCCGGCGTCTCGGCGACACCGCGCTCGCGTGGGTCGGCACGATCGATCAGGACGCCACGCCGGACGATGCGGCCACGGCGCTCGAAACCTCGGAGGTGACCATCGTCAATGCAGACGCGGGACCGCGTTCGCCGTACCACGACGAGGTGACCCAGGGCTCCAACTACGTTCCGCGCTCACTCGTCCTCGTCATCGACAACGACCCCGGGCCACTCGGCGTCGCCACCGGCCAGCGCGCCATTCGGTCACGCCGCGGCGGCGACAAGAAGCCGTGGTCAGAACTCCCGGACCTGACCGGCGGCATCGAGGCCGAGTTCATCAGGCCCTGCTACCTCGGCTCTTCGATTGCGCCGTTCATCGTGCTCGAGCCTGAGCTGGCCGTCGTTCCGTGGGATGCCGAACGCCAGCGGCTGCTCACCACCGGCAACCCGCATCTGCTCGAGCATCCCGGCTTGGCCCGGTGGTGGCAGGAAGCAACCTCTCGATGGGACAAACACAGCTCCGGGTCGCTGACGCTCGACGAGCAAATCGACTACCAGAGCAAGCTCGCGAAGCAGTTCCCGATCCCAGACGTGCGGGTCGTCTACACGACCTCAGGGACCTATCTGGCCGCGGCGATCGTGGCCGACGCCGACGCCATCATCGACCACAAGCTCTACTGGTATCCCGCGAAGAGCATGGACGAGGCCCGGTATCTGACCGCAGTGCTCAACTCGGGAGCGCTGCTCGACCAAGTTGCGCCGCTCCAGTCACAGGGCCAGTTCGGGACGCGCGACTTCCACCGGTACCCGTGGTACCCGCCGATCCCGC
>CAZQSU010000045.1:0-24089 GCA_964595905.1 uncultured Iamiaceae bacterium
AGCGCGGCGTGGACCTCGTCGTCGCGTTCGCCGATCCCGACCATCAGCGACGCCTTGGTGATCAGCCCGGCGGCCTTCGCCCGGGCCAACACGGCGAGCGACCGCGCGTACGACGCGGATGGCCGCACCGCCCGCTGCAGACGCGGCACGGTCTCGATGTTGTGGTTCAACACGTCGGGTCGGGCGTCGAAGACCAGCGCCAACGACTCGGGGTCGCCCTTGCAGTCCGAGATCAGCGTCTCGACCAACGTGCCCGGTGAGCGTCGCCGGATCGCCCGGATCGTCTCGGCGAACGCCCCGGCGCCGCCGTCGTCGAGGTCGTCGCGGGCCACACAGGTCACCACCGCGTAGCCCAGACCCATCTCGGCGACCGCTTCGGCCACGCGCTCGGGCTCGCCCGGGTCGAGCGGCAACGGCTTGGAGGTGTCGACCAGGCAGAACCCGCACGCCCGGGTGCACCGGTCGCCGTTGATCATGAACGTGGCGGTGCCCTCGGTCCAGCATTCGGAGATGTTCGGGCACCCCGCCTCCTCACACACCGTCACGAGCTTCAGGTTCCGCATCGTGGAGCGGATCCTGGTGTACTCGGGCGTGAGGTGCAGCCGACCCTTCGCCCACGACGGTTTGGTCGCGGCGATGTCGATGCCCTCGGTGACCCCGGCCTCGGTGAGCCGTTTGCGTTTGGGCGCCGACAGGGTGACCGAGTCGGCGACCCCGACCATCGCGGGGCCTTCGCCCCGTTCGGCGGCCGCTTCCCGGCTGAACGGAGCGAGGTCCGAGTTGTCCGCGGCGTGGCGCCACACGACGTCGGTGCGATCGACCCGACCGTCGGGCGCCCACCGTTCGGCGGCACGGGCGGCGACCGCGTCGACCACCGTGCGCATCGGCACGTCGAGCCCTTCGGCGGCGAGCGACGTGACGCCCTTGTCGGTGATCCCGCACGGGACGATGTTGGCGAACATCGCCAGATCGGCGTCGACGTTCAGCGCGAAGCCGTGCAGCGACCGGCCGTGGGCGATCCGCACGCCGATCGCCGCGATCTTGCGCGGCCGGGGGCCGTGCGCGCCGACCCACACGCCGGGGAATCCGTCGAGGCGGGTCGCACCGGGCAGACCGACGTCGGCGAGTGCGTCGATCACGAGCTGTTCGACCGCGTGCACGTACGCGACCGTGTCGGGTTTGTCGCCGCCGCCCTTGCCGGGCAGCCACAGCACCGGGTAGCCGACGAGTTGCCCGGGGCCGTGGTAGGTGACGTCCCCTCCCCGGTCGGCACGGGTCACCTCGGCGCCGGCGTCTTCGTACGCCGACTGCAGCACGTGCAGCGGATCGGCCCGCACCCCGAGGGTGTAGGTGTGCGGGTGCTCCAGCAGCAGCAGGTGGTCGTCAACGCCGTTGGCGGCGAGACCGTGCATGAGCGCGTCGGCGTCGCGGTAGGCGACCTTGCCCAACCAGCGGACGTGCAACGTCACGCGAGCTCGACCTCCCAGTCCCGCGTCTCGAGGTTCTCCTTGATCTTGGCCAGGAACGCGGCGGCATACGCGCCGTCGAAGGCCCGGTGGTCGAAGCTGAGGGCCAACAGGCCGACCGAGTGGATCCCGATCGCCTCGGTGCCGTCCGCGGCGGTGACCACGACGGGTTTGCGACTGACCCCTTCGGTGGAGAGGATCGCGACCTCGGGCTGGGAGATGATCGCCCCGGTGAAGTGCGTGCCGTACGGGCCGGGATTCGAGATGGTGAAGGTGCCCCCGGTGATGTCGTCGATCGACAGGCTGTTGGAGCGCGCCCGCTCCGCGAGCCCCTTGATCTCGCGGGCCACCGCCCGCAGCCGCAGGCCGTCGGCGCCGCGGATGACCGGCACGATCAGGCCCTCGTGGTGCAGATCGACCGCGATGCCGAGGTTGATGTCGCCGTGCACGATGAGCGACCCGTCACCCACCGAGGCGTTCACGTACGGGTAGTCACGGATCGCGTCGACCACCGCCATCGTGATGAAGGGCAGGTAACTGAGCGAGAATCCCTCTTCGGCCTTGAACGCCTCGCCGTGGCGACGGCGCACCTCCTCGACGGCCTCGTAGTCGACCTCGCTGGTCATCAGCACGTGCGGCGAGACGGCCTTGGAGTACACCATGTGCTCGCCGGTGAGCCGCCGCATCTTGTTGAACGGTTCGACGGTGTCGCGTGCGCCGGGGGCGACCGGGGTCTGGTCGGGCACCGGCCGCGGGGCCGGAGCGGCCGAACCGGCCGCCTGAGCAGGCGCCTGACGAGTCGCGGCCGCTCGAGGCGCGCCGTCGCCGGGCGTCGATGCCGGCGCGGCGGCCTGCCCGGCGGGCTGGCCCCGCTGCGCGTCGATGACCGCTTCGACGTCACCCCGGGTGATCCGCCCTCCCGGGCCGGTCCCTGCAATGGTGGACGGGTCGAGGCCGTGCTCGTTCACCAACGAACGGACGACCGGCGACAACAGCACCGACGAATCCGACCCGGGCTCGGTCGGCTGCGCAGGAGCCGTCTGCCGATCGTCGGCCCGCGGCGCCGCGGGCGCCGGTTCGGCGGGTGCTCGGGCAGGTGCTTCGGACGGGGCCGGCGCTTCGTCGGCGGGCTCCTCTGCCGTGCCCCCGGACGTCTGGGATTCCTCTTCGGCCGCCGGAGACGACGCGCCGGTCGCGGTCGCGTCGCCACCTTCACCGGCGCCGTCGGGTGACGCGTCCGCCGCGTCGCCGACGACGGCCAGCACCGTGCCCACGTCGACCGTCTCACCCTCGGGTACCCGGATCTCGGTGAGCACGCCTGATGCCGGTGAGGGGACTTCCGAGTCGACCTTGTCGGTCGAGACCTCGAAGAGTGGCTCGTCGATCTCGACGGTGTCGCCGACGGCCTTGAACCACTGCGTGATCGTGCCCTCGGTCACGGTTTCACCGAGTTGGGGAAGGGTCACGTCTGCCATGGTGGGCTCGCTCCTTTGCGAGAGGGAAGATCAGGTGTGCAGGCCACGTCCGGTGAGCGCGAGCACCGTCTCGCCGAAGTTCTCCGACAGGGTGGGGTGGGGTTGGATCAGGTGCGCGACGTCGTCGACGGTGGCTTCCCAGTTCACCGAGAAGTACCCCATGCCGAGCTGCTCGGTCACCCATGGGCCCGACAGATGCACGCCCAGGATCCGCCCGGCGTTGCCCTCGGCGTTCTTCTCGGCGACGATCTTCACGGTGCCCTCGGTGTCGCCGATGATCAGCGCCCGCGACGTGCCGCCCCAGGGGTGCTTGGAGGTGACCACGTCGAAGCCGGCGTCCTTGGCGGCCTGCTCGGTGAGGCCGGCCCAGGCGATCTCCGGGTGGGTGTACACGCACCACGGCACGCCCGAGTAGTCGATCGGCACGCATCGTTCGCCGAGGATCTGTTTGATCACCAGCATCGCCTCGGCGAACCCGACGTGGGCCAGGCCGGGCGTGGCGATCACGTCACCCACGGCGAACACGCCGTCCGCGGCGGTGCGGCAGTACTCGTCGACCTCGACGAAGCCCTTGTCGTCGACGACCACGCCGGTGGCCGGGTCGACCAGGTCGTCGGTCATCGCGCGCCGGCCGACCGACACGATCACGACGTCACAGTCGATGTCGTCGCCCCCTTCGACGTGCACCGTGGTACCCGACTCCTTCGGCGTGTGTCCGGTCACCTTCGCGCCGGTCGTGATGGTCACGCCCCGCTTGCCGAGCGAGCGTTGCACCGGGCGGACGACGTCGGGATCCGCGCCGGGGAGGATCGCGGGCAGCGCCTCGAGCAGGGTGACGGTCGAGCCGAGGTCACCAAGCATCGACGCGAACTCACAGCCCACGACGCCGCCGCCGATGATCACGCTGCGATCGGGCACCCGGTCGAGCTCGAACACCTCGTCGGAGGTGAGCACGATCTCGCCGTCGATGTCGAATCCCGGGATCGTGCGTGGCACCGATCCGGCCGCCAGGACCACGTGCTCGCCGACGAGTTCGGTGGTCGACCCGTCGGAAGCGGTGACCGTGACGGTGTGGTCCGGTCCCAGTCTGCCGACGCCTTCGAGCACGGTGACCTTGCGGTTCTTCAGCAGACCCGACACGCCACCGACGAGCTTGTCGACGACCTGGGTCTTGCGGGCGAAGAGTGCCTCGGCGTCGACCTTCGGAGCATCCGACACGATGCCGAACTCGGCGGCGCCCGAAACCGTGCGGTGCACCGCCGCGGCCTCGAGCAGTTCCTTGGCCGGGATGCAGCCGCGGTTCAGGCAGGTTCCCCCCACCTCGTCCTTCTCGACGATGGCGATGTGCAGTCCGGCGGCGGCGCCGTACAACGCCGCGGCATACCCTCCCGGACCTGCACCGATGATGACGACGTCGTAGGACTCAGCCAGCGGGACCACCTCCTGATACCGAGGCCACCCTACCGCCATCTCCCGTGGGTCTCCCCCACCGGGCACCCGAGGGCAGTGCTCGCCTCCGGGCGATCCGAGGCATGAACGCGCGCGTTCACCGTGCGCGATAGGTTGTCGACGGACACGCCGACCGACGCGTCCTCACGATGAGCAGAGCGGGATCTTCACCACGTCCTTCGTGGCGGACCACGGTTGACGGGCAGTCGCAGGCCACAACGGTCTGCCCTGTCCGCCGGCGGCACAGCGCTGATGCTCCATCACACGAGAAGTGGAGCACGCACATGGGTTTTGCCGTACGTCCGGATCTACGCGTCGAGTCGGTGGGAGCCGGCCTCATGGTGTTGGTCCCCGGCCAAGACAAGGTCCTCCATCTGAAGGGCCGACAGGTCGAGGCATTCGCGCTCGCTCGGGCGGACGCCACCGACGTGCCCGACCATCTGGTCACCGAAATGGCCGGCCTGGTCGAGCTCGGCGTGGTCGAGACCACGTCATGGTCACGCCGGCAGGTGTTGCGCGCCGGCGGCGTCGCCGCTGCAGCAGGAGTTGCGGTCGTCGCGTTGCCGAGTATTGCCGCGGCATCGTCGCCGACGACCACGGCGGGTACGACCTCGACGACATCCCCGACCACGACGACGGCTCCGCCCGAGCCGGTCGACGCCGTCTGGACCAAGTTGTGGACGGCCCCACCGCCGAGCCGGTCCTACGGCAACATGGCAACGGGCCCCGGCGGCATGCCGGTGATCTTCGGGGGACGCAGCGGTCTGACGATCCTGAACGACACCTGGGTCTGGAACGGCGCCGGGTGGACCGAGCAGACGGGCACGGCTCCACCTGCCCGGTTCGGCGCCGCCATGGCCGAAACCGGGCCCGGTCAGGTCGTCCTCTTCGGTGGATCGGGCGAGTTCAATGGAGGGAGCAACCCCAATGCCCCCGGGTCGGGCATGGGCGACACGTGGATCTGGAACGGGTCGAGTTGGAACCAATACACCCCCGACAATCCGGACTTTTCGCCCCCGGCCCGGCATTCGGCGTCGATGGCGATGACCAACACCGGGGAAACGCTGCTCTTCGGTGGCCTTCCGGGCCACACCGGCTCCCCCACCGACGACGGCGGTCCGTTCGGTGACACCTGGCTGCTGCAGAGTCACATCTGGGTCGATCTCACTCCCGTTGCTCCGGAAGCCAGCCCACCGGCGCGCTGGGGTGCGATGATGGCGCCGGGGCCGAACGGCACGATCGTGTTGTTCGGTGGGGTCTCGGCGTCTGGCGTCGATCTGGGCGACACGTCGGTGTGGTCACACGGGACCTGGACCGACGTGACGCCGAGCGATCCGTCGAAGAGCCCGGCGGCACGCCACCAGGCCGCCGTCGCCAAGGGCCCAGGCAACACGGTCGTCATCAACAGCGGCGCGAGCAACACCCAGGGTCAGCTCGGCGACACCTGGGTCTGGAACGGCAGCGCATGGCACCAGGCCGCGTCGTGGCAGGCGGGAGGCGCGTACCCGAATCCCAACCCGAGTCTCGTCGGCATCATGGCCTACGGGCCTGACGACAAGGCCATCTTCAGTGAATACGCGGTCGGAAATTCCGACCGGAGTACGACGTGGACGTGGGGAGCGCCCTGAACGAGCGAATTCGCTCGCGCCCGCTACTTCGCGATGAGCACGAGCTGGAGCGCGCCGGCACCGAGGATCGCGACGCCGCACAGGATCGCGGCGATGATCAGACGACGGGTACTCACAGCGGGTCCATGCTATTGGCGAACCTGCCCGGGGTGACAGCCCGGGTGCCCCGCCGAGCGGCCCCACCTGCGAGACTACGGAGACGTCCTGACCATCGCTCACCGGGAGTCGAAGACCATGCGTGACGCATTCGGCGCCGTCCAGTCCGTGCTGGTGCTCGGCGGCGCCTCGGAGATCGCCCAGGTCACCGTGGCACGCATGGTGCGCGAGGGCCACACCCGGCGGGTCGTCCTGGCCGCCCGGAATCCCGAGGGCCTCGACGAGGAGGTCGCGACGCTCACCGCCGCCGGTGCCGCCGACGTGGAGACGGTCGCATTCGACGCGCTCGACCCCGCCGCGCACGTGGCCACGATCGACGACGTGTTCGCCGGTGACGGCGACATCGACGTCGTGCTGCTCGCGTTCGGCGTGCTGGGCGACCAGGAGGCCTTCGAGGCCGACCCGGTGAAGGCGGCCGAAGCGGTCACGGTCAACTACGCAGGGGCCGTCTCCTCGGGTCTCGCCGCCGCGCGGGGCCTACGCGCCCAGGGGCACGGCACGCTGGTGGTGTTGTCGTCGGTGGCGGGCGAACGGGCCCGTCGGTCCAACTTCGTCTACGGATCGTCGAAGGCGGGGCTCGACGCGTTCGCGCAGGGGCTGAGCGACTCGCTGGTGGGTTCCGGGGTCGATGTGCTCATCGTGCGACCCGGCTTCGTGCACACGAAGATGACCGAAGGCCTCGATCCGGCACCCATGTCGACGACGCCGGAGGCGGTCGCGGACGCGATCATCGACGGGCTGAGTCGCCACAAGCGGATCGTGTGGGTGCCCGGTGCGTTGCGTTGGGCGTTCTCGGGCATGCGCCACCTGCCGACACCGTTGTGGCGGCGGGTGTCCGCGGACGCGTGATCACCGGCACGGCACGGTGCGACCCGCGCACGCTCCGGGCCAGAGGGCCACGACTACTGTGACCGAGGTGACCGACGACGCCCTCACTGGTGCCCCGACGTCACCGCCCGAGCAGCAGATGCCCGGGAAGCGACGATCGCTCGTCGTGGCGCTCGCCGTCGAAGCCCGGCCGAAGCAGTGGGCGAAGAACGTCCTGGTGTTCGCCGCCCCCGGCGCCGCGAGTGTGCTCACCGAACGCACCGAGCTGTTGCAGACGATCGTCGCGTTCGTCGCGTTCTGCCTCGCCGCGTCGGGCACCTACTACCTGAACGACGCCGGCGACGTCGAAGCCGACCGTCGTCATCCGACCAAACGGTTCCGTCCCATCGCCGCCGGGGAGATCCCGGTGTCGCTGGCCCAGGTGATCGGAGGGGTACTCATCGCGTCGGGCGTGGCGATCTCGTTCCTCGCCCACTGGCAGCTCGCGGTGACCATCGTGGGCTACGTGGTGCTCACCACCAGCTACACGGTCTGGTTGAAGCACATCGTGGTGTTCGACGTGATCGCGGTCGCGGCGGGGTTCGTGCTCCGTGCCATCGCCGGCGCCGCGGCGACCGGGGTGGAGATCTCGAACTGGTTCTTCATCGTCGCCACCTTCGGTTCGTTGTTCATGGTGTCGGGCAAACGCCACGCCGAGGTCCGTGAGGTGAACGGACCGCGCGGCTCCACCAGGTCGACGCTCACGGACTATTCGGAGTCGTACCTGGAGTACCTCCGCTCGGTGTCGACCGGCGTGGTGCTGGTCGCCTACTGCCTCTGGGCCTTCGAGAAGGCCGATCTGGCACGCGTCCTGCAACCGCAGCCGGTGCCCTGGTTCCAGCTCTCGATCGTGCCCTTCGCCATCGCGATCCTCCGTTACGCGTTCCTCGTCGACCGGGGCCAGGGCGGCGCGCCCGAGGAGGTCGTGCTGTCGGACCGGGTCCTCATCGGCCTGGGCGCCGTTTGGATCGTGCTCTTCGCGATCGGACTGCACGCCTCATGAGTCGACCGTCGGTCAGCGGCTGGGGGCGTACACCCGCATCGACGGCCCGGGTGCGGCGTCCGGTGCGCGCCGATCAGGTCGCGGAGATGGTCGCCGATCCGGGAACGCGGGGGTTGATTCCCCGGGGGCTGGGCCGCAGTTACGGCGATCCGGCACAGAACGCCGGTGGAACCGTGGTCGACATGACGGGGCTGTCGGGGATCACCGCGTTCGACCGAGTCGGCGGCACGGTCACCGCGCTCGGCGGCACGTCGTTGGGCGACCTGATGCGTTGGTTGATCCCGGCAGGCTGGTTCGTGCCGGTCACCCCGGGAACGCGGCACGTGACCGTCGGCGGCGCGATCGCCAACGACATCCACGGCAAGAACCACCACATCGTCGGCTCGTGGGGCCGTCACGTGCACGCGATGACGCTCGCCACTCCCGGGCGGGGGGTGCTCACGGTGACCCCCACGTCGGAACCGGACCTGTTCTGGGCGACCGTCGGCGGGCTCGGCCTCACGGGTGTGATCCTCGACGCCACGTTCGCCCTGCACCCGATCGCCACGTCGAGCATCGTCGCCGACACCGACAAGACCCACACCGCCGAAGCGGTGATGGACCTGATGACCTCGGGCGACGCGGACTACGAGTACTCGGTGGCCTGGATCGACCTGTCGTCGACCGGATCGAGGCTGGGCCGTTCGGTCCTCGAGCGCGGTCGCTTCGCCGAGATCGACGAGCTCCCGCCCGAGAAGCAGGACGACCCCCTCGCGTACGAACCCCGGGAGCTGCTCACCATGCCGGTCGTGGCACCGCGTGGGCTGCTCAACCCGCTCACGGTGAAGGCGCTGAACGAGGCGTGGTATCTGAAGTCACCGAAGAAGCGCCGGGGGCGACTGCTGACGATCCCGTGGTATTTCCATCCGCTCGACATGTTCCGGCACTGGAATCGGGGCTATGGCCCATCGGGCCTTCTGCAGTGGCAGGTCGTGGTGCCCCTCGGCGAGGAAGAGACGTTGCACCGGGTCATCGCCGAGCTGGCCGCGACCCAGGTCGCGTCGATCGTGAACGTGCTGAAGCGCTTCGGGCCTGGCGATCCGGGCTTCTTGTCGTTTCCCCGCGAGGGCTGGACCCTGTCGGTCGACCTGGCCGCCGAGGTGACCCGGGCCGCACCGGTGCTGGACCGTGTCGACCGCTGGGTGCTCGACGCAGGTGGGCGTCACTACCTCGCCAAGGATTCCCGCATGCGCCCTGAGACGTTCGCCGCCGGCTATCCGCGGCTCGCTGAGTTCGATGCGGTGCGGGCGGCGGTCGACCCCGACCGGGTGCTGCGCAGCGACCTCGCGCGTCGTCTCGGCCTGGTCTGACCACGTCGTCGGACGGTTCAGGTCACGCAGCAGTCGACGCCTGGCACGCGAGTGCCGTGACGGCATCGTTCACGTCGAGGCGGGGGTCTCCGCCGCTGTGGGCCCGAGTGGAACCGGCTGCGGGTTCACAGTGGCCGCGGGCACGCACACGGGGTGGTCCGATATTTCGCTGCCATCGATCGGAGAACACAAAACCGCCTCCGCCGTCGGCGACGATCGTGAAGTGGCCCTTGTGGAGTTCGCGATGGTGCCGGTTGCACAGCAGCACCAGGTTGGCGAGATCGGTCGGGCCGCCGTCGTCCCAGAACACGACGTGGTGGGCGTCGACATAGCGGGTATGGGTACAGCCCGGAAAGCGGCAGCCGTGGTCACGTTCGGTGAGCAGGCGGCGCTGTTTGTCGGACACGAGGCGTTGGCTCCGTCCCAGGTCGACGACGGAACCGTCGGCGTCGTGCACCAACGCCCGAATGCGGGCATCGCAGGCGAGACGGCGGGCGTCGGCCAGGTCGAGGTTGGGGCCGCCTTCGACGTGGCAGCGACCTGACTCGGCGAGTCCGGCCAGGTAGGTCTGGTCGACGTGCAACACGACTTCGGTCCGATGCCCGCGCACGATCGGCACCGGACCGGCTTCGAGACTGGTGGCGGCCATCGTGACGAGCGCGTCGCCCATGCGTTGTGACCGGGGCGTGACGTCACGATTGGTGTCGTCGCGGACGTCGTCGTCAGCGACTCCTGCGTTGGCCCGCCAGGCGAGTTCGGCCTGCGCCTCCAGGGCGGCACGTACGACCGCCGCGTCGTCGGGGGCCAGCGTCGCGGTGAGTTCGGCCAGTCCGTCGTCGCGGTCTCGCCACCACAGACCGGTCGCCGCTGTCGACGACCGGGCGGGCGCGGTGGAGGGGTTCTGGCTGTCGTCGGCACCATCGCCGGCGTCATCATCGTCGGCCCGGGTCTCGGTCCGGCAGCTCCGCCGGTAGGTCTGCACGATGCGACGGAGTTGATTCGACGACGCCTCGACTGCCATGTCACGCCAGGTGGCGTCGGTCTCCGCGGTGGCGACCCCGAGTGCGTCGGTGGCCTTGGTGGTCGACAACTCACCCGCTTCCCATGCGGTACGCAGCTCCGGGCAGTGCCGGGCGTCGTCGCCGGCATCGGCGAGCGCAGCGGTCTGGTGGCGGGACAGTCCGAGGTCGACGGTCGCCCAGTGTCCGAAGGTGGGAAAGCCCGACCCGATCGCGTGGCCGTCCCGTTCACGGAAGACCGCCAACCCCTGGGCGAACCGGGCCTGGGCTGCCGAAATGGCCGCCTGCGCAGCGATGAGCGAATCACGGAGTTCTTCCAACGGCATCTCGGCAGCGACGTCCGCCACCGGGTCGGTCGATGCGAGGAACTCCATGGGCTTCATCCTAGCGAACATACGTTCGACTTGCAAGCGGTAGGTGGAGATTTTCGGGAGGCAGATGACCGCCATGGCCCACTCCCGTCGAAACGACGCCGAGACGGGACGGTCACAGCCGGGATGCCACGACCACCAGACCCAGGAAGACCACCCAGGTGAAGACCGTGAGGCTGCCGCACCAGTACCAGAGCGTCATCGATTCGCGCGAGTGCCGGGCAAGTGTCGTTTCGACGATTTCGCGCCGTCGTGACGTCTCTCGCTCGATGCGTCGCTCGAGATTCGCGATCTCACGGCGACGGTCCCGGTCGAGTCGCTCGATGCGACGTTCCAGGGCCTCGATCCGACGGGCAGCGTCGGGGTCACGGGTTGTGGCTTCGCGGTCCATGATCGCCTCGCGGGTCGTTTCCGGGAACCGACACGATCATCTCACCGGGGTATGACACTCAGAATGGTGGCGCCCACGTCGGGTCGAATCCAGATCCGTCGAGCGGCTGCGCGGTCCACCGACCGCGCGCCTCAGAGGTAGACGTTCTTCAGCGTGAAGAAGCCGTCGGTTCCACGCGCGCCCGCTGCTCCATTCGTGGCGCCGCCACCTACAGCGACACCGCGTCGGCCGTCGACCTGATCACCGAGCTGCTCGGCTGACTCGATCGCTCGGCACCATTGGTGCCGGGAGCGTCGCGGCGTGCATGCGGCGTCGGTCAGATGACGCCGAGCGGCCACGCCGACAGGCCGACGTTTCCGCTCCGCTCGAGCGGGGGGCATCTGGCAGGTGACGACATCTGTGGATCGTCCACGACTCCGTCACTGGTGAGCTCCCCCACGTCAACACGACCGCGGCGCTGGTCCTGACGGCCTGCGACGGGACCACCACGGTGGACGCCGGCATCGACGACCGGCCTCGCACGTCGGGAACCCGTTCACGCGGTCTCGTCCGGGGGACGGTCGCCGGCAGGATGCTGCCACACCGACGGGGCCCGTTCGGCGATGTGTGACAACAGGTCGACGACACCCGGTGCGGCGAGGTCTGCCCGCGGGCTCGTCGCAGCGACGAGCGCGACGAACGCGTCGAGCGGGCCCGCGGGCACCGGCACACGCCCGCGTGTGCCGAGAACCTCTCGAGGCGACCGTCCATCGACGGGTAACACGAGTCGCGCGATCGGCGCACCCGTCGGACCGTCGGTGGCCGCGTCGGCGACCATCACCTCCGTGCCGGACATCGCACTGCGCACGGCGATCGTCACCTCCCGTCCAACCGGGTCATCGGACTCGTCGCCGGCCGACGCCCCGACGGCATCAGCGCCGTCCAGCACGACGTCGACCGGACCGATCCCGGAACCATCGTCGACCGGCCGCACGTGGCCTGCGACCGTGACGGCCTCCGCCATCGGTGGGGCGTGCAGCCAGTCGACAGGGTCGGGGCGGGTGCCCGCGGGCACGTCGCGGAGCAGGCCCAACGTCTTGAGCCTGCGCACCACCTCGATCACCCGGCGCCGATCATGGTGGTCCCAACCGACGAGTTCGTCGGCGAGCGCGTCGCGCAACGGACGGCCGTCGAGGCCGAGCGCGAGCGATGCCATCTCCGGAGTGAGCTGCACCACCTCGGCCGCGGTGGCCGACAGCGCGACGGCCATGTCGGCCACCTCGGTATAGCGGGCATCGTCGACCAGCGCCAACCGCGCGCCCCAGTGCACCGGTTCGATCATGTCCTCAGCCCGCGTGCCGCTCACGGCCACCTCCCAACGCTCGACCGACGACCCGGCGGACTCGTACCACCGGCGGATCGTAGGTGCCTGCACGCGGGCGCAGATTGGCCCGCACCAGTATCCGGCGCGCCTCCCAGGCCCGCGGCACACGGCCCAACTCCCAGAACACGCCGAGTTGCTCGACACCGTGGATCCGACCGGAGGCGGCCCCGGCTCTGAGCCACAGGGCATCCAGCCGGGGGACCCGGTACGCCCGGGCCCAGCCCACGAGCGGGTGGGCATCCCGGTCGAGCCCCAGTTCCCGATCCGCGAACACCAGAGCCGTGGCGAGCAGCGACTCCTGTCCCCAGCGCCGGGCCAGGTCCAGGAGCCGGCCGACGGCGAGGTCGGGATGGCTCGCCACCTGGGCGACGTCGCGCACCTCGCGGGCGCGCACCACCCCCAGGATCAACAGGTGCGCGCACACGTGCAGCAGCGTCTCCTCCCGACCGAGGGTCCGACGCTCCGCGCCCGACAGGTGGAACGCGCGCGAGCGTTCCCACAAGTCCTCCGGTGGCACGCGCACCCCGAGAGGACCCCACACCAGGATGCGATGAAGGTCGACCTCGAAGTTCAACTCGCCGAGCCGGACCGTCGCACCCTTGCCGACGCGTCTCGTCCAGCCCGGGGTCGGATCGGGATCGCTCCATTCACCTCCCGCGGCGACCAACATCGACACTGCGGCCTCGATCTGCTCGGCCCGCACCAACACGTCGAGATCGCTGGTGGGCCGGAGTTGATCATCGGGGTACTCGCACCGCGCGATCGCGGCGCCCTTGAGCACCCGGACGTCGATGCCGGCATCGTCGAACATCGACAGGATCGGCCCGACGCGACGCTCGTAGGCGATTCGTCGACGGACGAGGTCGGCTTCGATCCGGCCTGCATCGGCCCGCTGCGCACGGGTCACGGGCAGCGCGTCGCCCGCGATCGCGTCGACGAGCAGACCGTTCAGCCCGTGGCGGACACCGTCGTCGACCAGGCGCGTCCACGCCTCCCCGTCGAGCGGGGCCGTCGGCGGCACGAGGGTGGTGGCAAGACCCTGTGCCGCGACGAAGCGGGCCGCATCGCTGAGGTCATAGGTCCAACTCGGCGGGTCTGCCATGACCTTCGGACCGTAGCGACAATCGGCCCGGCCGACCGACCGGGCCAGGGTGCCCGTGGCCTAGCGACGGTTCTGCAGGGCGTCGCGGATCTCGGTGAGGAGCTGGGTCTGCTCGTCGAGTTCCTCTTCGACCTCGGAGTCCTTCCTGAGCGCGTTGTAGGCCTTGACGACCATGAACATCGCGAGCGCCACGATCAGGAAGGCGATCACCGCGTTGATGAACGACCCGTAGCGGATCACCGAATCGTTGATGGTGACCGACAGGCTCGAGAAGTCGGGCTTGCCGAAGATCATCGACACGATCTGCATGAGGATGTCGTCGGTGAACGACTTGACCAGCGCCGCGAACGCCGTGCCCAGCACGAACGCAACCGCCATGTCGACCAGGTTCCCCTGGTTGATGAACTCCTTGAATTCCTTGATCATCGCTCGCCTCCGAGATCGTGACATCTGCTGGTCGGCCTCTAGTCTGTCTCATCGTGGCCACCCGACTCAACGATCCATGGGCCGAAGGGCCCACGGTCGGTGTCGCAGCGTTCGACTTCGACCGCACCCTGACCCGCCGCGACACACTCATTCCGTTCCTCGGCCGCCTCGCGGGACGCCGCCGACTGGCCGTCGCGCTGGCCGCGCAGGCCCGCCGCTACCGCCACGACTCCGACGCCGCCAAGCTCGACATGCTGCGCCGGTTGACCACCGACCTCCCGCACGACGAGTTCGACCTCGCCGGCCGCGACTACGCGGTGGGCCTCCACCACCTCCTTCGCCCCGACGTGATGGCCCGGCTGCGTTGGCACCGTGACCAGGGCCACCGGCTCGTCATCGTGTCGGCGTCACTGGGGACTTACCTGCGGCCCTTCGGGGTGACCCTCGGTGTCGACGAGGTCATGGCGGTCGAACTGGACGTCGCTCCGTCGGGCCGCCTCACCGGTCAGGTGACCGGCGGCGTCAACACGCGCGGCCCCGAGAAGGTGCGCCGCCTCCGGGCGTGGCTGGCCGAGACGCTCCCCGAGGGCGCGACGACGGAGGTCTGGGCCTACGGCGACTCCAGCGGCGACGACGACCTGCTCGCGATGGCCGACCATCCGACCCGGGTCACCCGGGAGCTGCTCGTCGGGGCACCGAGCGGGTCGCCGACCCGACGGTAGCTGCCGATCCCGGCCGGCGCCCGAACGTCGTCGAGTCGCCGACCGGTCAGGATCCCAGGCTCACTTGGGCTGCATGCGCATGCCGGAGTCGATGCGGATGGTCTCGGCGTTCATGTAGTCGTTGGTCAGCAACTCGACGGCCAACGAAGCGAACTCCGACGGGTACCCGAGACGCTTGGGGAACAACACGCCGGTCTTCAACTTGTCCTTGAACTGCTCGGAGAAATCGCCCTCGCCGTAGATCGGGGTGTCGATCAGACCGGGGCAGATCGTGTTGACCCGGATGCCGACCGCGGACAGGTCACGGGCGACCGGGAGGGTCATTCCCACCACGCCGCCCTTGGACGATGAGTACGCGGCCTGGCCGATCTGGCCGTCGGTCGCAGCGAGCGACGCCGTGTTCACGATCGCGCCGCGTGCGTTGTCCGCGAGCGGCTCCTGGGTCGACATGGCGGTCGCGGCGAGGCGGACACAGTTGAAGGTGCCGATCAGGTTCACCTCGATCACCTTGCGGTAGACGTCGAGGTCGTGCGCCGAGGCGTACTCGCCGTCCTTGCCGATCGTCCGGGTCGCCCACCCGATCCCGGCGCAGTTGACCAGCGCGCGCAGCGGACCGAGGTCCTTCGCGGCCTCACACGCTTCGATGACCTGGTCGGTGTCGGTCACGTCGACGTGGACGAATGCACCGCCGATCTCGGAGGCGACCTCGGTCCCCCGGTCGTCGTTCATGTCGGCGATGACGACCTTGGCGCCGCGCTCGGCGAGCAGGCGACTCGTGGCTTCGCCCAGACCCGATGCACCGCCGGTGACGATTGCTGAAATCCCGTTGAGTTCCATTCGCCGAGCCTATTGAGCGGCCGCGCCGCGCCCAAAGACCCGGGGAGAGCCGACGATCGCACCGTCGCGGCGCTGCAAGGTAGACTTGCGGAGCGGCACACGTAGCGGAGTGACGGTGCCACGGTGATGGAGGTCACGACATGCCGCTCTTCAAGCGCACCGGCCCCGATGATGACGACGAGACGGTCAGTCTCTCCGACGACGACCATGCCTGGTGGGCGAGTCGGGAACACCTCGAACGTCCATTCGTGCCCAAACACCGCACCCCCGCGGGCGCGGTCGATCCGCCACCGTCCGTGACGCTGGGATCGGAGCCATCGGCGTTCTCGGAGCGGTATTCGACCGAGTCGTTGTTCAATTGGGCGTCCAGCCCCGAACCGGACGATCCGACCCACGGCGGCACCGGCCTGCCCCTCGACCCGTACCGGGTCCTCGGCCTGCAGCCGGGCGCGACCCTGAGCGAGGTCATCGCCGCCCACCGGAACCTCGCCAAGCAGTACCACCCCGACCAGATGCACGGGGCCGATGAAGACGAGCAACGGCGCGCCGCGCAGACCATGAGCACGGTCAATGCCGCCTACCAGGAGCTGCGCAGTCGCCTCATGGGTCACCCCGGCGCGACCTGATCGGGGCGCTTCAGGATTCTTCCGCCGGAGGGGTCCCCTGCTCGATACGACCGTCGACGATCTTCAGGTTCCGGTCGGCCACTTCGTTCAGCCGCGGGTCGTGGCTCACCGACACGACGGCGACGCCGTCATCGGCCATCGAACGCAGGTGCGTCGCGACGACCCGCGCCGCCTCGTCGTCGAGGCTGCCCGTGGGTTCGTCGGCCAACAGCAGGGGCGGGTCGTTGGCCAGACCCCGGGCCAGGGCCACCCGCGACCGTTCGCCTCCCGACAGTTGTGGTGGTCGCCGTCGCGCCCGCTGCTCCAGGTCGAAGGCCCGCAGCAGGTCCAGCGCACGCTCGCGGCGCTGTGACCGGGAGCGTCCGGTCGAGAACATCGCCAGTTCGACGTTCTGCACCGCGGTGAGCCGCGGGATGAGGTTGTGCAACTGAAACACGATGCCAACGTGGTCGCGGCGGAACCGACTCAACCCGGAGCGACGGTGCGACCCGAGCGTGATGCCGTCGATCTCGATCGTTCCGGCATCCGGGGTGTCGAGCGCTCCGAGCAGGTGGATCAACGTGGACTTTCCTGCGCCGGACCGGCCCGTCAACGCGACGAACTCTCCGCGCTCGACCGACAACTCGATCCCGTCGAGCACCGTGTCGGGTCCGTACCGTTTCACCAGCCCGGTCGCCCGCAGAATGGTCTGCTCACTCACGACGCAACGCCTCCAGCGGCGAGATGAACGCGGCCCGCAGCGCGGGATACAGCGCTCCGACGATGGCGACGCCGACTGCGAAGTACAGCGATCGCCAGAACACGTCGGCCTTCCACTGGGGTTTGAAGTACCCGCGCAACGAGCCGAGATTCTGCAGCACGTTGACCGCGGCCCAGCCCAGGATCAGACCGAACACCGCCCCGACGATGCCCACCATGAGCGCCTCGCCGAGGACCAACACCACGATCCGCGGTCGGGCCCAGCCGATCGAGCGCAGCACCCCGAACTCGCGGATCCGCTCGAAGAACGACAGGAGCGTGGTGTTCAACACGCCCGAGACCGCGATCACCGCGGCGAGGATCGTGCCCCCGGTGTTGGCGGCGTCGACCAGGGTCAGGGTGTTGCTGTTCCGACCGAAGTCGCTCAGCGACGCGATCGGCGCGTACTGGACGAACTTCTTCGAGATCCGGTGCTTCACGGTCGCCACGTTCGCCCCCTGGTCGACCTTGACGAAGCCGAGCGTGACATAGCCGGCGACCTGGTTCTCGCTCTGCAGTGTCGAGAGCGGGAACATCATCGTCGAATCGCCGAAGGAGATGCCGGTGCGGTAGAGCCCGACGACCTTGCGGGTCTTTCCCCCCATGGTCAGGGTGTCGCCGACGGTCTTGTGGATGTTCTCGGCCAACGCGAAGCCGAGCATCACCTCGTCGGACGAATGCTTCGCATAGGACCGCCCCTTCAAGATGATCACCCCGAAGGGCTTCTGCGCCGACGGGTCGAGCCCGACCTCGATCACCGCAGGGTTCGCCGAGTCGTACTTGTCGGTCTCGATCAGCGCGCCGACGAGGCTGTGGACCCCTTCGATCCTGCCCATGGCCGTCAGGTCGTGCTGGGCGATCACGCTGTCGAGCGGGTTGGCACCCTTCTGGACGATCGTGAAGTCGGCGTTGCCGACCTGGAGGATCTCGGTTGCGCTCGCGCGCAGTGACGAGGTCAGGATCCCGAGCGCCAGCACGGCCATGACCCCGATCGCGACGGCGCCGGCGGTGAGCAGAGCCCGCAGCTTGTGGGCGACGACGTTGTGGAAGATGAGGCCGAAGAACGTCATGGGTTCGACTCACCTCCTGTCATCTGCGTGATTCCTATCCTGCGGCGAGGCTATCGCCGGGTGCACCGGTTCCGGCGGCGGAGACCCCGCTCCGGCACGCCGCCACAGCGAGTTCGTCGACGATGTCGTTCCACTCGTCGCCGCTGTGGCCCTTGACCCACGTGAAGGTCACCTCGTCGCCCCGGGCGCGCACCAGATCGATCAGCGGTTCCCACAGATCACGGTTCGCCACCGGTTTGCCAGACGAGTTCTTCCACCCGCGCCGCAACCATCCGGCCCACCAACGATCGCGGAAGCAGTTGACCACGTAGCTCGAATCCGACACGACCCTGACCGGGCCGTCGATCACCCGCAAGGCCTCGAGGGTCGCGGTGAGCTCCATGCGCTGGTTCGTGGTGCGCGGCTCCGCGCCACTCGCCCAGGCCCCACCGGGAATCGCCCATGCCCAACCACCGGGCCCGGGGTTTCCCGAGCAGGCGCCGTCGGTGTACACGGTCGTCGTCGTTGCGTCGTCGTCATTCATCGGGTCAAGCATCACACACTCACCCGGCCGGCCCGGGTGCAAGCGCGGTGTCGACACGCTTGGATGAAGGTATGTCCATGGGCGCATTCCTCGATCAGCTTCCCGATTCCGATCCCGGGGAAACCAGCGAATGGCTCGATTCGCTCGACGCGGTCGCCAATGCCCACGGACCGGTCCGTGCCCGGTTCCTGCTCGCGAAGCTGCTCGAACGCGCCGGGCAACTCGGCGTCGGGTCGCCCGCTTCGGTGTCGACTCCGTACGTCAACACCATCCCGGCCGAGGACCAGGCGTGGTTTCCCGGCGACGAGTACCTGGAGCGTCGGATCCGGGCGTTCATCCGCTGGAATGCCGCGGTGATGGTGGTGCGCGCCAACCACGCCGCGTCCGGGATCGGTGGTCATCTGTCGTCGTATGCGTCGTCGGCGGCACTGTACGAGGTGGGGTTCAACTGGTTCTTCCGTGGTGCGGGCGACGGGGTCGCCGGCGATCACGTGTACTTCCAGGGCCACTCCGCACCGGGCTTCTATGCCCGGGCGTATCTCGAAGGACGCCTCGACGAGCACGACCTCGACCGGTTCCGTCGCGAGGTCGACGGGGGTCTGTCCAGCTACCCGCATCCGCACACGATGCCGGAGTTCTGGGAGTTCCCCACGGTGTCGATGGGCCTGGGGCCGATCACGTCGATCTACCGGGCACGTTTCGACCGCTACCTCGCGAACCGGCGCATCGACGACACCTCCGGGTCGCGTACCTGGTGCTTCGTCGGCGACGGCGAAGTCGACGAGGTCGAGACCCTCGGTGCGCTCACCCTGCCGGTCCGCGAAGGACTCGACAATCTCACCTGGGTCGTCAACTGCAACCTGCAACGCCTCGACGGCCCGGTCCGGGGCAACGGCAAGATCATCCAGGAACTCGAGAGCGTGTTCCGGGGCGCCGGATGGAACGTGATCAAGGTGATCTGGGGATCGGGCTGGGACGATCTGTTGGCCCGCGACACCGACGGCGTCCTGCTCGACAAGATGAACTCCACGGTCGACGGCGAGTTCCAGCGTATGGCGGTCTCCTCGGGCGCGTACATCCGCGAGCACTTCTTCGGGCCGGACCCGCGCCTGCGCGAACTCGTCGCGGACCTCAGCGACGACGACCTCCAACGCCTCCCCCGCGGGGGCCACGACTACCGGAAGATCTACGCCGCGTACGAGTCGGCGGTGTCGACCTCCGGGGTTCCGACCGTCGTGCTCGCCAAGACGATCAAGGGATGGACGCTCGGCCCGGACATCGAGGCCCGCAACGCGACCCACCAGATCAAGAAGATGACCACCGCGCAGTTGCGGGCGTTACGCGAACGCCTCTATCTCCAGGACCAGATTCCGGAAGACGCATTGGCCGACGACGTCGACCCGCCCTACTTCCGACCCGCGGAGGGCTCCGCCGAGTACGAGTACCTGCACCGCCGGCGCAAGGCGCTCGGCGGCTACCTGCCGGACCGTCGCACCCGGGTGAACCGGCCGCTGGAGATCTGTGGTCCCGAACCCTTCGACGAGTTCGCGTCCGGGTCGGGGAGCCAGGAGGTGTCGACGACGATGGCCATGACCCGACTGCTGCGCAACCTCTGCCGCGACGAGAAGATGGGCCGCCGGGTCGTCCCGATCATCCCCGACGAGGGACGGACCTTCGGCATGGACTCGCTCTTCAGCGAGTTGTCGATATATGCGCCCTTCGGTCAGAAGTACGAGCCGGTCGACCACGACCTGCTGTTGAGCTATTCGGAGGCCCGCGACGGGCAGATCCTCGAAGAGGGCATCACCGAGGCGGGCGCGATGTCGTCGTTCATCGCCGCCGGCACCTCGTATTCGACGCTCGGTGTGCCGATGGTGCCCTTCTTCTCGTTCTATTCGATGTTCGGGTTCCAGCGGGTCGGCGACCTGTTGTGGGCGGCGGCCGACCAGCGCGCCCGCGGTTTTCTGCTCGCCTGCACCGCCGGCCGGACGACCCTCGTGGGCGAAGGTCTCCAGCACGCGGACGGACACTCCCACGTGCTCGCCTCGGTCATCCCGAGCGTCGAGGCCTACGACCCGGCGTTCGCGTACGAGACCGCCGAGATCGTCCGCCACGGCATCGACGACATGGAGGGCGAGCATCCCCGCGACGTCATGTACTACCTGACGCTCACCAACGAGAACATCGTCATGCCGGCCATGCCCGAGGGGGTCACCGGCGAAGACGTGGTGGGCGGGTTGTACCGGTACGCGGCCGCACCCGACGGGGTGCCGTGGCGGGGGACGGTCCTGTTCTCCGGCCCGATGAACGTGCCCGCCCGCGCGGCCGTGGAGCTGCTCGCCGAGCGTTTCGGCATCGGAGTCGACCTGTGGAGCGCCACCTCCTACAAGCACCTGCGCGCCGACGCTCTCACCGTCGAGCGGTGGAACCGTCTCCATCCCGACGACGAGCCACGCTCCGCCCGGGTGACCGACCTTTTGACCGGATCGTTCGACGGCCTCGACGTGCCGCTCGCCGAGGCGCCGGTGGTGGCGGTGACCGACTACCTCACCCTCGTGCCCGACCAGGTCACCCGCTGGGTGCCCCGGCCCTACACGGTCTTGGGCACCGACGGCTTCGGCCGGAGCGACACCCGCGAAGCACTGCGGCGATTCTTCGAGGTCGACGAGCACCACATCGCGATCGCGCTGCTCGCGGGCCTGGCCCGCAGCGGCCACATCGAAGGAGACGCCGTCGCGAAGGCGATCGGCGACTTCGGTGTCGACCCGGAGACCTCGCCTCCGTTCACCCGCTGAGACGCTTCACCCACGGCTCGCGTCGAATCGGTAGCGTGCAGGGCCATGACCGCCCCCTCGTTCCCGGTGACCGGCGACCCCGCAAAGGACGCGCTGTTGGTCAGCGACCCGTTCGCGCTCGTCCTCGGCATGATGCTCGACCAGCAGATCATCATGGAGAAGGCCTTTGCCGGTCCGTACGACCTGCGCGAGCGGCTCGGCGGCCGCCTCGACCCGGCGACGATCGCCACCAGCGACCCGGCGGTGATCGAGGAGGCGTTCCGGGCCAGACCGGCGCTCCACCGCTACCCGGGGGCCATGGCGAAACGGGCGATCGCCCTCGCCGCCATGATCGTCGACGACTACGACGGCGACACCGCGGCGATCTGGACCGACGCCGCGGACGGAGCCGATCTGTTCCGTCGGGTCCGGGCGCTTCCCGGGTTCGGGGACGGCAAGGCGCGCATCTTCATCGCCCTGCTCGCGAAGCGCTTCGGGATCGAAGCCGACGGTTGGGCCGAGGTCGTGGGTGACCTCGCGGACGCCACGCCACGGTCGGTCGCCGACATCGACTCACCCGAAGCGCTCGAGCGGGTCCGCACCTGGAAGAAGGAACAGAAGGCCAGAGCAAAGGCCTGACCCGGCGGAATGCTCCGACCCGACGGCTCACCGTCCGCGCGGGCAGGTCACATCGGTCCCGGCTCACGATCGACGATCTCGGGGCCTTGCCCGGAGCAGCGCCACGGTGCTCATCGGTCGGCTACGCCGATCGGCGCATCGGCGTGCCTCGGGCACTCCACGGGAGTCGTCGCCGTTCGTACCGGCCCGCGGGAGCGACGGCGACGCGTGGGTGGCGTCTCAGGATCCGGGCCGGTCTGACGACGCCGCGTCGCGCACGCTCCGTGACCGGTCCAGCCAACCCAGCAGGATCGCGATCACCCTGGGGTCGTATCGGAGGCCGTGACCGGCGCCGGCGATGATGCGTAGTTCTGCGGTGCCGTGCGCGTCGGCGAGCACCCGCGCGTCGAACACCGGGACGCTCTCGTCGTCGGATCCGTGCACGACCAACATCGGGAGCGACCGGATCAGCGTGGCGTCGTCGACCGGCCTGATCGCACGGAGCTGCTCGGACCATCCATCGCCCGGGCCCGGATAGTCGGGATCGCGGATCACGCCGAGCTTGCGGCTGTGCTGGAGCAGCCGGCGCGTGTGCGATGCCCAGTCGTCGAAGCCGGCCGGCGAACCCATCGTCGCCACACCCTCGACCCGACCGGGAAGTGCCGCGGCGGCCGACACGCACAGTCCGCCACCGGTTCCGAACCCGGCCAACCACACCGACTCGGTGCCGACGCTCGCCACGACGTGATCGACGGCGGCGAGGATGTCGCTGCGCCAGCCTCCGAGCGAGAAGTTGCCGCCGGAGAACCCACAACCACGGAAGCGGAAGGTGAACACCTGCCAACCCATGGTCGTGGCGATCCTCGATCCGAGTTCCGACAGGTCGAGTCCAGCAGAGACCGAGCCGATGGTCGGATCCGGATAGCCGTGACAGAGGATCAACGTCGGGGTCGACGAGGTCACCCGCACCGGCGCGTTCAGTTCACCGTCGAGCTCGATGCCGTCGGAGATGAACCGATGCTCGACAACCCGCCCGGATTCGTCGTCGATCGTCGACCTTCCTCAGGTCACGAGGCCGGCACGGAGCGGGCGGCGATCGCCGAGGAACACGCACAGGGCCGATAGCCCCGGTTGCGGGCCTCATCGAGTGAGTCGGGCCCGAAACTCGCGAACTGGCGCGACTCCATGAGCTCGTCGATCACCTCGTCACCGCAGTGGTCGAGATCGTGCACGATCTGGGAGCGCTTGTCGCCCAACCAGCGGAACTCCTCGAACCGGACCGGTCTTGCCATGGCGATGCATCGTAGCGGCCGGTCGACCGTCCGGTCCGATCCGACCCGTGCCCGCAGGCCCGTGCCGATCGGCTCGACCCTCGCGACGCGTTCAGGCCTGGTCGGATCGATCGACCTGCTCGGCTGCGGTCGCCGCCGTGCCGTCGGGAAGTTCGACCGCCTTCGGACCGATCGCACCGATGGCTTCCAGGTAGCGGGAGCGGCCGGCGAGCACCGCGGTGACGTCGCGTTCGTCGATCAGTTCGCGGCGCTTCCCGTCGAGCCGCGCCATCACCTCGCCGACGGCGACATCTTCGTCGAGCACCTCGACGCCCGGGTCGGTCAGATGATCGATGGTCGCCGCGAGCCGGGCGGCATCGGTCTCGAGGATCCACAGCACGTCGTCGGGCGTGAGCCGCCCGGCGGTGCGGTCGTCGAGCCCGGCCGACACGAACGCGACCGCCTCGTCGAGTTCGAACACCGCCGGACGCGGCACC
The DNA here is from genome assembly GCA_964595905.1 of uncultured Iamiaceae bacterium. Taxonomy (GTDB): domain Bacteria; phylum Actinomycetota; class Acidimicrobiia; order Acidimicrobiales; family Iamiaceae; genus JAFDWI01. Next base: position 23,742 of record CAZQSU010000045.1, read on the forward strand.
TGCGAGGCCGCGAACGTCTCACGGCCGACGGTGACCAGGCCGATGACGACCACCGCCGCGGCGGCGACGACGTAGATGACGATCGCGAGCACCGCGTCAGCCTATGAGCGCACTCATCCCGGCAGCGCCCCGGGAGTCGACCTCGTGGTCGGTCTCGCCAGAGGATGCGCCGACAGGCGTATCCGACCGATGAGCACAGTGGCCTGTCTCCGAGCGACCCGTCCGCGCAGCTCGTCAGAGGCCGATGCGCTGGGCGAGCAGTTCCCGGTGGTAGGCCGGGTCGCCGAAGAGCAGCTCGGACGACTTGGCCCGCTTGAAGTACAGGTGCGCCGGGTGCTCCCAGGTGAA
>CAZQSU010000046.1:0-23749 GCA_964595905.1 uncultured Iamiaceae bacterium
AGATCCGGGGTGCGGGGAACCTGTTGGGCACCGGCCAGTCCGGGCACGTCGCCGCCGTCGGCTACGACCTGTACTGCCAGATGGTCAACGAAGCGGTCGCCTCGTTGCGCGGCGAAACGCCCGACGTGCCCGTCGAGATCAAACTCGACCTGCCCGTCGACGCGCACCTGCCCGACGACTACGTGCCCCGCGAAGACCTCCGGCTCGAGGCGTACCGACGCCTGTCGGACGTGACCAGCGACGCCGACGTCGACGCGATCCGCGCCGAGTGGCAGGACCGCTACGGCCCGATCCCCGAGGTCGCCGAGACCTTGTTGTCGGTCGCGACGCTGCGAGCCGAGTGCGCGCGCCTGGGCATCACCGACGTGTCGGTCACCAAGGGTTCCGGCTTCGGCGGACCCGCCTGGGTGGCCAAGGCGTCGCCGGTGACCTTGCGCACGAGCGCCCAGATGCGACTGAAGCGCCTGGTGAAGGGAGCGACCTGGACCGAGTCGGCGAAGCTGGTGACCCTGCCGCTGCCCCGCACCACCGACCTGGCCCGCACCGTCGCCGCGACGCTGCGTGAGCTGCTCCCGCCCGAGCCGACGAAGTCGTGACGCATCCGCGGGGAAGGTACGCTTCGATCCTTGTGACACGCCTTTCGAAGACAACCTCGACCGCGCCGACCCGGGTCGGGGGTCGTCGCCGCCCGCGCGGCGCGGCGGCGCTGGCCGCGCTCGCGATCGTCGCCCTGGTGGCATCGAGCTGCAGCTCGGGGCCGGCATGGATCGCCCGCATCGACGGCAAGGCGATCGACAGTCCGAACTTCTGGAAGGGCGTACCGCTGTACACGAGCCTCGTGAACGGCGGCCAATCACCGGTGCCCGCAAGCAACGACAAGGGGATCTCCCCGACCTCCGACGCCGCCACGTACGCGATGTTCCTCATCCAGCTCCACGGCCTGAAGCAACTGAACGCCGACAAGGGCATCGAGGTCACCGATTCCGACCTCGCCGAGACCCGCCAAGGCCTGCTGTCGTCACAACAGGCGACGTTGTTCAAGGACCTGCCGTCGTGGTTCCTCGACCAGATCGTCGTGGCCCAGGCGAACTACCAGGCACTGATCGACCACTACGGCAAGGGCGTCGACACGAACGCGCAGATCCAGGAGTACTACGAGAAGAACAAGGCGCAGTTCCGTCAGATCTGCATGGACGTGATCAGCGGTGAAGAGTCCGACCTGCTGGCAGCCCGCCAGCGCATCGACGAAGGAAGCGACTTCGCCACCGTGGCCAAAGCCGTCGCCGCGAGCCAGCCCGCGGATGCGAACGGCCAGGCCGCGAAGGCGCTGGGTGACAAGGCCGACGGCGACGTCGGCTGCGTGCCGATCTCGACGGTTTCGAACCTGTTCGCCGACCCCTCGGGGGTCACGGCGCTGACCGATGCCGCACCGGACGCGCTCGTCGGTCCCGTGCCGGTCGCCGGTGGCACGTTCATGTTGTTCCGGGTGCGGTCCACCGAGACCCAGCCACTGTCAGAGGTGCGTTCCGCGATCGAGCAGGCCATCGGCCAACCCGGGCAGGAGAAGGCCCAGTCGGCCCTGAACGACTACCTGCGGACGGCCGACATCGAACTGAACCCGCGGATCGGCTCGTGGAAGAAGGGCGTGGGCTACCAGCCGCCGGTCGGTGCCGAGACGCCGCCAGGCCAGACCACCGTGCCCACCGGGCTGGTCGGTGCCGGCGGCTGAGCCAGAACCACGCGGACGGACGGACCGATCCGTCGGCGCCGTCGATGCCGATCGTGCGCCCGGTCCCGCACTCGAGGCGCTCACCGAGGTGATGGCCACCCTGCGGCTCGACTGCGGTTGGGACCGGGCGCAGACCCACGCCAGCCTGCGGCGGCATCTGTTGGAGGAGTGTCACGAGACGCTCGACGCGCTCGACCGCGTCGGGTCACCCCTCGGGCACTCAGACGTCGCCGCGGCCTTCGACGACCTGCGCGAGGAGCTCGGGGACGTGTTGTTCCAGGTCGTGTTCCACGCCCACCTGGCGGCCGAGGAATCCCGATTCGACCTGACCGACGTGATCGACGGTGTGCGCTCCAAGCTCGTCGAGCGGCACCCGATGATCTTCGCCGACGCCAGCGGTGCCGACGGCGCCGTCACCGGCTTCGGCGACGAGGCGCGCCGCGCGGAGCACGGGGCGGCTTGGGAGCGCGCCAAGGTCGCCGAGAAGGGACGCAGCAGCGTGATGGACGGGATCCCGTCGACGCTTCCGGCACTCGCGTACGCCGCGAAGGTCATCGCCAAGGCGCACGCCGTCGCCCCCGCGGCGGTTCCGCCCCTTCCGGACGTCGCCGTATCGTCGACCGACGAGATCGCATTGGGCCAGGACCTGCTGGCGGTCGTGCAGGCGGCATCATCGGCCGGACTCGACGCGGAGGCCGCGCTGCGATCGGCCGCCCGCGCCCTCGAAGACTCGGTCCGCGACGTCGAGCGACATCGTAGCGACGGCGACGGCGACGGCGAGCGACGCCGTAGCGACGGCGACGGCGACGGCGACTGAGTCGATCAGGCGGTGCGGGCGAGCCCGTCACCGGGCCTCGCGCGAGCGGCGGCCAGCGCGTCGTCGAGGTCGTCGCACTTCGCCATCGCCCGGGCACCGGCGATGACGGCGCCCGAGCGTGCCGTCGAAGTGGCCGTCTCGGCGGCGAGTGCGATCATGCCCACGAAACCCGCGATCCACGGAAGTTCGTTGACGATCACCGAGACGTGGTCGCTGATGAGGTTGTTGGTCGTCGTCCACGACGCGGGTGGGAGATGGGCACGCATCTCCTGGGTGAAGCGGACCCAGGCGACCGTGCCAGGCGTCCGCTCCGCCGCCTCGAGGGCGTTCAACCACGCCCGCCGGCGCACGGTCTGGTCGCCGCAGAGCGCGGATTCGACGAGTGAGTGGATCGCGGCGTCGCGGGCCAGCGACGACGCGTCGGCGAGCGCCTCCGATCTGGACGGGTCGTCGTGGGCCGAGCTCGCGGATCGATGGCGGGTGGTGAGGTCGAGCTGTGCGGTGAGCCGCCGCCAGTTCCGGTCCCAGATCCGGGCTCCGGCCGCCTGCAGCGACGCGGACCAGGCGAACCGGCAGAACCCGTCGGGATCGTCCGAGACCCAGTACACGAAGTGCCGTTCGCCGTGACGGTTCGCGACCGTCTCGCGAGCCGAGTCGATCAACGCCGAGGCGATGTGGGACCGGCGGGCCGCGTGGCCGATGAGCGCCGCAAGCGACTGCTCGGTCTGTTGCGACGCCTTGGCGGAGCGTGCCCCCAGAGCCGAGATGATCTGGACCCGCTCGCCGTTCTCCCATCCGGCGAGGGCTTCTTCGGTGGCGCGCACGGCCGCGACGTCTGCGGTGAGGATGCCCCGGCCCAGGGTCCGCACCGCCGCGAGCTGGTTCGCCGAGTCCTCGAGTGGACCGAGCGAGACGAGTTCCCGGGCACCGTCACGCGCCCCGATGCACGCCAACGCACGTGCCGCGACGCCGCGCACGAGCGCATCGAGTGGCGGCACGACCCCGGTGCTGGACGGCTGTGGCTCACCCGTCGTGAGATTGCTGGTCGTTCGCAACGGGTCCTCCGGATGCCGGTCGTGGATCAGCGAGCGAGGTCAAGACTAGTGCTTTCGACCCAGGCATGGGGCGAGAACATCACCGCGGACGCCGACGGGTCCCGTCGGCGTCCCCGGCCTGGCGGCGGCTTCGGTGTAGCGTTTGCTGCTGCAGCGGAGCACGAACCGTGGCTCCGCCTGGCGCTCCGCCCTTCCGAGACCGCCGCCCGTCGGCGACGACCCTGTTCCAGGAGACGATCCAACAGCCATGAGCGGCATCGACAGCGTGATCAGCCGGGAAGTGCTCGATTCGCGGGGCAATCCGACCGTCGAGGTGGAGGCCTTCCTGGCCTCCGGGGCGCACGGCCGTGCGATCGTGCCTTCGGGGGCGTCCACGGGCGAATACGAGGCCGCCGAGTTGCGTGACGGGGGAGAACGCTTCGGTGGCAAAGGCGTGCTCGACGCGGTCGGGCACGTCAATGCGGAGATCGCCGACGCCGTGACCGACTTCGAAGCGCTGGACCAGCGCGGGCTCGACGCGCTGCTGTGCGATCTCGACGGCACCCCCAACAAGGAACGGCTGGGCGCGAACGCCCTGCTCGGCGTGTCGCTGGCGGTCGCGAAGGCCGCGGCCTTCGAATCGGATCTGCCCCTGTTCCGCTACGTCGGCGGCACCAACGCGTCGGTGCTGCCCGTGCCCATGATGAACGTGCTCAACGGGGGCGCGCACGCCGACAACAACGTCGACCTGCAGGAGTTCATGGTCATGCCCGTCGGCGCGGCGTCGTTCGCCGAGGGTCTGCGCTGGGGCGTCGAGACCTACCACACGCTCAAAGCGGTGCTCTTCGACCGGGGATTGTCGACGGCGGTCGGCGACGAGGGCGGCTTCGCGCCCGATCTCGTATCGAACGAGGAGGCCGTGAAGGTGCTCGTCGAGGCGATCGAACGGGCCGGGTTCGAACCCGGTCGTGACCTGGCCATCGCGCTCGACCCGGCGAGCAGCGAGTTCTACTCCGACGGTCGCTACGTGCTCGCCGGTGAGGGCCGCACCTTGGGCGTCGACGAGATGGCCGACTACTACGCCGACCTGGTCGACCGCTACCCGATCGTCTCGATCGAGGACGGTGTGGCCGAGGACGACTGGGACGGTTGGGCCGCATTGACCGCGAAGCTCGGTGCGAAGATCCAACTGGTCGGCGACGACCTGTTCGTCACCAACACCGAACGGCTCGGTCGAGGCATCGAGTCGGGCGTCGCGAACTCGATCCTGGTGAAGGTCAACCAGATCGGGACGCTCACCGAGGCGCTCGACGCGGTCGAGCTCGCCCAGCGTTCGGGCTACACCGCGGTCATGTCGCACCGCTCGGGTGAGACCGAGGACGTCACGATCTCGGACCTCGCCGTGGCCACCAACTGCGGCCAGATCAAGACCGGCGCGCCGGCCCGCAGCGACCGGGTCGCCAAATACAACCAGCTCCTGCGGATCGAAGATCTCCTCGGCGACGCGGCCGTCTACCGCGGTGCCGCCGCCCTGCGTGGAGCCGCGTCGCGATGACCGACACCCGCAAGCGCCGTCGTGGTGCCACGATGCTTCTTGCGGGGCTCGGCGCCGTCGTCGTGCTGACGCTGGTGTTCCTCGGGCCGGGATCGCTCCGGGTCTGGTCGTCGCAACGGTCCCAGACCCACGCGTTGAACGAGAAGATCGAGGCACTCGACCGGGCGAATGCGCGCCTGAGGACCCGCGCGGCGCAACTGAACGATCCCGAGTCGATCAAGGAACTCGCCCGTCGTGACTACGGCATGGTGCCCAAAGGCTCCAAGGCGTTCGCGATCCTGCCCGCGCCCAGGCCCGACACGCGGCCCGCGGGCACGTGGCCGTTCGTGATCCTCGCACCGACCGACGACGGCCCGGCTTCCGGCGCGGCGCCGACGACGACGCCCTCGGGCAACTGAGCGCCCCGCGCCCAGAGATGGCCGGTCCGGACGATCGAGCGATCGTCGCCGAGTTGTTGGGACGCGCTCCCCGGGGCGCGTTCGACGTCGCCGTGCGTCACCGTGACGGGTCGCCGCTGGTCATCGAGAACGCACCGTTGCTCGACGACGGCACGCCCATGCCGACCCGCTGGTGGCTGGTCGGTGAACCCGAACGCACCTGGATCGGGCGGCTGGAGTCGGCCGGTGGGGTCGCCCGCGCCGAAGCCGCGGTGGACCCCGCGGCGCTCGCCGCGGCGCACGCCCGGTACGCCGCCGCCCGTGACGCCCATCTGCCACAGGGTCATCACGGCCCCCGACCCGCCGGCGGAGTGGGCGGCACCCGCCGTGGAGTGAAGTGCCTGCACGCGCACTATGCGTGGTGGCTCGCCGGCGGTGACGACCCGGTCGGCGCCTGGATCGCCGACCGCCTGGCCGAGGACGGCCTCGAAGCCGACGTGGCGGGAGGACCGGTCGCGGCGATCGACTGTGGCACCAACTCCACCCGCCTGCTCGTCGCCGAACGCGGGCCCCAGGGCGCGCTGGTGACCCGGACGCGTCGCATGGCCATCACCCGGCTCGGCCAGGGCGTCGATGCCACCGGGCGACTCGACCCCGACGCGATCGCGCGGACCCTGGCGGTGCTCACCGACTACCGATCCGACATCGACACCCACGGGGTCGACGCGGTGCGGGCGACGGCGACCTCCGCTGCCCGCGACGCGTCGAACCGCGACGACTTCTTCGGGCCGGCGAGATCGGTGCTCGGCGTCGACCTCGAGTTGTTGTCGGGGTCCCAGGAGGCGGCGTTGTCGTTCGCCGGTGCGACGGCCGAACTCGCCGACCGGCCCGGCCGCTACCTGGTCGTCGACATCGGTGGCGGCTCCACCGAGTGTGCGGCCGGGACCGTCCACGACGATGGCCGCATCGAGGTCGCCGGGGCCGTGTCGGTCGACGTGGGGTGTGTGCGGATCACGGAACGGTTCCTGCACACCGACCCGCCGACGCCGGCCGAGATCGCCACGGCCCGCGCGCACTGCGACGGCATCGTCGCCGACGCGCTCGACCGGGTCGCCGGTGCCCGTACCGCGGAGCACCTGGTGGGTCTCGCCGGGACCGTGTCGACCCTCGCCGCCGTCGATCTCGGCCTGACCGAGTACGACCGTGCCCGCGTGCACCATCACGTCCTCGACGCCGAGCGGATCACCCGGCTGACCGACGAGCTGCTCGCGTTGCCCGCGGCGGCGCGCCGATCGGTGCCGGGGATGGAGCCGGGTCGCATCGAGGTCATCGCCGGCGGTCTGATCGTCCTCGCCTCGGTGTGCGCGGCCACCGGGCACGACCGGGTGCTGGTGTCAGAGGCCGACATCCTCGACGGGTTGGCCGCTTCGCTGCTCGACTGACCCGCTCGGGCCGAGCGGCCCGTGGTCGACCGCCGCTGGGTAGCATGCGGACCAGTGATCCGTCGAAGCACGCGCGACCATCTCCATCACAGCGGAGCGGTCACCCCACCGGTGTTCGGCCGCCGGGTGATGTTGCGGACCCTGACGGTGGCCGACTTCGCGTCGTGGCGGGCCGTGCGCCTGGCGAGCGCGACCTGGTTGGAACCGTGGGAGCCGAAGAAGAACCAGCACGCGCCCGATCCGATCAACGACCGTGACGCGTTCGCGATGCGTTGCAGTGCCCGCCAACGCGAACGGCAACTGGGAAACGGCTACGGTTTCGGGATCTTCGTCGACGGCGACTTCGTCGGCGAGATCAACCTGAACTCCGTCCAGCGGGGCGCCTTCCAGAGCGGGTACGTGGGCTACTGGATCGCGCACGCAGCCGCGGGCAACGGCTACATGCCCGAGGCGGTGGTCACCCTGATGCGGTACGCGTTCGAGGAGCTCTACCTGCACCGGTTGCAGATCTCGATCATCCCCCGGAATTTCCGTTCACGCCGGGTCATGGAGAAACTCGGGCTCCGCGACGAGGGCATCGCCGAGCGCTACCTCGAGATCAACGGGGTGTGGGAGGACCACGTCCGCTACGCGATCACATCCGAAGAATGGGACGAGCGGCGCGCCGAACTCGAGGCCGCCTGGCTCTGAGCAGAGCGTGGGCCACCCGGCCCGAGGTCACATCCCGCCGGGGCGGTCCGCGACCTCGGTTCGGGTGATCGACCAGATCTGGTCGTCGAACTCGCGGGCGACGGCCGCGTCGAGCGAGGCGAGCGTCCGGGTGTCGGCCATGGTGGCCTTGACCCGCTCGAGGAGTTCCCGGTCACCTTCGGCGGCCCGGGAGGCGAGCTCCCTGGCCCGGTCTTCGAGCACCGCTGATTCGACGATCTCGAAGATCAGGCCGCAGCGCCACGCGGCCTTCGCGTCGAGTACCTGACCGAAGAGCACGGCGGCCGCGGCACTCTGGGTCGACACGAGCCGCTGGAGCAGCCAGGTGTGGCCGCCACCGGGATGCAGCCCGAGCTGGACGAAACGCGGATCGAAGCGGGCGTCGGGCCCGCCCAGGCGCAGGTCGCACGCGAGCGCGAGGTTCATGCCCGCACCCACCGCGGGCCCGTCGACCGCGGCGATGGTGGGGAGCGGGCAACGGGCGACCCGCAGGAAGCCCTCGTAGATCGCGCCGAGGATCTCCTTCGCGTCGTCGGCCCCGGCGGCGGCCTCGGCCAACCGTGTCCGATCGGCTCCTGCGCAGAACGCCGGCCCGGCCGCGCTCAGCACGACCGCTCGGACACCCCGGGCGGCCTGGATCGCGTCGAACGTCGCGATCAGTTCGGCGACCATCTCGGTCGTGAGGGCGTTGCGCCGGTCCGGATCGTTCAGCTGGACGACCGCGATGTGACCGGAGAGGTCCAACTCGACCAACGACACGTCTCAGCCCACGCTCGTCGGGCCACCGTCGCGGATCACGGCGGGGGAGTGGCGGAAGAACTGTTCGACGTCGCGCTCGTAGCGGTACGCACGGCCCGTTTCGCCGAACGTGGCCTGCAGGCGCATCGCCTCGGCGAACGCGCGCACCGCGCCGGCGGAGGTGTGGTCGTAGACGAAACCGGTTTCCTTCAGCCGGGAATTGTCGACGCCGCGCCCGTAGCGGAGGAGCGCCAGCAGTTCGTCGGGCAGATCCACCCCCAGCCGCCGCAGCGGTGCCGCGGCGAGGCCGGTACCGAACGGTGGCATCGGGACGGTGCGTCTGCCACACAGGTGCGCGATCTCGCTCCACGGCAACAGGCCGTCGCCGCTCACGTTGAAGATGCCGGGCAGGTGTTCGTCGAGCACATGGACGATTGCGCGGATCACGTCGTCTTCGTGCACCAGTTGGAATCGCGGATCGAAGCCCAGCACCGAGGGAACCATCGGCAGCCGCAGCGCCTTGGTGAGCGGTGTGACGATCGTCGGTCCGATCACGTTCGAGAAACGCAGCAGGGTGACGGTGACGTGCGGGTTGTCGATCGCGAAGTCGCGCACATAGGACTCGACCTCGGCGATGTTGCGCTCGACACGCGTCCTAGGGGCGCTCGACCGGCGGGTCGATTCGGTGAACCACACCGGGTCGTGCGGATCCGAGCCATAGGTCAGCGCCGACGACTTCACCACCACGTTGCGCACCGTGCTCGACGCGGCAGCCGCCGCGGCGAACAGGTTCATGGTGCCGATGACGTTGATCTCGTGCATGCGTCGCGACGGCATCTGCGTGGAGTCCACGACCAGGAAGGTGTGGACGATCGTGTCGATGCGTGCGGCCTCGACGATGCGCGCCAGGATCGAATAGTCCTCGTCGCAGCGCACGTATTCGGTGCGCTCCAGGGGGATCTTGGGGCCCGAACGGTCGAGACCGACGATGACGTCGACGTCTTCCTCGGCTTCGAGTTGCTGCGCGACGCGTCCACCCCAGAACGTGCCGAGCCCGGTGACCAGGATCCGTCGTCCCATCAGCGTCGGCTCCTGCCGCGGTGCGCGGTCATCCGAACCAGACCGAACGTCGGGTACGCAGCATGTCGTACAGCGCGTGCTGGATCGTGTCGCGGATGGCCTCGGACGCGTCCATGATGCGGTTGCGCGAGTAGCGGGGCTGGTCTGCTTCGACGTCGAAGGTGACCGGATCGAGCACGCGGATCGTGAACTTCGCCGGGAAGTACGCCACCGTCGCGAGCGGGCCCAGCACCGGGGCGAGCGCCATGTTCGCGGTGATCGGGAAGTACGGGATCCCCAGCGCCTTCGACAACGCCGGGATGCGGGCGACGACCGGCATCGACTCCTCGGCGCCGACGACCGCGAGAGGAATGACCGGCACCCCGGCGCGCATCGCGATCTCGACGAATCCGCCACGTCCGAAGCGTCGGAGCTGATAGCGCTGCGAGACGTGTTTGGAGGGGCCCTTGGTGCCTTCTGGGAACACGAGCGCGAGCTGGTGTTGCCGGCGCAGCAGACGGTAGGCGTTGTCGGGATGGGCGACCACGCCACCGCTGCGTGACCACAGGGTGCCGATGACGGGCAGGGTGCGGAACACGTGGTCGGCGAGGCCGTAGACCGGTCGGTGCAGCTCACGTTCGATGCCGTGCATGATCGCCGGGGCATCAGAGGGGATCGCTCCGGCGTGGTTCGCCACCAACAGCGCGCCGCCGTCGGTGGGGATCTTCTCGAGTCCCTCCCAGGTGACCCGGAACCATTTCGAGTAGATCGGCTCGTAGACCTGACGGACGAGGGCGCGCATGTGCTCGGAGCGACCCCACTCGTCGACATCGGAGATGCGGTCGGGATCGCGCGGCGAGTTGTCGAGCGGGTCGGTGCGCTCGGGCACGACCGAGGCGACCGGGACGAGGTCGGTGGTCGGCGCCTTCGGCGCTGCCGCCGGCCGGGTGGTCGTCCGCGTTGCCGCCGGGCGTTTCGTGGCGGTGCGATTCGTGGCGGTGCGTTTCGTGGCGGTGCGTTTCGTGGTCGTGCGTTTCGTGGCACCGGACCTCGAGGCCGTCGGTTTGGTCGGTGGGCGCGTCGCGGCCGGGCGTTTGGGTGCCTGGCGTTTCGCGGCCGGTGACATGGAGGCGGATGTTATCGGTCTGCGTCGAGGAACGATCGGCCCGGCCCGCAGTCGTGTAACAGCGCACACCACCGGCACGCTGCCGACGGCCGCCGGACCGGCTGTTGCGCGCCGCGGCTCAGCGCGACTTCGCCGGCGACGCCATCGACGACCCGGGCGACGGTCGCGGTGAGGACCCCTTCGGTGATCGTCTCGGTTTCGAGCAGTGCCGAGTTCAGGTACGCCGTGACCACCAGGCGCGGCGGCACGCCGAGGCGCAGGGTCTCGACGAGCGCGTAGAAGCGCAGGTCGGCGCGGTGTTCGGGTGAGCGGCCGCCGGTCTTGTAGTCGACGATGATCTTGCGTGCCCGGGTGCCCGACCCGATCGGTTGGCCGAGGGTGAGGTCGGCCTGGCCCTTGAGCACGATGCGGCCGCCGCACACCTCGGCCCACATCCGGGCTTCGGTGGCGGGCCGCATCGCCGGCACCAGTGGTGGCCACGACTCGAGGAACTCGTGCACGACTTCGGCGACGGCGCCCCTCAGTTCGGCGTGTTCGGCCGGGTCCATCGCCACGAGGAAGTCGGCCGCCCAGTGGTCGGTGTCGCGCACCCGGGAGATGGCTTCGTCGACGAGTTCGAGTGGCAGCGGCGTGCCGGGCCAGTGCACGGCGAGTTCGAGCGCCTTGTGCGCGATCGACCCCCGCACGACAGGCACGGTGAGCTCGAAGGGACGGTGCTTGTCGTGCAGATACCTCGCCTGGCAGCCGTGGATGCCGTTCAGCAGGTACTTGGTGATGGTGAGCGGCGTCGCCGGGTCGAGGTCGGCGGCGACCTCGGCGAGGCCGGTCTCGAGCTGGTCGCGCAGTTCCCCGGCCAGTCCGGGGTCGAAGTCGGGCCGTGCCTCGGCGTCTCCGGCGCCGAGTATGCCCAGCGTGGCGCGCTGGGTCGGATTGAGCGCGTCGTCGACCGCCATCGCGTCCCGACTCTAGAGTCCGCCAGGGACCTCGACCCCGTCGACGCGCGCGTCGGGTGCGATCGGCCACATCCCCGGTACGAGATTCGGAGCGAACTGGTCGACAGGCAACCTTCACGCTCCGAATTTCGGGTGGCGGGGGCGACCCGGTGTGCGGTCGGATCGTGAGTGTCCCACCCCGTGGGCATAGTGGGCAGTGATGACCGAGACCGCCAACTCCCTCGATTTCGCCACCGTCGCCCGGACCCTCGGCACCAACGCCCGCACGATGGGCCTGCACACCCCGTCGTTCCGTAGCCCCCCTCGGGTCGCCGGCGCCGAGCGGACCATCCAACGCGGCCGCACCGGGTGGACGACCGTGTCGGTGCGGTTGGACGGCCGTCCTCTCGGTGCGGTCGTCGCCGACATGGTCGAAGGCGTGATCGTCGCCAACGGGCTCGAAGGCGCCGAAGCGACCCGGGTGCGGACCGCACTGTGGGAATCGTTGTCGACACCGTCGGGCACGGTCGCCGACGCGGCCTGACGGCCAGGTGGTCGAATGGGCGGCGGGGTCGGGTCGGCGCCGGTAGCGTCGTGGCGACGCCCGGATGGCGGAATCGGTAGACGCGGAGGGCTTAAACCCCTCTGACCCACCTCGGGTCGTGCGGGTTCGAACCCCGCTCCGGGCACGACCGCATCAGCGGAGGGAGGCGAGCACCTTGGTGAGCTGGGCGACCGGCGGGTCGCCGGCCGCGACCACCTGGGTCTGCGGTCCGTTCACCCACACATGCCGTACCGGAGTGAGCGAAACCGACGCGTCGCGTCCGGCGAACACCCCCGAGCCGACCGACACCTGCTCGGGTACGTCCGCGGCATCCGTCGCCGGGAACGGGTCTGCCGTGGCGCCACCGGCCGCCGGCCTCGGACGCACCGTGAGCACGAGCTGACGGGATCCGCTCCGGTAACACACGACGGTGGTGCGTCGAGCCCGGTTCGTCCCGGCCGATGCGAGCACGTAGCCGCCCGGCAGGTACGACGGCGTGCCGGTCGCCCCGGCGGACGCACCGGCGAGGTCACCAGCGGCGGTGGGGACGAACCCCGCGTCGGTCGTCGTCGCCCGCGTCCCGACCGGCACCTTCGGGGCGTACGACGCCGTCGCTGCCTGCTGCGAGATCGACAACCCCGAGAACGTCACGCTGAGCACCGTCACCCCGTCGCGGCGGAGCGTGAGACGGGTCGGTAGTGCGAGCGACTGATCGGCGACGAGTTCGGCCTCGTCCGCGTCGACCGCACCGAAGTTCCCCGCTCCGGCCAGTGGCGACGTGGCGGTCGCGCCGTCGAGCCGGCTGCTGACGACCCAGACCTGCCGCCCCTCGGTCGTGGTCGGTTCCCCGGTCCCGCCACTCGACCCGGTCGATCCGTCGGTTCCGCCCGAACCGGTCGTCGTGGTCGTGCCCACCGGCACCGAGCGCGTCTCGACCGATCCCGCCGAACCCGAGCGCACCGCGCGAATCACGTTCGCGAGCACGTCCCCCGGCGAGCCCGTCGCGGCGCCGGTCGCCTCGGGTGGCCCGGGGGCGAGCCCTCTGCGCACCGACGCCGAGATCTCGCCGGTGCCGACGGCCCTGCGCACCGTCGTCGCCGTCGCCGTGGGCACGTCGTAGCCCTCGTCGATCGAGCCGTCGGAGGCGGTGATGCGCCACGAACCGGTGTTGGAGCGCACGAACCGGTAGCGCCCCGGCATGACCGCGGCCTCACCCGGGGCGCTGATGGTCGCCGTCCCGCGGACGACGGTGTTGCGGGCCAGCGCCGCGTCCAGTTGATTCAGGGTCTTCAGCGCGGTGTCGCCCAGCCCGGCGTCACGGCGAGACGCATGGCCGGCGAGGGTCAGCGCCACCCCGATGCACCCCGCGACGACCACGACGATCGCGAACGCCGTGCCGATCCGTCGCCAGGGAATCGTCCGTGGATGCTGCTGAGAGACCCGTACCGCCATGCCGCGTGCCACGTCGAGGGCCTGTGGTGTCGCAGACATCGAGTCGCGGTCGTCGGCCGAGCGCCGAGCCACGGCCTCGTCGCGGCTTCCCGAGGCGGCCGGTGCCGACTGCTCGACGAGCAGTCGGCGACCCAGATCACCCCAGAAGCGCCCGGCGTGCTCGGGCGGTGGATCGAACGGCAACGACCCGGCCGCCTCCGCGCGGCCCGTCGCCAGGAGTTCACGAACCCGGTCGACGCCTCCACCGGTGAGCCGGGAGGTCTCCCGTGGGGTGAGCCCCACCGCGTCGACGGCGGCGAGCACCAGCCGCTCATCGGACGGTCGGTCGATCGGGATCGGCGTTGCCGGGCCCCGGTCCGCGCTCGGACGCTGTCGGATCCGCCGCACCGTGTCACGGGCCGCGCCGTCCGCGATGCCGAGGAGCCAGATCCGGGGCGACGTCGACGGGGCGATCGGCAGGCCCCGGAACGCACGCAGGTACACCTGCGTGCACACGGTGTCGAGATCGTCGGGGCCGACGAGGACGGCGAGCAGCGCTCGGACGTCACGGTCGTTCGCCTGGACCAGATCGGCGAACGCACCGGTGTCACCACGCTTCGCCCGGCGGAGGGCGAGCAGGTCACGGGCCTCTTCGTCGGTCGACCGGCTGGCGATCGGTTCCCCGGTGCCCGCGGGTCGGCCATCGCCCGTGGTCGGGCTCACGCCGGTCGGATAGGCCTGTCCGGCAGTGTCGTGGGCCAGCCGCTTCGACCGACGGTCCCGATCATTGCCCATCGGCCGATACCGTAGCGACGATACGCAACCGTCGTAACCAACCCTCGGCCCCGGACCGAACCGGGCGGGTCGGATCGTGTCCGGTCCGAAGAAGGGAACCTCGAGAGCCGTGTCCGACAAGTGGATTCCGAATCCCCAGCCGTTTCCGACACGGCCGCCTCACCAATGGCCCGCCGCTTCGCCGCCGCCTGCAGTCGCCGAGCCCGAGGTCGAACCCGACGCGCCGCCACCGCCCGATTCCAAGGGGCGCGTCGCGATGATCCTCGGCGTGATCGGCGTCGCGTTGGCCGCCGCGATCGTCACCTACGTCGTGTTGCGGACGATCCGTCCGCCCAAGACGAAGGTCGAGGCGCCACCGACGACGGTGGCCTCGACCTCGTCGACGTCGACGACCGTGGCCCAGGGGCCGGTGATCACCCCTGCGGAACTGGTGCGGCTCACCGACGAACTCGTCCCGTTCGTCGAACGGACCCGACAGCTCGACTTCACCAGCCATCCCACGACGCTGCTCGAGGACGACGCGACCTACGACGCGGCGCTGCGTGGCTACTTCGCCCGCAGTCGCGGCCTGATGGACCGGCTCTCGACCCCGTTCGACGTGCTCGGGCTCAACCCCAACGACGCGGACATGGCCCGGTCGTTGCAGGCCTTCAACGGTGACAGGACCGTCGTGTTCTACGACACCGTGCGCAACATCATCCACGTACGGGCCGTGCCCGCGAGCCCCTACCTGTCGGCCGTGTTGGTGGTCGGTCTGACCGAACAGCTCGACGACCAGCACTTCACCACCGACGCCGTCGCGGCGCCCAAGGCCTACGGTGACGGCACGTTCGGGCTCGCGACCCTGGTCGGCGGTGACGCGTGGCGGGTCGCCGCGGCGTGGGCCGACACCCAGTCGCCGGCCGACCAGGACCAGATACGCGCCGAGCTGAAGGCCCGCCGCGGCGACGACACCGACACCGCGAAGGTGCCCGCGGTGCTGTCGAGTTGGCTGCGGTATCCGGCCGACCACGGCGTGACCTTCACCGCCAACCTCGTCACGGCCTCGTCGTCGGCCGCGCTCGACACGGTGTTCCGCGATCCGCCCGACGGGTCGGCCCAGGTGCTCGCCCCGGCCCGCGTCGCCGCGGGCATCGACCAGCTGCCCGTCGCCATCCCGAAGGTCGACGGCAAGGTCGAGTCCTCGGGCACGTTCGGGCGGTTCTTCCTCGAGGGCACGCTCGCCCCGCTCGTGCACGACGACGTGCTCGCGCTCGCCATGAACGGTTACCGCGGCGACACCCTCGTCGCGTACGAGAACCGGGACTCGGCGTCGTGTGTGCGCCTGGATGTCACCACGGGTGACTCGTCGCCGGACAACATGCACAAGGCCCTCACCACCTGGGCGGCCGAACGCAACGGGTCGGTGACCCTGGTGGCCGACCCCGCCAGGTCGGGACGCAAGCTCGTGCGGCTCGACGTGTGCGGCGGCGGTGATGGAAGTCCGGATGAGACCACGACGACCACCGGAGGCGCCGCCGGAAGAGACTCGTCATCGACCGTTCCCGGTGGCCCCCGCCCCTGAGCGGCGACATGGACGACACCGAAGCAGGCGGGTGGGCCGCGATCCGGGCCGGGTTCGCCGTGCTGGGACGCAGAGACTGGCTCCTGTTGTGGCTGCTCGGGTCGACCCTGTTCTTCGACGGGTACGACCGGGGCATCATCCTCGTCGCCCTGAAACAGATCCGGGAGACCTTCGGGCTGTCGCAGTCGGCCGCGAGCTGGTATCTGTCGGTGCTGTACCTGGGCGCGTTGCTGGCGGTGCCGCTCGCCCTCCGGGCCGATCGGGTCGGTCGCAGGCGCCTGTTGATCATCTCGGTGCTGGGCTACACCGTGGCCACCGCGGCGACGGCGGTGGCGCCGACCGCGGCGACGTTCACCGCGTGCCAGTTCGTGGCCCGGCTGTTCCTCAACGCCGAAGCGGCGATCGTGTGGACCCTCGCCGCCGAGTCGCTCCCGGCGCGGGCCCGCGGGGTCGGCTTCGGCTGGTTGCAGATGATGAACACCCTCGGCGTGGGTTTCGGCGCGATCGCTTTCGGCGGCATCATCCACCCGCTGGGGTTGTCGTGGCGGTGGATGTACCTGCTCGGTGTCCCTCCGCTGCTGCTCGTCGCGTGGCTGCGGCGGCTGCTGCCCGAGAGCGAACGTTTCGAAACGGCGCGGCGATCGGGCCTGTTGGAGCGCGACTGGCGGGCGTTGTTCCGTCCACCGCACCGCAAGTGGATCGTCCTGGTGCTGGGCGTGGGTGTGCTGATGAGCCTGTCGCAACAGGCGTCGTCGTTCGCGGTCGACTTCCTCCAGACCCAGCGGCACTTCGACGCGACCACCGCGAGTTTCATGCTCGTCGCGGCCGGCATCCCCGGCATCCCCTTCATGGTCCTCGCGGGTGCCGCATCCGACCGGTACGGCCGACGGGTGGTGGGCTGCGCGCTCGCGGGTCTGGGCGTGGTCGGCGCGGTCGCGTTCTTCTGGTTGCCGGGCGGGCCGATCGTGCTGGGCGCCTGCATGGTCGTGATGCTGCTCGGGGTGCTGGGCGCCGGCCCGGTGCTGGGTGCGTACTCCGCGGAACTGTTCGCCACCTCGGTGCGGAGCCAGGCGGTCGCGTGGGCGACGGTCGCGAGCGTCGGCGGTCAGGCGTCGAGCCTCGCGCTGGGTGGTGCGCTGCTCGCCGGGTTGGGGAACCTGTCGCTCACGGTCACGATCCTCGGTGTCGGCCCGATCACCGCGCTGATCATCATCTGGTTGCGCTACCCCGACACCCACGGGCGGGAGCTCGAGGACGTGCACGTCGGCGTACCGCCATGATCCGGTAGGTTCATCCCATGGCGATTCGACGGAGGCGGCCCGGGGCACGTCGCGGCGCGGCGCTCATCGTGGTCGGTCTCGTCGCGCTCGCCGGCACCGGGATCGCCGCGGCGAACGCGCCCTGGGGCCACCCGCGGCCCGCGCCGGTGGCGATCGAGCCGCTCGGCAATGTCGGCGGCGCGCTCGACGACGGGCAGTCGGCGACGGTCGCGGTCGCCCGACTGCGCAACACGTCGTCACATCCGGTCGAGATCGTCTCGGTCCAGGCGTTGGACGCGGTCGGTGTCGACGTCGAGGGGTTCGTCCGGGGCCGTCCACCACTCGGTCGATCGTTCATCCTGCGCTGGCCCGGCACACCGAGACTGCACGGACCGGGCTTCGACATCGACACGACCGGTCTCGATGAGATCGCCGGAGTCGAACTGCCACCGGCGACCGCGCACGGCGACGCATCCGATCGGGTGCTCCTCGCGGTGACGCTGCACCTGGCGCCAGGCCACGACGTCGGCGCGTTGCGCTCGGTCAGGATCACCTACCGCAGACCCGGCGCGCAGCAGCTCCGCACGGCCGACGTGGTGAACGTGGGGATCGGGGTGTGCACGCTGGCGGTCTCGAACGACCCGATGCGGTCGTGCGGCATCTGAGTCACCGTTCCGGGCGCCGCGGACCGTTCTGGCCCGTTCGGGCTCACCGTCGTCGTTCGCCGCTGCACGTGGAACAGGCCACCGTGCTCATTGGCCCGACGTGCCCATCGGCGCACCGCCTCAGCGGTCGAGCTCAGCAGTCGGGTTCAGCGGTCGAGCAACGTGCCGAGCGCCTCGAAGGTGGCCGGTGCGTCGTCACGGCTGAAGGGCACGGCGACGAACTCGGTGACCCCGGAGTCGATCATCGCACCGATCCGCTCGGTCACCTCGTCAGCTGAGCCGACGATCGCGACGTCCTCGGGCCCGGCGGCACCCTCGCGGTCGAGCATCGCCCGGTAGGAGGGAAGCTGGCCGTAGATCACGAAGAGCTTCGCCGCGAGGGCCTTCGCCGCGGCCACGTCGTCGGTGACCGCCACGGGCAGGGCGGCGACCACCCGCTTGTCGGCGCCACCGTCCGCGGCGCGCATCGTGGGCACGGTGTGCTCGGCCAACGTCTTCTCACCGGTCATCCAGGTGACGGTGCCGTCCGCGTACTGTGCCGCGAGGCCGATCATCCGCTCACCGAGCGCAGCCACCAACAATCCCGGCGGTTCGGGCGCGGCGATGTCGAGGGTGAGATGCGTGGTGATCCGGTCGGTCACCTGGTCGGTGCGCTCGCCCCGCAGCAGCGGCGCCAGCGACTGGAGGTACTCCTCCATGTACGACGCCGGACGGTCGAACGAGTACCCGAACATGTCCTCGATCACCAGCTTGTGCGACAGCCCGATGCCCAGGCTGAGCCGGCCGCCGCCCGATGCCGACTGCACGGTCAGCGCCTGCTGGGCGAGCACCCCGGGGTGGCGCGGGTAGATCGGCACGACCCCGGTGGCCAGTTCGATGTCGGGGACCTGCGCCCCGATCACGGCGAGGGTCGTGAGGGCGTCGAGGCCGAAGATCTGGGGCATCCACACCGACGTGAACCCGCCGGTTGCGACGCGCTGGGCCACGGCGACCGCGGCGTCGACCCGGGAGGCGTCGCCGGCCAGGTCTCCCATGAAGATTCCGATGCGCATGACGGGCTCCTTTGTCGAGGGGACGTGCGGGTCGTCACTCGGGAAAGCAGGCGACGATCTTGTCGAGGTACTTGTCGACCGGGTTGGGGTCGCGGTCGTGTTCGGCCGGGGTGAGCGGCGTCTTGCCCAGCCTGACGACGACCAGGTCGCGTTCGGGAACGCACAGGATCCGCTGGCCCTCGTAGCCGTGGGCGGCGAACGATCCGAGGGCTTCGTCGTGCACCCACCAGTGCGACCCGTACCGGTTCGCGTGACCGGTGGGCAGTTTGATCGGGCGTCGGGCGCTGTCGATCCACGACCGGTCCACCACCTGGGTGCCGTCCCAGGTGCCGCCGCGCAGGGCGAGCAGACCGAACCGGGCGAAGTCGCGGGCGGTGGCGTACACGTACGACGATGCGACCCAGGTGCCGGCGTCGTCGAACTCGGGCGAGGCGCTGGTCATGCCGATCGGGGCGAAGACCTCGTCGCGCAACCACTTCGTCATGCCGTCGGGGTCGCCTTCGAGGCCGAGCACACTCTGGAGGGCGCGGGCCAGGATGTTGGTGGTGCCGCTCGAGTACAGGAACTGGGTGCCGGGCCGCGCGGCCAGCGGGAACGAGGCCGCGTACGCCGCCATGTCGGCCTTGCCGTCGCCGAAGAGCATGCTGATCACGTCAGAGCCCTTCTCGGTCGTGTACTCCTCCATCCACGACAGCCCCGACGCCATGTGCAGCAGGTGGTGCCAGGTGATGCCGTGACGGGGGTCGTCGTGGTCGTCCCACTCGGGCACGGGTGCCCGCGAGTCGAGGTGCACGTCGTGGTCGCGGGTC
This sequence comes from uncultured Iamiaceae bacterium, assembly GCA_964595905.1. GTDB lineage: Bacteria > Actinomycetota > Acidimicrobiia > Acidimicrobiales > Iamiaceae > JAFDWI01. The sequence continues at coordinate 19,637 of CAZQSU010000046.1, forward strand.
GCGACGCCGATGGCGATCTGCAGGATCGACTTGGCCATCGACCACGAGATCAGCGCCGTGTCGGGCCCGTCGGGTTCGCGCGACCCGGTGAAGTCGTTCACGACCCCGGGTCCGTACCGTTCGACGACGAGACGCCCGTGCTGCACGACCAACAACGCGCGGGTCGGGCCGAGCACCGCCGGTGGCTCGTCGTCGAACGCGACCTCGAGCACCTTGGCGAGCTTGCGCTTCTTCGCGTCGACCGGATCACCGGTCGGCCAGTCGTCGGTCGGCCATTCCACGTCGTCGGGTTGCTCGGGCAACCGGGCGAGGTCGATGTCGATGACGGGAAGCGAACCGGTCTTCATCGACCGCGACCGTAGCCCGAGTGCCGCCGAGCACCCACCGCCCGGGCACCGGATCCGATGTGTCGTCTTCGTCCCGTTGCTGTCACGCTGGTCCGATGCTCCAGGCCAGGTCCGTGCGCACCGAAGCCGGTGGGGTCACGCTGCTCGACGGCGTGACCTTCACGGTCTCCTCCGGCGACAAGGTCGGGATCGTGGGCCGCAACGGTGCGGGCAAGACCACCCTGCTCAAGGTGCTCGCCGCCGCCGAGCCGCCCGCGGGCGGCGACGTGCTGGTCAAGGGCGGGCTCGGCTACCTGCCCCAGGACCCGCGGATGGATTCGGTGCCGCCGGAGACCCCGGCGCTCGCGCACGTGCTGTCGGGGCGGGGATTCGACGAGGCCGCCCGTCGTCTCGAAAAGCTCCGCCAACGCATGGAGGACGACCCCTCCGAGCGCAACATCGCCCGCTACGCCCGCGCCGAGGAACGCTTCCGGATCGACGGCGGCTATTCGGCCGAGTCGGAGGTGCGCCGGCTCGCCGCCGGGCTCGGGGTGACCGAGGGCCGCCTCGACCTCGCCGTCGGCATGCTCTCGGGTGGGGAGCGGCGCCGGGTGGAACTCGCCCGGATCCTGTACGCGGGCAGCGACGTGTTGCTGCTCGACGAGCCCACCAACCACCTCGACGCGGACGCGAAGGACTGGCTGCTGGGCTTCATGCGCGCCTACAGCGGCGCGCTGATCGTGATCAGCCACGACCTCGACCTGTTGGATTCCGAGATCACCCGGGTGCTGCACCTGGACCGCGGCGGCCACGACGACACCGGCGAGATGGTCGAGTACCGCGGCACCTACAGCCAGTACCTGGCGGCGCGCGAGCGGGACGAGATCCGTCAGGCCAAGCTCGCCGCCGCCCAGGCGGCCGAGATCGACCGGTTGCAGCACGTGGTGGATCGTTTCGGTGCCAAGGCCACCAAGGCGACGATGGCGAAGTCGATCTCCAAGCGGATCGGCCGGCTCCGGGCCGAGGCCGTGACCGGACCGGTCCACCACCGCACGGCCACCATTGCGTTCCCCGACCCGCCGCCGGCGAATCGCACGGTGTTCGAGGTGGCTGATCTCGCCAAGTCCTACGACGACAATGCCGTGTTCGACCATCTGACCTTCGACGCGGGGCGTGGCGACCGCTTGCTCGTGTTGGGGCTGAATGGCGCGGGGAAGACCTCGCTGCTCAAGATCCTCGCCGGCCGCACCACGCCGGACGCCGGCACCGTGAGCTTCGGTGACCGCGTGGTCGTCGGCTACTACGCGCAGGAGCACGAGGGCATCGCGCCGGGCCGCTCGCTGCTGGATCACATGCGGGACGCGTCACCGGGCGGGTCCGACGAGGTCCGGCGCGGGCTGCTCGCCATGTTCGGGTTGACCGGCGACAAGGTGTTCCAGGACGCCGGCACGCTGTCGGGCGGCGAGAAGACCAAGCTCGCACTCGCCCAGCTGGTGGCCGGCCGGCACAACCTGTTGCTGTTGGACGAGCCGACCAACAACCTCGACCCGGCCTCGCGTGAGGCGATGGCCACGGCGCTGGGGGAGTGGCCCGGCACGGTGGTGCTGGTCTCCCACGACACCGAGTTCGTCGCGGCACTGCAACCCGACCGGGTGCTGATGCTGCCCGACGGTGAGTTCGCGAACTGGAACGCCGAGTTCACCGACCTCATCGCCCTGAGCTGACCATCGCCTTTGCTCGGGAGTCACCTCGAGGGCAGACGTCGGGCGGACGAGTCAGCCTCGACGGTCCCGTCGACTCCGAATGCTGGTGTTCCCCTACGGGTCACGGCCGGTTTCCGTTGGGGCCGGCAACGATCGGGGTCACGACGACGGTCTTGTTGCAGACCTTCAACGAAGAGAAGAAGGTCCATGCGGGGTCGTCTGCGGTCGGGTCCGATCCCGGTGGGGAGATGCCGACCGCCTTGCTGTGATCGCAGGCCGGGTACGGATCGTCTCCTCGCGATTCGATCTCGAAGCTGGCCGTCCCGGCCCCGTGAGGACCGAGTTCGACCGTTTCAACCGGAGCCGGTTGGTGGATGACCGTCTCGCTGAGTTCGAGTCCGATCTGGTTGACCAGATGCACGCCGAAGTAGCCGCGAAGCGTGCAGGCCACCTCACTGGTGTTGTGGACCACGATCGGTCCGAGCGGTTCGCCGTCGGGCACGATCGGGTCGAGGTCATTCGAGCCGAGTTGGCGGGCATCACATGGTGCGTCGGCGACGAGGGAAGGCGGAGGCGCGCTGGACGGTGTCGCGACTGACGGCGAGGTCGTCGTCACGACGGAAGCGGCACTCGTCGACGTCGGGAGTGCACGAGCGACGGTCGTGGACGCCGTTGCGTCGGTCCCGGCGTCTGCCCGGGATCCACACGCCGACAGACCGATGAGCAACATGCTGCAGGCCAGTACGCGGGCGAGTCGTGGCACCGGCCTCATCGGCCCAGCGTATCGTCCATCGATCCAGGTTGTCGGTGCGAGACGGGTTCACCGATCGCATCGTCTCCGAGTTGGTCCCCACGAAGGCGGAGCCAGGACACCTCGAATCAGGATGACCCGGTCGGGAGGTCGACCAGTCCAGCGTCAGTCGAAGATCGTGTACTCCACGCTGGCGATCTCGCACTTGGCCGTGGTGCCCTCTGGCGCATTCTCGAATGCGGAGGTCTGCCAGAGTTGGCTCTGTCCGACGTCGATCCGGTCGGTGTAGTCGTTGGCGTCGGTGATCAGGGTGTTGTCATCGGTCACCCAGCGCACGGTGACTTCGAAGCCCTGCGCCTTCTCGGATGTGTTCGTGATCTTGCCGCTCGCGCTGAGGGTGCCGTTCTCTTCGGTGGCGCACTTCAAGTCGGAGACCTCGTAGTCGTCCGGGTCGGCGGTGCCCACCGACTTCGCGAGCTCGTTCACCACCTTGTCACCCGTATAGACGATGCAGCCGACGACTCCGGCGCCGAGCACGGCGAAGATCACGAGCACGATCAGCCCGACCTTGAGGCAGCCCGAACTCTGCTTGGCGGGGGCCGGTTGCGGCGGCGGCCCCCAGCCGCCCGGAACGGGCTGCTGCATCCCTGGAGGCGGCGGCTGCCAGCCGCCTGCCGGCGGCGGTGGTGTCATGCCCGGCGGGGGAGGCGCGCCCGGAGTCGGTGGCTGCTGGCCCGCACCCGCGGGTGGCTGTTGCGTCCACGCCGGCGGCGTCGGCTGACCCCCGCCGGGAGGAGACGATGGCTGCCCACCGTCAGGAGGGAAATTCGTCGGGGGCGGTGGTTGATCGGACATGGGGGCGGAGCCTTCCCTCGGTGTCAGGTCGCCAGCACGGTAGTCGATCCCGCCGGGTCCATCCGGCCGATCCACCTGCCCATCCGGATGATCGACGCCCGTCCGGCCCCGGTCCCGCGCTGCCTCTGTGCAAGCCTCCACCGTCCTGCAGGTGATCGTGGCGCGCAGGCAACAGACCGGACGACGGGACAGATGGCGATCGACGCACCGACGGAGAATGCTTCGCTCCACAGCGCAGCTTCCTGCTCCGCCTGGCCGCCACCGCCGAGAAACACGCTGCCGCTCATGGAGCACACGGTATCTGCCGTCTCCTTTGGCGTGACCCGATGACTCCCATGGGAGTACCGTTGCCGGTTCCCGGAGGCCGGTCATGAGCGGTTGCATTCGATGACTCCCGTGGGAGTCCGTTGTCGCTTCGCGAGTCTTGAAAGGAAATGCGAGATTTCTTGGCGCACCAGCCTGATTCGGGCCGAGAATG
>CAZQSU010000047.1:0-23693 GCA_964595905.1 uncultured Iamiaceae bacterium
CCTTCGAGGACGTCGCCGCGTTGATCGCGCTGTACCGGCCCGGGCCGATGAGCGCGAACATGCACAACGACTACGCGGATCGCAAGAACGGCCGCAAACCCATCGAGTACCTGCATCCCGACGCCGAAGAGGTCCTCGCCGGCACGTACGGGCTGATGATCTACCAGGAATCGGTGATGCGGATCGCCCAGAAGTTCGCGGGTTACTCGCTCGCCGAGGCCGACAACCTCCGCAAGGCCACCGGCAAGAAGATCCGCGAACTCATCCAGGCCGAACGCGCCAAGTTCGAACAGGGCTGCGAGGACACCGGGTACGGCCGCGAACTGGGCAAGGAATGGTTCGACATCATCGAACCCTTCGCCGACTACGCGTTCAACAAGTCCCACTCCTACGGCTACGGCCTGATCAGCTACCAGACCGCGTACCTCAAGGCGAACTACCCGGCCGAGTACTTCTCGGCATTGCTCACCAGTGTCAAGACGAATCTCGACAAGGCTGCCGTGTACCTGGCCGAGTGCCGGGCCATGGGCCTCGAGGTGCTGGTGCCCGACGTGAACCGTTCCGCGTCGGACTTCGTCCCGATCCGTACCGCCGACGGCGACGTCGTGATCCCCTTCGGGCTCTCCGCGGTCCGCAACGTCGGCGAAGGCATCGTCGAGAAGATCATCGCCGAGCGGGACCGGGGAGGCCCCTTCGCCGACTTCTACGACTTCTGCGACCGGGTGGACCCCTCGGCGCTCAACAAGAAGGCCGTCGAGTCGCTCGTCAAGGCCGGCGCGTTCGACTCGCTGGGGCATCCCCGCCAGGGGCTCGTGCTCGTCGCCGAGGCGATCGTCGACAAGGCGATCGCCCGACGACGCGAGCGCGACCAGGGCGTGATGAGCCTCTTCGAATCGGGCGGCGACGACGCCGCAGGGGTGTTCGACGACCACGACGCGATCCCCGACATGGACTTCGACAAGAAGACCAAGCTCGCCTTCGAGAAGGAGATGCTCGGTCTGTACGTGTCGGACCACCCGCTCATGGGTGCCGAGGAGGCGTTGAGCCGACGCACCGAGTCCACACTCGACGAACTGGCCGATCTCTCCGACGGCACGACCCGCACCGTGGGTGGGGTGGTCACGGGCCTGCAGCGCAAGTACACGCGCAAGGGCGACCTGATGGCGGTGTTCACCCTCGAGGATCTGCGCTCGTCGATCGAGGTGATGGTGTTCCCCAAGACGATGGCTGCGATCGGCCATCTGCTCGCCGATGACTCGGTGATCGTCCTGCGCGGCCGGCTCGACAAGCGGGACGACACCCCGAAGATGATCGCCGTCGACGTGCAGCCCTTCGACGGCATCGTCGACGGCGCCCCGCCACTGCGCATCCAGGTGCAGCCCGGCCAACTCGACGAGACGCGGCTCATCCGCCTCAAGGGGCTGTTGAGCGAGTTCCCGGGCGAGTCGCGGGTGTTCGTGCACCTGGGCGACACCGACGTGCTGCGCCTCCCGGTGCGCTACTGCGTCGAGCACGCGCCGCCGCTGGTGTCGGAGGTGCGGGTCCTGCTCGGGGCCGATTCGGTGCTGGGTTAGCCCGCGCGGATGTCGGGGAAGGGCCGCGCGGTCTCGAGTTCGTACGCGAGTTCGAGCAGGGTCGCTTCGTCACCCCACGCAGCCGAGAACTGCACCGAGCCGGGCAGTCCTTCGGCGTCGAGTGGCGTGGGCAGCGCGATCGCCGGACCGCCGCACACGTTGTTGACCGGCGTGAAGCCCACATAGGCCGACATCCGGTCGAACAGCTCGTCGAAGTCGAGGCGCGGATCGAGATGGCCGAGTTTCGGCGTGGGGTGGTTCAAGGTGGGGCTGAGCACCACGTCGTGTCCGGTGAACATCGCGTCGTAGTCGGCCCTGGCGGCACGGAGGCGGCGGATCGCCCCGACGGTCGCCGCCCGGTTCGCATGCCATTTGGCCTGGAGGCCCCTGGTGACCGGGTCGAGCCGTTCGGGGTGGAAGTGGCCACGGTGACCGAACTGTTCGGAGCGTGCCATGAGCACCGCCATGAACGCCCACAACAGGGTGAAGTCGTCGGTGAAGTGCCGACTCGTCGGCAGCGTCACCTCGTCGACCCGGTGTCCGAGCTCCTCCAGCAGCGCCGCGGTCGCTTCGGTCTGGGCGATCGTCGACTCCTCGACGGCGGCGCCGGTCGGCGACACCCGGGCCATGCCGATGCGGAGCCGCCGTTCCGCCGGGCCGGTGACCAGGCCGACGCGGGGGAGGTGACGGTGCGCGTAGGTACGCTCCATCGCGGCCAGGTGGTGGGCGGCGTCGCGGACGGTGCGACAGAGTGCTCCTTCGGCGGACAGGTTCACGGGGAGTTGCCGCGCGCCGGGTCGGTCCCTGGTGCGTCCCCGGGTCGTCTTGAGCCCGACCAGTCCGTTCGCCGCGGCAGGGATCCTGATCGACCCGCCACCGTCGTTGCCGTGGGCGATCGGGACCGCACCCGAGGCGACGAGCGCGGCGGAGCCTCCCGAGGACGCTCCGGCCGAGTACGCGGGGTTCCACGGGTTGTGGGTCGCCGCGCCGTCCGCGAACTCGGTGCTGGCGGTCAGACCGAACTCGGGCATGGTCGACTTGCCCAGGATCACGAAACCCTGCGCGACGTACTGCTCCGCGGGCGCGTTGGAACGCTTCATCGGGACCGGGTCGATCGCGGCGGAGCCGTGGCAGGCCGGCATCCCGGCCAGCTCGACGTTGTCCTTGAGGAACGACGGCACCCCCGCAAAGGGCCCATCGGCGCCCGGGCGGGCGGTGCGTGCCGCGGCACGGGCCGCGTCGAACGCGGCGTGGGCGACGGCTCCGAGGACGCCGTCGACCCGTTCGACGCGGGCGATCGCCGCCTCGGTCGCTTCGGCGGCGGAGATCTCACCGGTGGTGATCCGAGCCGCGACCCCGACGGCGTCGTCGTGTCCGAGTGCGTCGTCGTCGAAGGCGTGGACCCGTGTGCTCATGGTCAGGCGATCATCCCACACGGGCGCGTCAGCGCAGACGACTGCGGAACAATCCCAGGAGCTCGTCGAGTGCCGCCCGGGTCGGATGTCCGGGTTCGTCGACGAGTTCCTCGGTGAGCACCGAGTGCGCCGTCGGCGCGAACCCCCATTCGTTTCCCGGCGACGAATCGATCTCGATCGCCCGGAAATTCCCGCCGAGCCGACGTCGCAGCGAGTCGAAACGCTCGGCCGGGCACAGCCGGTCGTTCGTGAAGCGGAGTCCGAGCACACAGAGGTTCTCGCTCTTCACGCGTGCACCGATGGCCGTCATCTCGTCGGCGTCGATCCCGATGTCGGCCTTGTGCTTCGCGGTGAGGGTCGCGGGCAGACCGGGCTGGGAGAGCACCGGCGCGATCACCGCATCGTCGAGGGTCATCGCCAGGGCGAACCCGCCGGTGAAACACATGCCGACCACACCCACCCCCGGGCCTCCGCAGCGTCGATGTTCATCGGCGGCCAGGGCCCGCAACCAGCGCACCACCGGCGAGGTGCGACCCCGGGCGAACAGCGTGAACTCCGACGAGATGCACACCTTGGTGAGCGTGCCGAGCAGGTAGCCGTTCGACGGCGCGCGTCCGGGGGTGCCGAAGAGCTGCGGCAGCACCGCGGTGTAGCCCTCGTCGGTCAGGCGACGGGCGAAGGAGACGACCGCCGGGGTGATCCCCGGGATCTCGGTCATGACGATGACCGCCGGCCCGGTGCCGCTCCGGTACACGGGATGGGTGGTGCCGTGCGCGGTGAAGGTCTCGCGGGCGAAGCCGACGATCTCGGGTTCCATGTCGGCGCAGGCTACCGCCCACGGGTTTCCTAGGATCGCCGGATGTGAGTGTCCTCGCCGACCCGGTCACGTCTTCGGGGCGGGGACTGGGTGGCGCCGTGCGCGATGCGCTCCCGCTGCTGGTGAGCATCGCGCTGTTGTTGATCGGCAGCGGGCTCACCGCCACGCTCCTCGGGGTGCGGGCCGGCCTCGAAGGCTTCCGCCCCGGCGTGATCGGAACGGTGCTCGCCGGCTACTACCTGGGCTACGTCGGTGGTTCGTCGTTCGCGCCGGCGGCGATCGGACGCGTCGGCCACGTCCGGGTCTTCGCCGGGTTGGCGGGCCTGGCGTCCGCCGCCGTGCTGCTGCACATCGTGCTGATCGACCCGGTGAGCTGGTTCGTGCTGCGCGTGGTGGTCGGACTGTGCGTGTCGGCGCTGTACGTGGTGTGCGAGACCTGGTTGAACGGAGTGACCACGAACCGTTCGCGCGGGAGCCTGTTCGCCATCTACATGGCCGTGGTCTCCGCGTCGTTGCTCGGCGGACAGGTCCTCTACGCCGTCGTCGGCGCCCGCGGCTTCGAGCCCTTCGTCATCGCGTCGGTGCTCGTGTCGCTCGCCGTGGTGCCGGTGTCGTTGTCGGTGTTTCCCGCGCCGGCGCCACCTCGTCCGGAACCGGTGTCGGTGCGGGTGCTCTCGAAGGTCGCTCCGCTCGCGGTGGTGGGCACGGCGATGGCGGGTCTCATCGGCGCGGCGATGCTGACCGCCGGAGTCGTCTACGCGAACCAGGCCGGGTTCGACCGCGGCGCCACCGGCGCGTTCGTCGGCGCCGCGCTCGCCGGCGGGGTGGCCTTGCAGGTCCCGCTCGGACGGTGGTCCGACCGGGTCGACCGCCGTGTCGTGATCGCCGTGGCGGCCCTGGTGGCAGGGGTGGTCGCGGTGGTGGCATCGCAGGTGTCGACCGATCGTCGCCTCGTCCTCATCGCCCTGACCGCGGTCGCCGGGGGGACGGCGTTTCCGATCTACTCGCTCAGCGTCGCCCATCTGAACGACTACATCGACGACGACCTCAAGGTCGCGGCGGGCGCGAGGATCGTGCTCGTCAACGGGATCGGTTCGATCATCGGCCCGGTCGTGGGCAGCCTCGCCATCGGACAGATCTCGCCCGGAAGCCTCTATCTCGTCATCGCCGTCGCCTACGGGATCGTCGGCGCCCATGCGCTGTACCGGATGACCCGACGCGAAGCCGCCGAGGAGCATCAGCGGGCGGACTTCGTACCGGCTGTCGTGGGGGTGGGGCCGACGACGGTCATGGGAGGAGAGGGCGACGACGGCGAGCGATTTCCCGTCGAGTCGGGCGACGCCCCGTTGGGCGACGACCTGGTGGTGCACTACACCGAACAGGGTGCAGGGCCTCCCGTGGTGCTGGTCGGTGACGTACTCGGCGAGGAAGGGGACGTCTGGGACGAGCTGCTCCGACCGTTGGCGGCCGACGGTTTCCGGGTCGTCGCGCCGTCGCTCGGGACGCGCCACGAATCCGACGAAGCAGCCGATGCCGTGCTCGCCGTGCTGCGGCATCTCGAGCTGGGCTCGGCGACCTTCGTCGGGTACGGGTCGGGCTCGGCGGTCGTCTCGGATCTCGCCGTGGACAATGCCGACCGGTTCGACGCGCTGGTCCTGCTCACCGACCCCGGCTCGGTCGACGAGTTCGCCCTCGGTCTCGAACTGGGCCGTTCGACACTCGTGATCGACGCGGCAGAGCTGGCGTCGTCACCCGAGGACACCGCCGACGACATCGCGGAGTTCGCCCGTCCGATCGCGGCGACGATCGCGGTGCAGTGGGAGACCGGTCGGTTCGATGTGGTGGACGACCAGGCAGCCCCGGAGTGAGGGTCGTCAGTCGTCTGTCGCACCGGGTGGGGAGATGAGCACCGGGCACGGCGCCTCCCGGGCGACCTTCTCGGAGACCGAGCCGCCGAACAGGCGACGCCACGCCCCTTTGCCACTCGACCCGATCACGATCAGGTCCACGTGGGTCCGTTCCGCTTCGGCGACGATCGCCCCCGCGGCATCGTCTCCGGAGGGAATGAGGCGGGTCTCGAGGGTGTCGCCCTCGGTCAATTCCGAGTTGTCGAGCGCATCGACGGTGCGCTGCAGGGCCGCTCGGCCTCCCTCGACCGACTCGGCGAAGTCCGCGGTCGCCTCTTCCTCGGTGACCAGCGGGCCGGCGAAGCCACTCGCGGTCATCATCGGGTCCTCACGCTCGGGGATCACCATCGCCAGCACCACCTCGATGCCGGGCTGCAGCAGTTCGAGTGCCCGGTGGGCGCCCTCGATCGCGGCGTCCGACCCGTCGGTCGTGACCATCACCTTCACCGCACCACCTCCGTCTGCTTCCACGACGTGTTCATCAGCGCCGAGTGTACGTTCCCGATCGCCCGTTGTGGAGACCGCTACTGCAGACCGGCGAACCGGCCGCCGTCGATCGGAATCGACACGCCCGTGACGAAGCGGGCCGCATCCGAGCACAGGAACGCCGCGACCCGGCCGAAATCGTCGGGATCGCCGAGCTCACGGGCCGGGACGGCCGCCGCCAGCGCGGCCCGATCGGCGCCGCCGAGTTCGTCGAGCCGGGGGGTGTCGTGCAGACCGGGCTGCAGGTTGTTGACCGTGACCCCGTCGGCGGCCACCTCGCGGGCGAGGGTCTTGACGAATGCCGTCGCGCCGGCGCGGGCCACATTCGACAGGATCAGGTTTCCGGCCGGTTCCCGCACGGTCGCGGAGGTGATCGCGAGCACCCGGCCCCATCGTCGGTCCTGCATCGCCGGCACGGCCGCTTCGCACATGGCCACCGTCGAGAGCAGGTTCAGATCGAGCGCATCCCGGTAGGCCGGAAACGGCGTCGACGCGAACGTGCCCGCTGGCGGTCCGCCCGCGTTGCACACGAGGATGTCGACGCCGCCCAGGGCCTCGTCCGCGGCGGCCACGAACCCGGTCGCCCCCTCCGGGGTGGCCAGGTCCGCGACGATCGGGATCACGTCGGCTTCGACCGACACCGCCGCCGATTCCAGGCGTTCGGCGTTGCGTCCGCAGAAGGCCACCCGCACCCCTTCGGCCGCGAGGGCCCGGACGACCCCCAGGCCGAGACCCGATGACCCGGCCGCCACCGCGGCCCGTCGTCCCTGCAACCCGAGTTCCATGTCGGTGCAGGTTACGTCCGCACCCGAACCACCGCGCAGAGCGACGTGCCGAAAGGCATCGAGGCGCGCCAACGGACGCCGGGGCGTCCCAGGAGTTCGAGCATGCGGTCGACGACCTGCGGAAGGTCGGGAAACTCGGCGTCGCCGGCGGGACCGGGCGACGCCGAGACACGCCGTCGCCGGGCACGCCACCATGCGGCCGGCACCATCTCGGGAAACAGGTGGCCGCGCTCGACGACGTCGACCGGCACCGTCGCCAGCAGCGCGTCCAGCGACACGGCGTCGTACCGGCGGACGTGTCCGAGGGCCACGTCCCATTGCGACCACAGCCGAGGCGATGCCGGTACGGTCACGACGATCGTCGTCGGCGCCTCGAGCCGTGCCACGAGTCGGGCGAGAAACTCGCGGTCGTCGTCGATGTGTTCGAGCACGTCGAGGAGCGTCACGACGTCGACGCGGGGGAGCGGGTCGACCCCGTGCAGGTCGGCAGCCTCGCCATGACGTGCTCGGAGCCGAGCCCGAAGCGATGCGATCGGCTCGTCGAAGACGTAGGTCGCATCCGGGCGATCGCGGACGAGGAACTCGCCGGTGACGCCGGCACCCGCGCCCACGTCGAGCAGGGTGAAGGGGTGCGACGGTAGCTGCGCCGCGACGAACCGCCATCGGAGCCGATGCCAGAACAGTCGCGTCGCGTCGTCAGTCTGGCTGAGCAGATGTGCTTCGAGAGCGTCGCTCATCGGCCACCTCGAGGCCGCTCAGTGAGATTCCACGGGACTGCGCGAAGAGGGCGAACAGGATGATGCAGCAGGCGATCCCCAGAAGGGCCGAGACGACGAGCGCCAATCCAAGTCCGATCAGCCAGCTGCCGACAGCAGCATCGCTGGCGAGCCACACGATTCCGAGCACGGCCAGAAACCCGGTCGCCACCACGACGAGTGCCGCCAGGCCCCCCAGCGCACGGAGCGCGATGCGGTCCATGAAGGGCATCAACATTCTGAGGCCGTGAAGGATCAGTCGCTCCCGGTTCATTCTGGAACGGCCCGCATAGCGTTCGCCACGCGGGCAGCCCACGAAGACGACCGGCACGTCCAAGCTGATGAACGATGACGAGTAGCACAGATCGAAATGCGGGTGGCGGAGGAGCCCGTGGACGACCGAACCGCGGTACGCGGCGAAGTTCCCGCTGCGGATCGTGGTTCCCGTGAAGGCACGGAACAGCATCTTGAAGAGTAGATAGAAGGTCTTGAACATCGCGGACTCCTGACGGCTGGTCCGGGCCGCCAACACGACCATCCCCGGTAGCACGCCATCGGCCAGGAGCGCATCGACGAGCACGGGAACGTCGGCCGGTCGGTCCTCGCCGTCTGCGTCCATGGTGATGACCAGGTCGTCGGTTGCGATCTGATCGCTGATCGAGCGCAGCCCGAAGACGAGGCCGCGCTGATGGCCGAGGTTGAACGGGGGTTCGACGACCAGGACGTCGTCGAGTGCCGCCAAGCGGGCCACCTCCTGATCTTCGCCTGCGGAGTCGTCGACCACGACGAAGGTGATCGGGAGCGTCGCCGTCTTCGAGGATGCGGTCAACTCGGTCCGGACGTCGGTGCGCAGCCGGCAAAAGGAGGGTACGTCCCGATAGCACGGGACCACGACCCAGGCCTTGCGAGGTGGCTGCTCGGTGACGCCCACAGGTTCGCCAACCTAGTGCGCCACGGCCCTGCCTCCCCGACTCGGACGCTCCATCGGCACAGGTGCCGTCGGGTAGCATCACCGACTTGTGTCGAACGACGCGGTGCGAGCCACTGGAACCCGCCCACGCGCCGATCCGCGGCGCGAAATCCTCGTGGTATTTCTCGTGCTTTCGCTGGCCGCCACGATCTTTCTCTGGAAACCCATCTCGACCGGACAATGGTACGCGGCCGGTGACGTATCGGGCTTGTCCGAACTCACGCAATCGCCCGATGCGAAGCCGGCAGCAGTTCGACAAATCGACGTCACCGTCGATGTCCTTCCATGGCTCAAGTTCAATCGCGATGAGGTTCGATCTGGTCATCTGCCACTGTGGAACCCCTACAACAACTCGGGCGTGCCTCATACGGCAAACATCCAGGCGGCCGTCTTTTCACCGTTCACCGTTCCGTTCTACATCTTGCCGTTCCGTCTTGCGCTCCTCGTCTCGGCGTATCTCATCCTGATCGTCGCAGGGATGCTGATGTACGGCCTGATGCGCCACCTGCGGGCGTCGCCGATCGCCGGTGTCGCGTCTTCGTTGACCTACATGTTCAGCGCCTTCATGGTCGTTTGGCTCCGCTGGCCACTCGGGAGCGTCGCGGCCTTCATCCCAGGCATACTCTGGACATCCAGTGAGCTGATCCGAGCCGATGACCGTCGCGGCTCATCGAGGTGGGGTGCCGCCGTCGCCGTCCTCATCGCACTCGCCATCTTTGCGGGACACGTCGAGACGATCTTCTTCGGTATGTTTCCGGTCACACTCTGGTGTGTCGCATGGTTGCGAGTGCAGCGCTTCGGATTTCGCGAAGCGCTGCGACGATTTTCGAAATTCGTAGGAGCGGTTGTCGGGGGGCTCTGCCTTGGCGCGGTGCAGGTTCTGCCCTTTCTCGAGTACCTGTCTCACAGTCCGGCTTCGGGCGGCCGAAATGTGCAGGTCTTCCAGTCACTTCGCTGGGCATCGATTCATGTCTTCCCATTCCATGCTGGATCGCCCGCGATGAAGTATTCCGAATTCTTCAATCTTCAGCGCCCCTTCCTCGAAATAGTGATCCTCTACGTGAGTGGATTCTCACTCGCACTTGCACTACTGGCGCTTCTATCTTGGCGCTGGACGCGCCGGCGCGTCCCTTTGTTCTTCGCAGGAATGGCGGGAATCGTGCTCCTTTACATCTATGACATCGGCGGGCTCGCGTCATTGGTGAGCAGACTCCCGATCATGTCGCTGGTGATGCCCACACGAATCGCCGCGGTCTGGGCCCTGTGCATCGCGGTCTTGGCCGGATTCGGCATCGATGCCGTGCGAACCCTGTCGAAAGCGCGGGGGAGCCGAGTGTATTGGCCAGTCATCCTGAGCTGCCTGCTGATGGTGGCGGTCATCGTCACCTTTGTTCTGCGCGCCATGAATATTTACCGGTATTCCGGCTATTCTTCGGAAGAAGTTCGCAGCGCGGCGCGTCAGACGCTGTTGAGTCATGTGATCTTCATCGGCATCACCCTTGCCATCGGGCTGCTGTTCGTCGGTGTGCATGTCTGGGCTCGGTCGACGAGGGTACGTTCGGTGTCCATGGCGGTGATGGTGGCCATACTGTTCCTGCAAGGGGGATTCCTTTGGCGGGGTTACAACGTGTCGGTCCCAAAGGAACGCTTCATGGCGTTTCCATCGCGGCTGCAGAAACTGGGCGACGGTGTACGCGGAAATCAAACGCTCTGGAATGATGATGCATCGCTCATGCCGGACGTCAATCTCTGGGATCGACTGTATTCGCCGTACAACTACGATGCCCTTGGACTGAAGTCATACGATGCTCTCTATCGCGCGCTACTCAGGCCTCCGAGCGCATTGGTATCGGGCGGCGTCGAATTGGGCATGCTCGGCGGTCCGGTCGATCCGACCAGCACCAGGAGTCTCCAGGTCATGGGCATTCGCAGGATCGTGACGGGTTCGAGCTACCCGTTCGTGAACCGCTCGTGGCTCGGCGCGAAGAACCATGCCGTGCGCCCACCGGTCGGTCAGGAGTGGCGATTTCGTTGGAACGTCGAGCCGCCGACGAGCGTCGTGGTGTACACCGAAGACGTTCCGGACGGAACGATGCTGACCGTGACGGTGACGGGCGATGACCTGCGCGGCCGACTCGTGAGCCGGGTGCCGACCCACGGCCAGATGGCAGTGGTGCCGACACCGCGGGATCTTCCGGATGCCGGGGTGCTGGCGGTCGATGTCAAACCGTCCGCAGGGTCACCGAACGGGTTGGGGGGAGGCCGGATCCTGAAACCGGTGCTGATCTCGAGCCACGTCGCCGGCCTTCGCTTGCTGGATTCGGTCGACGGGTTCCAGTTGTACGCGGTCCCCGGCCCCTCTGGTCTCGCGTCGTCGCCGTCGAGAGCGATTCACGTGGACAGCAATCGCGCGGCACGTGACCGGGTTCTCCGGTCCGGATTCGACCCGACGACCGAGGTCGTGGTCGAGGGCGGAGACCGATCGGAAGGATCGAGAGTGTCGGCATCGCCCGCGGGGAAGGTGAGGATCGAGCGGAATCGGCCGGGTGACATCCGCATGTCGGTGACTCGGGCCACGCCGGGCTACGTCCTGGTCAACCAGAACGACTATCCGGGTTGGCGGGCCACCGTCGACGGTCGTGGCCGGGATGTGCTCCGAGCGAACAGCACCTACATGGCCGTGCGCGTGCCCGCCGGCACGTCGAGAGTCGAGTTCCGCTTCCGCCCGACGTCGGTGCTCATCGGCATGATACTGACGCTGGGCACGTTGGTCGCCGGGATCGCGGTCCTGATCCTCGACCGTTGGCGAACCGGGCAGCGTCGGAGGCGCGACAGGGGGAATCGTGCATGACGATCAGTGATCGCATTCCCCGTTCCACCAAGGGAACCGACCGCGTCACGGCGGGCGCGGCGCCACGGCGGTTGCCGTTCTATCCCGCGCTCGAGGGAATGCGTGGCGTCGCGATGATCGTCGTGCTCATCGCGCACGTGGGCCTCGTTCTCGTGTACCCGTATCGGCAATGGTTCTTTCCGGGTGGCGCGGTCTGGCTCTCGGTGTTCTTCGTACTGAGTGGCTTCCTGATCACGGCACTGCTTCTCGTCGATCACGAGCGGTACGGCCGCATCAGGTACCGGCAGTTCTGGCGAGGCAGGGCGCGGCGCCTGTATCCGCCTCTGTTGCTGGTATTGGGCGTCCACTTCCTCCTGGTACTGAGCTACGGCCGGGCGATCGGACCAGAACTTCGGCAGGATGTCTGGGCGCTCACGAACACGATAAACTACCGCTACTCGGTCACCGGTGTGGGGACGATCGCCAACGACGACATCATGGTCCTCTGGAGCGTCGCGGTCGAGGTGCAGTTCTACCTGGTGTGGCCGCTGGTCATGGGATTCATCCTCCGCTCCTTCAAATCCATCTACCGCATCTTGGCGGTGTTGGTGTTCTTCGCGCTCGCGGGGACCGTGGTTCGCGCGCTCGAGTACCGCGCCTGGGGTGACTGGGTCGCCGTTTACTTTCGATTCGAAGGCCGGCTCGACGCGTTCGCGCTCGGCGCCGTGCTCGGCTTTCTCTGGTATCATCGACGGGTTCCGGTTGCCTGGTTCACACGTCTGGCATGGCCTGGCTGGGCGCTACTGATCGTCGCGCTGTGGGCCACGCGAGAAGACAACGGTTTTCTCTACTCATGGGGCTTTCTGGCATTCAACTTGATTGCCATGGTGTTGATCGGCGCATGCCTCGACGAGCGTTTCCACATCTCGAGGTTCTTGTCGACCCGCTTCCTGCGCATGACCGGACGCGTGAGTTACTCGTTCTACATCACCCATGTGTTGGTCTACTTCTTCGTCATGATCAAGCTCGGTGATCTCGGCGCGCCGATTCGCATCGCGCTGGCCCTGTGCGGCACGGTCGTTCTCGGTGCGGCCGTGTATCTGATCGGCGAGCGACCGTTCCTGTCCCGACCATCGCTGAGGCCCAAGGCGATGTCGCGGGAGAAGTTGCCGGAGAAGGCGACGGGCGGCTGAAGCGTCTGGCGGTTGCATGAATATGCACACACGTGTATGATCCTCGGATGGCAACGACGTCCAGGGTCGGCATCATCGGCGCCTCCGGGTACACCGGCGCCGAACTGCTCCGGCTACTCAGCGCCCATCAGCGCTTCGAGCTCGTCTTCGCGACCGGCGATTCCCAAGCGGGCAACGAGGCTGCGGCGCTGTACCCGTCGCTGGCGGCCACCTACCCGGATCTGACCTATGCCGCCTGGGACCCCGGGTTGCTCGCCGACGTCGACCTCGTGTTCTGCGCGCTGCCGCACGGCGCGTCGCAGGCTCTCATGGGTGACCTCGTCGACGCGGTCGACCACGTGATCGACCTCGCGGCCGACTTCCGGCTCCACGACGCCTCGCTCTACCCCCGCTGGTACGGCGCCGACCACGCCTGCCCCGAGCTGCTCGACCACTTCGTGTACGGGCTGCCCGAACTCTTCGCCGACGAGGTGCGCGGCGCGCGGCACGTGGCCGTTCCCGGGTGTTATCCGACCACGTCGGTCCTGCCCCTCGCGCCCCTTCTTCGGTCCGGACTGGTCGCCGCCGAGCCGATCGTCGTCGATGCCGCGAGCGGGGTCTCCGGTGCCGGCCGCTCGCCCAAGCCGACCACCCACTTCGGCGCGGTCGACGAGAACTTCTCCGCGTACGGCGTGTTCGACCACCGCCACACCCCCGAGATCGAACAGACCCTCGGCGCCCAGGTGCTCTTCACGCCGCACCTGGTGCCCATGAACCGGGGCATCCTGACCACCTGTTATGTGCGCCCGGCGAACGACTCGGTGACCGTCGCCGACCTGCGCGGGGCGCTGCACGACGCCTACGACACCACCACTTTCGTGACCGTCGTCGACGACCCGCCCCACACCAAGGCCACCCTCGGGTCGAACGTCGCGCACGTCTGGGTCGGCCTCGATGACCGCACGGGCTGGGTGATCGCCATGGGCGCGCTCGACAACCTCGTCAAGGGCGCCTCCGGTCAGGCACTGCAGTGCGCCAACATCGTGAGCGGGTTCGACGAAGCACTCGGCCTGCCGACCGTGGGGATGATGCCGTGAGCGTGACCGCCGCTGCAGGATTCGTCGCCGCCGGGGGCACCTGTGGGCTCAAGGACTCCGGGGAACCCGACCTCGCCCTGGTCGCCACGGCCGACGGCGAACCGGTCGCGACCGCGGCCGTGTTCACGTCCAACGCGCTCACCGCCGCCCCCGTGGCCGCCTCACACGCGCACCTCGCCGCCACCGGCGGGCACGCCTGCGCCGTGATCTGCAACAGCGGCAACGCCAACGCGGCCACCGGCGACCCGGGCAGGGCCGACGCCGAAGCGATGTGCGAATCGGTCGCCAGACACCTCGCGCGGCCGGCCGAGGAGGTGCTGGTGTGCTCCACGGGGCTGATCGGGATCCCCCTCCCGATCGACACGGTGCTCGCCGGGGTTCCCGACCTGTTCGCCGCCCGGGGCGCGACGCCCGGTCACGCCGCCGCGGCGGCCGAGGCGATGCGCACCACCGACACCCACCGCAAGGAAGCCGTTGCGGCCGCGGGAACGGCGACCGTCGGCGGCATGGCCAAAGGTGCGGCGATGCTCGCCCCGAACATGGCCACGATGCTGGCGGTCTGCACCACCGACGCCGCGGCCTCTCCCGAGGTCCTACTGCAGGTCCTGAAAGCGGCCGTCGACGCTTCGTTCAACGTGCTCGACGTGGACGGCTGCACCTCGACCAACGACACCGTGATCCTCATGGCCTCCGGGGCGGCCGGGCCGGTGGACGCCGACGTGCTGCAGGCCGCGGTCACCGAGGTGTGCACGAACCTCGCGGGTCAGATGGCCGGTGATGCCGAAGGTGCGACCAAGACCGTGCGGGTCGAGGTCACCGGAGCGGCCAGCGACGCCGACGCGGCCGCCGTGGCGCGGGCGATCGCCCGCAGCCAACTCGTCAAGTGCTCGTGGTACGGCGAAGATCCCTACTGGGGACGGGTCGCAAGCGAAGCGGGAAGCGCAGGCGTGCGGTTCGATCCGGCATCGACGACGATCGGCTACGGCGGGATCACCGTTGCCGAAGGCTGCGTCGCGGTCGACCACGACGCGGATGCGGTCGCCGCCCACATGGCCGGGCGCGACCTCCTGGTCAGCGTCGACCTCGGGCTCGGGGCCGGTGCCGCGCACGTGTTGACCAACGACCTCACCCACGCCTACGTCGACGAGAACATGGGGACGTCGTGAGCGACTTCGAGGCCGCCGACCGGGCCGCCGTTCTCGTCGAGGCTCTGCCCTACATCCAGCGGTTCCGTGACGCGGTCGTCGTGGTGAAGTACGGCGGCAACGCCATGGCCGACGAGGCGACGACCCGGCGTCTCGCCGAAGACATCGTGCTGATGCGAGCGGTCGGGTTGCGCCCGGTCCTCGTCCACGGTGGCGGGCCCCAGATCGGCGAGTTCACCGAACGCCTCGGCATGACACCCGAGTTCCGCGACGGCCTCCGGGTCACCGACGCCGAGACCCTCGAGGTCGCCCGGATGGTGCTGGTGGGCAAGGTCAACCGCGACCTGGTCGCGGCCCTCAACGTGCACGGACCGGTCGCGGTGGGCGTGGCCGGCGAGGACGCCGGACTGATCGCGGCGGAACCCCGCGACCCGTCGCTGGGCTTCGTCGGTGACGTGTCGAAGATCAACCCGTCGGTGCTGCACAGTCTCCTCGCGGAAGACCTCATCCCCGTCGTGTCGACCATCGGTGCCGACGCCGAGGGGCAGGCGTACAACATCAACGCCGACGCGGTCGCCGGTGCGTTGGCCGCCGCGATCGGCGCATCCAAGCTCGTGTACCTGACCGACGTGCCCGGTCTGCTCGCCGACGTGGACGACCCGACGTCACTGATCCCGTCGGTCGGCGTGACCGACGTCGACGACCTCGTCGCCCGGGGCGCCGTCGCCGGCGGCATGATTCCCAAGATCTCGGCCTGTGTCGACGCCGTGCGGGCCGGGGTGGGCAGCGTGCACATCCTGGACGGTCGCCGCGCCCACGCGTTGCTGCTGGAACTGTTCACCGACGCCGGTGTCGGCACGATGATCGCACCCGACCGAGGAGTGACCGATGCCCTTTGAACCCGGTGGACCACTGATGACCAGCTTCGGGCCGACACCGGTCACCTTCGTGCGCGGAACGGGAGTGGAACTCTTCGACGCCGAAGGCAGGCGGTACCTCGACCTGCTCGGCGGACTGGCGGTGACCGCGCTCGGGCACTGCTACGGCCCGGTCGCCGACGCCATCGCCGACCAGGCGCACGAGTTGGTCCACGTGTCGAACCTGTTCGGCAACGCCAACCACGAAGCCGCCGCCCGGCAACTCGACGAGCTGATCGGCGGCGGAGGCCGGGTGTTCTTCACCAACTCCGGCGCCGAGGCGAACGAATGCGCGATCAAGCTCGCACGGCGGTTCGGTGGCCGCGGTCGCCACGTGGTGGTGAGCGCGTACGGCTCGTTCCACGGCCGGACCCTGGCGACGCTGCACGCCACGGGCCAACCCGACAAGCACGAAGCGTTCCAACCGCTGCCCGAGGGGTTCCGTCACGCCGCGTGGTGTGACCTCGAGGCGCTCGAAGCCGCGCTCGACCCGACGGTGGTCGCGGTGTTGCTCGAACCCGTCCAGGGTGAGGGTGGCGTGAACCCGGCCACGGCGGAGTACTTCCGCGGGGTGCGGGAACTGTGCGACGAACGAGGTCTGTTGTTGATCGCCGACGAGATCCAGACCGGACTCGGTCGGACCGGTGAATGGTTCGGGTGCGACCACTTCGGCGTGCGGGCCGACGTCGTCACCGTCGCCAAGGCACTGGGCAACGGCTTTCCGGTCGGTGCCTGCTGGGCGCGGGCCGAGGTGGCCGACGTGTTCGAACCGGGTGACCACGGCACGACCTTCGGCGGACAACCCCTCGCGGCGGCCGCGGCCCGGGCCACGCTGACCGCGCTCGTCTCCGAGGACGCGCCGGCGAAGGCCCGTCGCGCCGGTGCCCGTCTGACCGAGGCACTGCTCGCTCTCGACGAGGTCGCATCGGTGCGTGGCCTGGGTCTGTTGTTGGGCGCCGAACTCGGAGACGGCCTCGATGCCCGTGCGGTCGCTCGGGCCGCGCTCGACGCCGGACTCGTCGTGAACGCGGTCCGGCCGACGACCCTGCGGTTCGCGCCCAGCCTGTTGATCACCGACGCCGAGATCGACGAGGCCGTCGGCATTCTGGCCGACGTGCTGGAAGGACAGGGCTGATGCGCCATCTGTTGGAGATCGACGACCTCGACGTCGCCGAGCTGCGCACGATCGTCGAGTACGCCGCTCGAGCGCCGCAACCCGTGCTCGCCGGTCGTGGCGTCGGCCTGGTGTTCGAGAAGCCCTCCACCCGTACCCGCCACTCCACCGAGATGGCGGTGGTCCAACTCGGCGGGCACCCCGTCACGGTGCAGGGGGCCGAGGTCGGGATCGACACCCGGGAGTCCGCGGAGGACATCGCCCGGACCTTGAGCTGCTACCACACCGCGATCGGGGCGAGGGTCTTCGAGCACCACAAGGTCGAACGGCTCGCTGCCGCCGGTTCGGTGCCGGTCTTCAACCTGTTGTCCGACACGGCGCATCCGCTGCAGGCGATCGCGGACGTGCTCACCCTCGCCGGTGAGTTCGGCTCGGTCGAGGGCCGCACCGTCACCTACGTCGGAGACCCGAACAACGTGTTCCAGTCACTGGCCCTCGCCGCCGGGATGTTGGGTGCCCACATCCGACTGTCGACCCCCGCGTCGCATCCGGCGCCGCCGATGATGCTGGATCGGATCGCCGCCGCCGGGGTGACCGTCACCGTGTCGGACCGACCGTCCGAGGCCGTCGAGGGTGCCGACGTCGTCTACACCGACACCTGGATCTCGATGGGTCAGGAAGCCGAGGCCGACCAGCGTCGGCGCGACTTCGAGGGGTTCACCGTCGACCCGACGCTGCTCGACGCGGCCCGACCGGACGCGATCCTGCTGCACTGTCTGCCGGCGCATCGCGGCGAGGAGGTCACCGCGACCGCGCTCGACGGACCGCGCAGCCGCATCTGGGTGCAGGCCGCGAACCGGATGCACGCGGCGCGGGCGGCGTTGTGGTGGCTCCTGGACCAGGTGGATTGACCACGCGATGACCAAGACCCGACGTCAGCACCGGATCGCCGAACTGCTCGGCACCACCCCGGTGCACAGCCAGTCCGATCTCGTCGCGCTGCTCGCGGCCGAAGGCATCGCCGCGACGCAGGCGACCGTGTCGCGGGATCTCGACGAACTCGGGGCCATCAAGGTGCGCGCCGCGGGGGGATCGAGTGTGTACGCGGTCCCCGAGCTGCCCTTCGCCCGACGCGGAGGCGACGACCACCTGCAGCGGATCCTGGCAGATTGGGCGGTGACGATCGATGCATCGGCGAACATCGTCGTGGTGCGGACCCCGCCGGGGTCCGCGCACGTGGTCGGATCCGCCCTGGACCAGGCCGGATTGCCGGGAGTGTTGGGAAACGTGTGTGGCGACGACACGATCTTGGTGGTGTCGGCCGATTCCGACGGTGGTGCCACACTTGCTGGTCGGCTGCGCGTGATGGCCGGCCTGGACGACTGAACGAGGAGTTGACGAGAAGTGACCAAGCGAGTCGTGTTGGCCTACAGCGGAGGACTGGACACGTCGGTGGCCGTCCGCTGGATGATCGAGAACTGGGACGTGGAGGTCATCGCGCTCTCCGTCGACGTCGGCCAGGCCGGTGAGGACTGGGAGGTGGTCCGTGACCGGGCGCTGGCGGCCGGCGCGGCCGCGGCAGAGATCGTCGACGCCCGCGCCGAGTTCGCCGACGAGTACGTCGCCCCGGCGCTCGCGGCGAACGCGATGTACGAGGGTCGCTACCCGTTGGTCTCGGCGCTGAGCCGACCGGTGATCGTGAAGCACCTCGTTGCGGCGGCCCGGCGGCACGGAGCGGTCGCGGTCGCGCACGGTTGCACGGGCAAGGGCAACGACCAGGTCCGCTTCGAGGTGGGGGTCCGGTCGCTCGCGCCCGATCTGGAGGTCCTCGCGCCGGTCCGTGGGTGGGGGATGACCCGCGAGGAGTCGATCCTGTATGCGTACCGCAACGAGATCCCGATCAAGGCCACCAAGGAGAAGGTGTACTCGATCGACGACAACCTGTGGGGACGCGCCATCGAATGCGGCGAGATGGAGGACCCGTGGCGGGTTCCGCCCCAGGGGGTCTGGATGCTCACGAAACCGACCGAGACCGAACCCCGTGATCTCGTCGTCGGGTTCCGGGCCGGACGGCCGGTCTCGATCGACGGCGAGGAACTCGGCATGCAGGAGATGATCGACCGGCTGAACACCGTGGTGGGTTCCTACGGCTGGGGCCGCATCGACATGGTCGAGAACCGCCGGGTCGGCATCAAGTCGCGCGAGACCTACGAATGCCCGGCGAGCCTCGCGCTGATCATGGCGCACAAGGATCTCGAGTCGATCTGCCTGGAACGCGACCTCGACCGCGAGAAGGCCCGACTGGAGCCCCGCTACGCCGAGCTCATCTACGACGGGCTGTGGTTCTCACCGCTCAAGGAGGCACTCGATGCGTTCGTCGCCTCCTCGCAACGCTTCGTCACCGGCGAGGTGCGACTGCACCTGACTCCGGGCTCGTGCGAGGTGACCGGCCGACGGAGCCCCCACAGCCTGTACGACTACGCACTCGCCACCTACGACGCCGAGGACGCCTTCGAGCACGCCGACTCGGCCGGCTTCGTGCGACTGTGGGGTCTGGGACTCGAGACCTGGTCGGTACGGCAGGGACCCGGGGCGCGCCAGGGCTCGGTCCGATGAGCACCCTGTGGCACGGTCGGTTCGAGGGCGGACCCACCGAGGAACTGCTCGCCTACACGGTCAGCCTGCCCTACGACCGGCGGCTCGCGAGCGACGACATCACCGGGTCCCGCGCCCACGTGCGGGGGCTGGTGCGCGCCGGGATCCTCGATGGTGACGAGGCCGCCGCGGTGCTGGCGGCGCTCGACGACGTCGAGTCCGAACTCGACACCGGGACGTTCACCTTCGCACCCTCGGACGAGGACATCCACACGGCGGTGGAGCGACGCGTCACCGAGATCGCCGGCGCCGCGGGCGCCAAGCTGCACACCGGGCGCAGTCGCAACGACCAGGTCGCCACCGACCTGCGCCTCTACGCCCGTCGCGCCGTGGACGAGATCGTCGAGCGGATCCTGGCCTTTCAGGAGGTCGTGCTCGAGGCGGCCGCAGCAGCCGGCGAGATCTACCTGCCCGGCTACACGCATCTGCAACGGGCCCAGCCGGTGTTGCTGGCCCATCACCTGCTGGCGCACGGTTGGGCGCTGGCACGCGACGTCGACCGGTTGCTCGCCACGCGGCGGCGTCTGAACGTCTCACCCCTGGGAGCCGGCGCGCTCGCCGGCTCGTCGTTGCCGCTCGACCCGCACGGGGTCGCCGCGGATCTCGGCTTCGACGTGGCCTTCGACAACTCCCTCGACGCCGTCGGCGACCGGGACTTCGTGGCCGAGGTGCTCTTCGACCTCGCGCTGCTCGGCGTGCACCTGTCGCGGGTCGGGGAGGAGATCGTGTTGTGGTCGTCGGCCGAGTTCGGTTTCCTCGACCTCGACGAGGGGTATTCGACGGGTTCGTCGATGCTGCCCCAGAAGAAGAACCCCGACATCGCGGAGCTCGCCCGGGGCAAGGCCGGCCGGCTCATCGGCCACCTCACCGGCATCCTCGCGACGCTCAAGGGCCTCCCGCTCGCCTACAACCGGGATCTCCAGGAGGACAAGGAGCCGCTGTTCGACGCGGTCGACCAGATCACCCTGGCGTTGGGCGCGCTGACCGGGCTGATCTCCACGGCCACCCCGTCGGTCGACCGGATGCAGTCCGCCGCCGATTCGCCGTATCTGGTGGCCACCGACCTGGCCGAGTGGCTGGTCGAGCGGGGCATGCCGTTCCGTGAGGCACACGCCGTCATCGGCGGCCTGGTGCGTGACTCGATCGAGCGGCATGTTCCCTTGAGTGAACTCGTCGCCTCGCATCCCGACCTGGGCGCCGACGCGGTGCCACTGCTCGAGCCGGGGGTCGCGGTGCGGCGGCGGCGGACGCCCGGCGGGGCCGGGCCCGAACCCGTGGCGACCCAACGAGAGGCGTTCCGCCGACGGATCGACATCGACCGGGACCGGGCCGCGACCCGGTGAAGCGGGTTTCGCGGGCGTTTCTGGCCCGTGACCCGCTCGAGGTCGCGCCAGAGCTGCTCGGCAAGCACCTGGTGCGCGTTGACGGTTCGGGACGGCGGCGGGTGGGTCGGATCGTCGAGGTCGAGGCCTATCTCGGTGAAGCCGACCCGGCGTCGCACGCCTACCGCGGCCCCACCCCGCGCACCCGGGTGATGTTCGGTCCGGCCGGCCATCTCTACGTGTACCGGTCCTATGGCATCCACTGGTGCGCCAACGTCGTCTGCGGTGACGACGGCGTCGCGGCGGCCGTGTTGATCCGGGCCCTCGAACCGGTCGCGGGCATCGAGGCGATGCAGTCGGATCGGCCCCGCGCCCGTCGCGTCACGGATCTCGCGAGTGGCCCGGGCAAGCTCTGCGCCGCGATGGCCATCACCGGCGCGGACGGCGGCGCCGACCTGTGCGCAACAGCAGCCGCGATCCGCCTGGTGGCCGGCGGTCCTGTGAGTGAGCCGGTGTGGCAGGGTCCGCGGGTGGGCATCTCGACCGCGGTCGATCACCCGTGGCGTTTCTGGCTGGCCCGCAATCCGCACGTGTCGGGCCCGCGGGCGCGGCCCGGGTGAGTCACATGTCGTCGGGGGTCGCGCAGTCCGGGATGTCGTTCGCGTTCGCCATGGCGTCGATCGCGTCGCTGACCCATCCGCCGTGCACCTCGGTCATGAGCGGCTGGGCGTGCGCGTCGGTGAGCAGCGCCTCGGCGAAGTTGCGGCGATCCTGTAGGTAGATCTTCCAGTCGGCCAGGAAGCCGTTCACGACCGTGCGGTCCGAGGCCCGCTCCGGTGCGGGGAGCGCGCGCAGCTCGGCGACCATCGGTTCGAGCGCCGCGGTGCCGCGGTTCAACAACTCGGAGCGGTCCGCCGGCGTCTTCGACGTCGAGGCGTTGGGGAGGTTCTTGATCGTGGTCGCGGCGGGGGCGCAGATCTTCTCCGCCTTCGCGACCCATGATTCGTCGTAGAGCTTGTCGGGGTTCCGATGGGTGAACACGCCGGAGAAGATGGCGATCCAGAACAGGGCCATCAACATGAAGAAGCCGATCCCGGCACCCAGCGCCCATTTGTTCGGGACGTGGTCCTGCTCGACGTCCGTGGCCATCACCCCATCGTTGCAGGCCGTCGCCGGCGACCCCAATCGGGTCGTGCCGTGGTCGCCCGGGATGCGACGATGATGGGGTGGCGAAGACGAACGCACTCCTCGACGACCTGGCCGACCGTGGGCTGATCCACGATCTCACCGACCGCGACGCGCTGGCCGAGCGGCTCGAGTCCGGACCGGTCACGCTGTACTGCGGCTTCGACCCCACCGCCGATTCGCTCCACGTGGGGAGTCTGTTGGGTCTGGTCATGCTGCGACGATTCATCGACGCGGGGCATCGGGCGCTGGTACTGGTGGGCGGCGCGACCGGCATGATCGGTGACCCGAGCGGCAGGTCGTCGGAACGCAATCTGCTCGACGCCGAGACCCTGGCGCAGAACGTGGCCGGACTCTCCGGGCAGGTGGGTCGGATTCTCGGTGACGATGGAGCCTGGGAGCTCGTCGACAATGCGGACTGGACCGCGCCGGTCGGCCTTCTCGACTTCCTCCACGACGTCGGCAAGCACGTCAGCGTGAACCAGATGCTCGCCCGCGAGTCGGTGCGGGCCCGCCTCGGGAGCGAGAACGGCATCTCGTTCACGGAGTTCACCTACCAACTGCTCCAGGCCAACGACTTCTGGTGGCTCAGCGAGCACCGAGGTTGTGAACTGCAGGTCGGGGGTTCGGACCAGTGGGGCAACCTCGTGGCCGGCGTCGACCTCATCCGCCGTCGCGGAGGCGGGAGCGTCCACGCCCTGACCTGGCCGTTGTTGCTGCGCAGCGATGGTACCAAGTTCGGCAAGTCGGCGAGCGGCGGGAACGTCTGGCTCGACGCCGAACGCACCTCGCCGTACCGCTTCTACCAGTTCTTCATGCAGGTCGAGGATGCCGACGTCGAGCGGCTGCTGCTGCAACTCACCGTCGTCGACATCGCCGAGGTCGCAGGCCTGCTGGCCGCTCATCGCGCGGCGCCCCACGAGCGCATCGCCCAGCGGCGCCTCGCGTACGAGGTGACCACGCTGGTCCACGGCTCCCCCGCAGCAGACCAGGCGCGGCAGGCGTCCGAGGTGCTCTTCGGCGGCACGGTCACCGGCGCCCCCGCGGAGGTCTTCGAGATGCTCGCCGACGAGGTGGAGACCTGGCGCGTCCCGCGTGCCGAACTCGCAGCCGGGCTGACGATGGTCGACGTGTTCGTGCGCAGCGGCCTGGCGAGTTCGAAGAAGGATGCCCGCCGCACGCTCGAGCAGGGTGGTGGGTACGGCAACGACGTGCGCATCGGGCCCGACGACAGGCTCGCCGAGTCCGACCTGCTGCACGACCGCTTCGCCCTGGTTCGCCGTGGGCGCAAGGCGTACGCGCTCGTCGTCGTCGACTGAGGCCGATTTGGACGCACCGGCGGCGACCGCGTATCGTGCCTACTCGCTGCAACGGCGCCCCCGACGCACCGGAGTTGAATCCGGCAACGTCCAGCGCTAGAGTGGCACTCCGCTCATCGGACCGGACACCGGCCGGATGGGCAAACTGCACCAACGCCGTCTGAAGCCGGCATGTGCAGTGAGCAGACGCTCCTTGAAAACGGAAGAGAGGACGAAGCGAGTGCGGGC
>CAZQSU010000048.1:0-23513 GCA_964595905.1 uncultured Iamiaceae bacterium
TCTCCCTTCGAGGTGGCGGCGACCGCGCTGCTGCCCGAGGAGATCGCCCGGCTGTTGTCGCCGCTGGACGACCGCGAGCGCGAGATCCTCAAGCTGCGTTTCGGCCTGGACCGGGGCGAGCCCCGCACCCTCGAAGAGGTCGGTGAGCACTTCAACCTGACCCGTGAGCGGATCCGCCAGATCGAGGCCCGGGCGATGTCGAAGCTGCGTCACCCTTCCTCTGACACCGGCGCCCGCGACCTGCTCGCGGTCTGACCCGGTTCGTCCCCGAGGGCGCATCGGGTGCTCCATCCGCTCGACGGTTCGTGGACGATCGATCTGCCCGACGACGGGGTCGGCGACCCCGACGACGAGGGCAACCTGGTGGTCACGTGTGCGCTCGGCACCGTCGTGGTCGCGGTGTTCGACGCCGACGAGGGCTTCGAGGCCGAGCCGGCACTCGCCGGGCTCAAGGCCGCTGACCGTCCCGCTCCGCGCGCCGAGTTCGACGAGTACGGCCCCGACGGAACCGTTCGGTGGGCGTTTCTCGTCGACGAACCCGACGAGGACGACCACGCCGCCGGGTTGTACGCGTACGTGATCGGCGACACGGGGTGGGTGCAGGTTGCGGTGCTGTACGCGGACCCGCACGACCACGACCAGGCGCTCGGCATCTGGCGCTCGATCCGCCATACCCCCGAGGCCGCCACCTCCTGACCCACCCCCAACACCAACTTCGGGGCACGGACGTCGGTTTTCGTGTCTTGGTGCCCCGAAGTCGTGGTGCTGGTCAGGTCGGTCGCTCGCCTGACGAGAAGACGAACTTCGGGGCACGAACGTCGGTTTTCGTGTTTTGGTGCCCCGAAGTCGTGGTGCTGGCGATGTGGGCCGGAACCATGCGAATCTCTAGCCTCACGCGGCGTGTTGACCGCCACGGTGCTCGCCCTGGGCTCGGCCCTCGGGCACGCGATCTGGAACCTGATCATCAAGGTGTGCGACGACCGCGACGCGGCTGCGCTGGCGGGCAACCTGATCGGCGGGCTGATCTCGATCCCGATCCTGATCGTGGTCGGGCCGCCCGCTCTCGGGGTGTGGAAGTTCATCCTGGGCGGTGCACTGATCCAGATCTTCTACGTGTACGGACTCGCAGCGGCCTACACCCACGGCGACTTCTCGCTCGCGTATCCGGTGGCGCGGGGCACCGGCGCGCTGCTGGTCGCCTTGATCGGTACCGTGGCACTCGGCGATCACCTGGCGCCGATCGCCTGGGCCGGGGTGGCCGTGGTGGCGCTGTCGTTGCTGATGCTCATGGGGCGGGGAACCACCTTCACGTCGATCCGGTGGGCCCTGTTCACCGGGCTCATGATCAGCGGCTATCAGGCGGTCGACGCGATGGGAACCCGGCGGGCGACCTCGGGGCTGGCCTACGGGTACGCGGTGGCCGTCGCGGTCTCGGTGACGGTCAACGTCGCCGGACTCGCCCGAGGCAAGGGACCCGCGGTGGTGCGGGAACTGCGCCGCTACCCCGTGCGGCTGGCGGCCGCCGGCATCCTCATGCCCACCGCCTACACGATGGTGCTCGTCGCCTTCCGCGACGCCCCGATCGGGTACGTGTCGGTGTTGCGCGAATCGTCGGTGCTCATCGGGGCGGTGCTCGGCTGGCTGTTCCTGCGCGAAGGTCTGGGTCGGTACCGGGTGGCGTCCGCGGGGGTGATGATCCTGGGCATGGCGCTGCTGATCTCCGGCGGATGACCCATCGACGGACCAGCGGAGTCCAGCACTAGTCTCGTGGCGTCATGACTGCACAGATCTTGGACGGAAACGCCGCTGCGGCGGCGGTCAAGGCCGAACTCGCCGACCGGATCGCGGCGCTGCACGAGCGGGGCGTGACCCCGGGACTCGGCACGCTGCTCGTGGGTGACGACGGGCCGAGCGCCCGCTACGTGGCCATGAAGCACGACGACTGTGAAGAGCTCGGCATCGCTTCGTTCGGGGTGAACCTGGCGGCGGATGCGACCCCGGCCGACCTTCATGCGGCGGTCGACGGCTTCAACACCGACGACCGCATCCACGCCTGTCTGTTGCAGTACCCGTTCCCCGACGGGCTGCCCTATGAACCGGTCGTGCTGCGCCTGCGGCCGGAGAAGGACGCAGACGGCCTCCACCCGGTGAACCTCGGTCGTCTCGTCATGGGCGTGGACGCGCCGGTCGCCTGCACACCGGCGGGGATCATCGACCTGCTCGTGCGGAACGACGTGCCGATCGAGGGCCGCCACGTGGTGATCATCGGCCGGGGGCTCACGATCGGTCGTCCGCTCGCCAATCTGCTGGCGCTCAAGCGCCCGCACGCGAACGCCGCGGTCACCGTCGTCCACACCGGTGTCGCCGATCTGGGCAGCTACACCCGCACCGCCGACATCCTCGTCGCCGCGGCCGGGTCGCCCGGTCTGGTCACCGCCGACATGGTCAGACCAGGTGCAGCGGTCGTCGCCGCCGGGGTGAGCTTCTCCGGAAAGAAGGTCGTCTCCGATGTCGCCGACGAGGTCGCCGACGTCGCCGGTTGGCTGTCGCCGCGCATCGGTGGGGTGGGGCCGATGACCCGCGCGATGCTCATGGCCAACACGGTCGCTGCCGCCGAGCGCGCCGCCGGCATCGTGCCGGACGCGGCCTGAGCGGGGCCGACGCTTCGATGACCCACATCTCAGGACTCTTCGCCGACGGTCCGACGCTGTCCTTCGAGTTCTTCCCGCCCAAGACCCCGGCCGGGTTCGAGCGACTGCGCGAGACGACCCAGGTGCTCAGCGGTCTCGAGCCGACGTTCGTGTCGATGACCTACGGCGCGGGCGGCTCCACCCGCGACACCACGCGCGACCTGGTGATCGAGTTGAACGATCGGCTGCCGTTTCCGGCGATGCCGCACCTGACGTGTGTGGGACAGTCCAAGGGTGAGATCCGTGAACTGTTGGAGATCTACCGCGACGCCGGCATCCACAACGTGCTGGCCCTTGCCGGCGACCCGCCGACCGACGGCTCACCGGCGGTCGGTGACTTCACCTATGCCACCGAATTGATCGAGCTGGTCCGTGACGTCGGCTCGTTCACCATCGGCGTGGCGGCCTTCCCCGAACTCCATCCCCGGTCGGTCGACCGGGCCTCGGACCGTCGCTACCTGGTGGAGAAGCTCGACCAGGTCGATTTCGCCATCACCCAGTTCTTCCTCGAACCGCACCACTTCCTCCGCCTGCGTGACGAACTCGACGCGCTCGGTGTCGACAAGCCGCTGCTGCCCGGGGTGATGCCCTTCATCAACGTGGCCGGCCTGCGACGGATGGCGGCGATGAACCACTCCCACATCCCCGACGAGCTGCAGCGGCGACTCGACCAGGTCGACGGCGACGCCGAGGCCACCCGTCGCCTCGGTGTGGAACATGCCGCCGGGCAGATCGAGGTACTGCGCCGTGAGGGGGTGGCCGGGTTGCACCTGTACTCGATGAACCGCCCCGACTCGATCCAGGCGCTCGACGAGTTGGTGGGGCTGCGCCAGCAGTCCTGATCGGCCGATCGGCCGATCGGCCGCCCACCGGCCACCCGCCACACCGGCGCAGGACCTCCCGGAGTTCGCCGGGGAGTGGGCTCACACGAGGACGCCAGGGTTGAGGATGCCGGCCGGGTCGAGTTCGCGCTTGACCGCGAGCAGGGCGGCGGCGAAGCGATCGGGACGTTGCCGGTCGTACCCGGGGCGGTGGACACGACCCACCGCGTGGTGGTGGGTCACGGTGGCGCGGTGACGGGTGAGCACCTCCATCGAAGCCGCCTTGATCTCGTCCCACATGGCGACTTCCGAGCCGCGTCGCCCTGCGGCGACCACCGTGAAATACGGTGCCGCGCCGTCGGGATACGCGTGGGTGAGCCGGCAGTTGATCAGGCCCTCGGCACCGGTGACCTCTTCGATGACCGCTCCGATCTCACGACGTACATCGTGGTAGAGCGCCTCGACACGGTCCCAGGTCACGGCGGTCTCGAAGGTCTCCGACAGCACGCTCATCCGGGCCATCGCATCGCGCACATAGGGCATGCGGATGAACGCGGAACGCCACGTGTCGACCGCACGGTTCCGGCCGTCCGGCGCGGCGTGGGCGTCATCGTGGGTCGCGGGTGGCCCGCCGTCCGCACCTTCGACGAGGTGCCCGCCGGCCGACCGGGCGATGTCGACGAGCAGCGCCAACGCGTCGTCCACCGGATGGTGCGCGGACTCCTCGCCCAACACCAGCACCCATTCCCCCGAAGTCGACGCACCGGAGAGTCCCGCTTCACCCGGGTCGAGAAGACGACCGTTCGCCGGGGTGCACCCGGCCTGCAGGATCGCGCGGACCGCGCCGAACGCCGTGGCCGCGTCGGCGAAGGTGACCGAGCTCGACGCTTTGTGCGTGGGCCGGTCCTGGATCCGCATCCACGCTTCGGTGATCACGCCAAGGGTGCCTTCCGAGCCCAGGAACAGCCGGTCCGGCGACGGTCCCGCGCCCGATCCGGGTAGACGCCACGACTCGCTCACCCCCGTCGGTGTCACGACCCGCATCGACTCGACGAAGTCGTCGATGTGGGTGCGGTTGGTGGCGTAGTGACCGCCCGATCGAGTGGCCAACCAACCGCCGAGCGTCGAGCATTCGAAGCTCTGGGGAAAGTGGCGCAGGGTGTACCCGTGTGGGCGGAGCGCGTCTTCCAGTGCCGGTCCGTAGATGCCCGCCTGGATGCATGCGGCACGACTGACCGGGTCGATCTCGAGCACCTGATCGAGGCCGGAGAGATCCAGCGACACCACACCCGCATGATCGCCGCCGTCGTATTCGGTGCCACCGACCACCGATGAACCGGCGCCGTAGGGGATCACGGCCACATCGGTGTCGCCGGCCCAGTCGAGCACGGCGACGACGTCGTTCTCGCTGCGTGGGTACGCGACCAGATCCGGTGCGTTGGCCAGGTCACCGTGCAGGGCACGTGCCACGTCGCGGTAGGCCTTGCCGTGGGTGTGGCCGGCGCGGTCGGTCGGGTCGCCGGTGAAGATCGATTCGAGGGCGGCCGGGGCGCCGACCCGGGGCGATCGCAGGTCCAGATCTGCGATCGCCGGGGGTTCGAGCGGGTCGGACGTCGCACCGGGCACGAGCGATCCGTAGCGGCGGCACTCGGCGTCGGACAGGGCCGCGTCGGTCCACCCCCAGCCCCACCAGGATCTCGTTCGCTTCGGTGTGGTCGTCATGGCGAAACCCCCGGAAAGCTGCGTGACAGGTCGATTGACCATACAAGTTCGATACAAGCTAGCCTCGCGTCTCATGGCTACCCAGATCACCCGAGCCGCTGACGGCACGCTGAACGTCCCCGACGACCCGATCATCCCCTACATCGAGGGCGATGGCACCGGTGTCGACATCTGGCCCGCGACCCAGCTGGTGCTCGACGCCGCTGCCGCGAAGACCGGCCGCAGCATCGCCTGGAAGGAGGTGCTCGCCGGCCAGAAGGCGTTCGACGCCACCGGCGAATGGCTGCCCGATGCGACCGTCGAGGCGTTCCGGGACTACCTGATCGGCATCAAGGGCCCCCTGACCACACCGGTCGGCGGCGGGATCCGGTCGCTGAACGTGGCGTTGCGCCAGCTGCTCGATCTGTACGTGTGTCTGCGCCCGGTGCGCTACTTCGCCGGCGTGCCCTCACCGGTGAAGCATCCTGAGGACGTCGACATGGTGATCTTCCGGGAGAACACCGAGGACATCTACGCGGGGATCGAGTTCGTGGGTGGTTCCGAGGAGTCCGCGAAGTTCCTCGCCTTCCTCGGCGAGGCCTTCCCCGAGCTGCTCGCCAAGATCCGTTTCGGTACCTCGGCACAGACCGACGCCTGGCAGGACGAACTCGCGGCGATCGGCGCGCCACGTCGCGACCTCGACGTCGAGGTCGGCATCGGTGTCAAACCGGTCACCCGCTCGGGCACCGAGCGTCTGGTGAAGTCCGCGATCGACTACGCGATCGAGCACGGCCGCACGTCGGTGACGTTGGTCCACAAGGGCAACATCATGAAGTTCACCGAAGGCGCGTTCCGCGACTGGGGCTACGAGGTGGCCCGCGGGCACTTCGGCGCGGTCGATCTCGACGGCGGCCCCTGGCAGGTCATCCCCGAGGGCAAACCCGGTGCGGGCATCGTGATCAAGGACGTCATCGCCGATGCGTTCCTCCAGCAGATCCTGACCCGGCCCGGCGAGTACGACGTGGTCGCCACCCTGAACCTGAACGGTGACTACATCTCCGACGCGCTGGCCGCCGAGGTGGGCGGCATCGGCATCGCCCCTGGCGCCAACATCAACTACGTGAGTGGGCACGGCATCTTCGAGGCGACCCACGGCACCGCACCCAAGTACGCGGGCCAGGACAAGGTGAATCCCGGGTCGTTGTTGCTGTCGGGCGTGCTGATGTTCGAGCACCTGGGCTGGAACGACGCGGCCGACATGATCGTCGCGGCGATGGAGAAGACCATCACCGAACAGATCGTGACCTACGACTTCGCCCGCATGCTCGACGGCGTCTCCCCGGTCAAGTGCTCGGAGTTCGCCCAGGCCATCGTCGACCGTCTCTGACCCGACGAACTCCGACGCGTCTGGGGTCATGGGACCGCCAAGTCGCGCTGCATCGCGCAAGCACCCTGCATGCCGACCGACATTTGGAGCCGAAGGGCCCGCCACGGGATACCTCGCGCGTTCCTGACGGCCGGACGAGACGACCCACGGCGTCCTCGTCCTCGGCGCACTGCGTGTGCGCCAACGCCTGTGTGTCCTCGCGGGTCGCCCCGCCGGCTCGATGAGGAATCACTTCGTTCGCGCGATCCAACCCATGGCGGACCCCCAAGGGCTGTCAATCGACCTTTTCGCTCCAGATCTCGTCTCGAGGACCGGTTGAGGCCGACGGCGCTGGTCTTCGAGCCAGGGTCGTCGTGCAAGGATGGCGCGTATGAGAGCCGTCGAATGCGCTGAGACCGGTCCGCTGGACGGGCTGCGTATCGCCGAGCGCCCCGATCCGGTCGCCGGACCGGGCATGGTGGTGGTCCGCGTCGAGGCGGCCGGGGTCAACTACGTCGACGCGCTGTTCGTCCAGGGCCGTTACCAGATCAAACCGCCGGTGCCCTTCGTGCCCGGCAGTGAGATCGCCGGCGTGGTCGCCTCGGTGGGTGACGGGGTCGACCCCGAACTGGTCGGACGACGAGTGGTGGGCCTGTGCGGGCTGGGGGGTTTCGCCGAGAAGGCGGTGGTCCCGGCGGCGACGGCGGTGCCGATTCCCGACGCGTTGGACGCGCCGCGGGCGGCGGCGTTCATCCAGAGCTACTGCACCGCCCGGTTCGCGTTGCGCGACCGGGCGCGCCTCGAGGCCGGCGAACGGGTGCTCGTGCTCGGCGCGGGCGGGGGAGTGGGCCAGGCGACCGTGGCCGTCGCCCGGGCCGCGGGCGCATCGGTGGCGGCGGTCGCGTCGACGCGCGAGAAACTGACAGCAGCGCTGGCCGCCGGCGCCGAGGTGGCATTCGACCCGGCCGGTCGCCGGGCGGACACGGCCGGGGCGATCGACGAAGACCGGCCCACTGCCGGCGATGACCCCGACGACACGACCGCGCTGGTGCATGCGGTCAGAGACTGGTCCGACGGCGGAGTCGACGTGGCACTCGACCCGGTGGGTGGGTCGATGAGCACTGCGGCGTTGCGTGCGCTGGGCCTGTTCGGCCGGCTGCTGGTGATCGGGTTTCCCGCTGGCATCGCCGAGCTGCCCGCCAACCAGATCCTGCTGCGGAACCGGTCGGTGCTCGGCGTGGACTGGGGAGCGTGGTCGATGAAGGACCCGAGCGGACAACGCGCCCTGCTGGACGGTCTGCTCGACGACGTGGCCGCCGGCCGACTCGACCCGTCGATGCCCGAAACCCGTCCTCTCGACGAAGCCGTCGGGGCGCTGGAGGACCTGCTGGAACGTCGCGTCACCGGCAAACTCGTCCTCGTCCCCTGAGCGTCTCCGAAATTTGCAGGGATCTGCCGCTGTGGGCGGGGAATCCCTGCGGGTTTCGGAGGGGCGTCCGAGCCTGTGGCGAAATCTGCAGGGATCTGCCGCTGTGGGCGGGGAATCCCTGCAAATTTCGGAGGGAGGTCGGTACGACGGGTGCCGGGGACCGGGCGCAGCGTCCTCCCACCGTCAGAACTCGACGGGGCAACTCGGCGACGGTGAGGACGCGAAGAGTGCATCGGCGAGGCAGAGCGAGTCGGGGGTTCCGACGAGCCGCCCGGCGGCGGCGAGCGTCGTGGCCCTGACCGCACCGAAAGCGAGCGACGACACGTCGGCCACGTCGCCGATCAGATCGGCCGAATCGTCGGAACCTTCACCGACGCGCTCACAACTGCCCACGCCACCTGCTTCGTCGACGTCGAGGCGGAACGTCCCGGCGGTGGTGTCGAGTCGGGCATCACGCACCGCGATGGTGAGTGAGCCGGCGGAGCCGTAGGTGCGCGCCGAGAGCACCGCGGGCACGTCCAACAGGCGGGTCCACACCAGATCGCTCGGCGCTTCGATACGCAGCATGCGGGGTTCGACGAGCCGCCAACGCAGCAGGGGGTCGGCGTCGGGGGCCTGCCGGACGAGTGCCGTCGCCAGATCGATCTCGGCGCAGAATCGCCACAGCGCACATTCGACGTCCGGGGTCAGCGCGACCAGTTCGTCGATGTGCACGGTGTTGTCGGCCACCCGCGCCACCGCCGATTCCGCCACCCGCCAGGTGGCGTACCCGTCGGCCACACCGGCGTCGTCGATGTGCACCACCGCGCGTAACGCGGTGTGACCGTTCCGATCGTGCGGCGGGTCGAGACGTACGTTCTCCCAGAGGGCCGCGTTGCGGCTGATCCACCCTGGCCGGTGCCGTCGGGCCCGGTCGTACACCTCGGCCAGGGGTGCGATGTCGTCGTGCGGGTCGACCAGTCGGAACGTGCCGGTTCGGGGCACGGGCGGATCGAACGCGACCGCGTCGGTCGGCAGGTGCAGCACGCAGGTCTGGGTGGTGATGCCGTACCCGAAGCGTCGGTAGATGGACGACTCCGAGGCGGTGAGCGCGGCCAGCGCTTCACCCCGATCCAGCGCATCGGCATGAAGCCGATCGAGCAATGCCGTGAGGATCCCGCGGCGACGATGGGTGGGTGCGACGCCGACCATCGTGACCCCGGCGGTCGGGACGGTCGCGCCACCGGGCAGCGTGCAATCGAACGTGTACGCGCTTGCACAACCCACCCAGGCGTCGTCCGCCCAGGCGCCGATCGTACGATCGAGTTCGTTGACGCGTTGCGCATGGGCGATGACCTCGTCGGAGTCGTCCATGCCGTAGCCCTGGATCGATACCCGATACAGGCCCGGAATGTCGGCTTCGGTCGGTCGGCGCAGTTCGAACCCGGTCACCGTACGAGTCTCGCGCCGGTTCGGAGGCGAACCCGCCCGCATTTCGCCGGTCTCGCCGGCACCCACGTCGGACTCCGGGAGACGTTGGGCAGCGACGGGCCGCTGCAAAATGGCACGACGGCCGCCGCCTCCCACAAACGTTCGAGCCGAAGTTCCTGTGGAAATCGCCATGGAGGACCATCTGACGACAGGGCGACCTTCCGAGCGCAATTGCGAAACAGCCCGCTGATCGCATCGCTTCTTGCTGGGAGTACGGGCGCGGTTGCCGGGCGCGTCGGGGTCTGCGAGAATCTGACGACCCGTCAGGTGCGGCGCGTGCCGCGTCCCGCACCCTGCGGACCGTTCCCTTCGACTCTCCCGGGAGGCCCGGCCATGCTCGACCACCTGATCACCGGCGGCACGATCGTCGACGGCACTGGTTCGCCCGGCTACATCGGCGACCTCGGCATCCGGGACGGGCGGATCGTCGCGCTCGGTCCGGTCGGCAGCATCTCCGAGGAGGCGGCCGAGACCTTCGATGCCACGGGCCTGGTCGTCGCTCCGGGGTTCGTCGACCCCCACACCCACTACGACGCCCAACTCCACTGGGACCCGCTCGCCACCCCTTCCAACGTGCACGGCGTCACCTCCATGATGGCCGGCAACTGCGGCTTCACCCTCGCCCCGCTGCGCGCCGAGGACGCGGACTACACGCGGCGCATGATGGCCAAGGTCGAAGGCATGGCGCTGCCGGCACTCGAGAACGGCGTGGACTGGAACTGGGAGACCTTCGCCGAGTACCTCGACCGGCTGGAGGGCGCCATCGCGATCAACACCGGGTTCATGGTGGGCCACTGCGCGTTGCGGCGTTACGTGATGGGCGCCGATGCGACTGCCGGAGAGGCCACCCCTGCACAGATCGAGGCGATGGTCGCCGAGTTGCGCACGGCGATCGAGGCCGGAGGCATGGGCTTCTCGACGACCAGGTCGAGCACGCACTCCGACGGCGACGGCGTGCCCGTGGCCTCGCGACACGCCTCGATCGATGAGCTCGTGGCGCTCAGCGAAGAGACCGGCCGTCACCCGGGCACGAGCCTGGAGGCCGCGTTCACCGGTGGCCTGGACCAGTTCTTCGATGACGAGATCGAGCTGATCGCCAAGATGTCGGCGGCGGCGAACCGCACCCTGAACTGGAACGTCCTCACGGTCGACTCGAGCGTGCCCGAGCGCATTCCCCGCCAGCTGGGTGCCGCCGATGTCGTCGCAGCGGCCGGTGGTCGGGTGATGGCGCTGACCATGCCGGTGCTCGTACCGATGAACATGAACTTCGGGACGTTCTGCTCGTTCAACCTGATGCCCGGGTGGGGTGACATCCTCGGCCTTCCGATCCCCGAGCGCATCGAGCAGCTGTCCGACCCCGACGTGCGGGCCGGGATGGTGGAGCGCTCACATTCGGAAGCGGCCGGGGTGTTCCGTCGTCTCGCCGACTGGGACAACTACGTCATCGGCGACACCTACTCCGAAGCCAACGAGGGCCTGACCGGCAAACGGGCGTCCGAACTCGCCGAGGAGTGGGGCACCGACAGCTTCTCGGCGCTGGTGCGGGTGGCGATCAACGATGATCTGAAGACCATCCTGTGGCCCGGCTCGCCTGACAACGACCCCGAGTCGTGGCGGCTACGTACCGAGGTGTGGGATGACCCCCGCGCCATGATCGGCGGTTCCGACGCCGGCGCGCATCTCGACCGCATGAGCGGCGCGCCTTACACCACCCGCTTCCTCGGGGACATGCTGCGTGGTCGCAAGTTGGTGAGCCTCGAACGCGCGGTGCAGCTCATCACCGACGACCCGGCCCGGCTGTTCGGCTTCACCGGGCGCGGTCGCCTCGCCGAGGGGTACCACGCGGATGTGGTCGTGTTCGACCCGGAGACGATCGGAGCGGGCACGGCACGCCTGGTCCACGACCTTCCCGGTGACTCGCCCCGACTGTTCGCCGAGTCGTACGGGGTGACGAGGGTGTTCGTGAACGGGGTCGTCACCGTGATCGACTCTGCTGCCACGGGCGCCACCCCCGGCAAGGTGCTGCGCAGCGGCGAAGACACCGCCGACACCGAGGTGCACGCAACGGCCTGACCGGTCGTGGCTGCGCGGGAATCCCGACCGGATCCTGAGCCGAACGTTTTTTGGGTGCGGGTTCCGGACACGCAGTGTCCGGAACCCGCACCCAAAACCCTGGTGGGGCGGTAGGGTCGCCGCCTGGTCGAGCCGGTCCCGGAACTGATCAACACCGTCACGTGGCGGATCCCGAATGCCCTGGTGGTGATCGGTTCGCGTGCGGGCGATCAGCGCAACGCGATGACCGCCTCGTGGGTGTCGCAGGTGGCGATGGAGCCGGTCCTGATCGGCGTGAGCGTGCAGGCCGACGCGGTCACGGCCCGCCTGATCCGTGACGGAGGCTCCTTCACCGTGAACCTGTGGGACGCCGCCGACGCCCGGTCGATGGTGAAGTTCGCGAAACCCGCCGACGTGGTGGACGGCGCGATCAAGGGCCGGGCCGTCACCGACGCCCCGTCGGGCGCACCCGTCTTCGACGACGCGATCGCGTGGCTCGACTGCGAGGTGCGGGCCGCCCACGACCTGGGCAGCCACGTGCTCTTCATCGGCGAACTCACCGCACTCGCCGAGCGTGACGCCGAGGTCGAGGTCGCGTCGATGGCCCACACCCGGATGAAGTACGGCGGCGTCGCCCGCCGCTGAAGATCCGGCGGACCTCCGGGCTCAGTGGCCGAGATGCTCCAGTGGGTGCCGCGACGCGATGCGGTGCACCAGGTACTCGGCGGCGCCGATCATCACGGCCAGCGGTGTGTGCGCCAACGCCAGAGCGTCGTTGCGGTTCGCCCCGCCGGCCCGACGAGGAGCCACGTCGTTCGCGGGGTTCATCCCGTGGCGGTCCCTAAGGCAGCGAAGGTACGCCGGAAGTGATGGTGTAGTTCGGGTCGTTCGTGAGGCCTTCGCACAGATCGTCGGGGTGGTACCACGAGGCGAAGAGGCCACCGTCGCTGAACGACGTCGGCCGGTCGATGCTGTGGACGTTCGCGCCGTCGACCACGCCCATGCTCGTGTCGAGCGCGACCTGCCTGGTCGAGTGCGCCGGGACGGCGACCCAGGTGTTGCCGCCGTCCGGCGTTGCGGGCGGACCATCGGTGCCCTGCCAGCCGATGCTGAACGGCGTGTCGGTGCCGACCCAGGTCGCGTCGATCGGGTCGACCCATCCCATGCTGGCCACGGTCGCGCCGGTGTGGTTCGTGATCGCCACCGTTCCGGTGACCATCCAGGTGTGGGCGCCCGCGTCGACGAGTCGGGCGTCGAGTGTGACCGTATAGGTCACGGTGCCGCCACTCGGGCAGCTGAGTTCGTCGGTGGTCGTGACCGGTGCGGTGGCGGCGACCGTGGTTCCGTGTGATCCGCTGGAGGTCTCCGGTGGCCGGGCGTGGGTGTCGACTGAAGGACCGTGGTTCGTCGTGCCCGCACCCGATGGCGTCGCTCGGTTCGACGATCGCGCCCGGGTGGTGGCCTTCGTCGACTTCGTCGGGCGGTCCTGCGTCGTCGATGGAGACTCGGTCGGACCGGTCGATCCCCGCGGCGGTGACGTCGACGTCGTCGATACCGGAGCGTCGTCGATCGTCCGCTGGGTCTCGGGCCGTTTCGCTCCCGAGCCGAGCACGAGCGCCGCTGCGAGCACGAGCACGAGCACTCCGGCACCGAACCCGATCACGGTGATGCGACGTCGCGCCCGCAGCATGCGGATGCGCCGCCGTGTCCGCGCCTCGATGTCGTCACCGAGTTCCGGCGGGTCGCCGAAGGGATCACCGGAGAAGAGGTTGGTCATCGGTCGTCCTCCTTGGCGGTCGTCGACAGCCGCGTCGGCGTCGCGGGTTCCGCACCGTCGAGCTGGGCGCGGAGCCTTTCGAGGCCGCGTCGTTTGTGGGTCTGCACCGATGACGCCGAGATTCCGATGAGCTCGGCGATCTCGGCCTCGGTGAAGCCCGAGACGAATGCCAGGCCCAGCACCTGGCGCTGTCGTCTGGGAAGGGTGGCGAGTGCACGGGCCAGGTCGATGCGCGTTGCGACATCGGGAGTGACGGCACGCTCGGTGTCGTCGACCAGGGGGAGGCTTCTCCACGCCCGTCGTTGCCGGTCGATCGCCAATCGGGTCGCGACCGTGGTCACCCACGCGTCGGCGGGTTGGACCAGCCGCGGCCAACGGACCGCGGCGCGGGCGAGCGTCTCGGCGGCGACGTCCTCGGCGTCGGCGGCGACCCCGAGGATCCGGTAGGCGCGGCGGTGGGCCACGTCGATGAGCCGCCAGAACGCCCCTTCGAACGATTCGTCCCGTACCGTCGACACCTGGCTCGCTCCGCCGTCACCCATGATCACCTCGATCGGTGGCGCACCAGGATCCACACAGCCTTCTACGTGTGACCCGGTCGAATCCATGACCCCCGCGATGAACATTTCGCCGCCTCATCGGTACCATGGGTCTCGGCGGGTCCGGTCGGGCCCGCTCGTGGGACGTCGACAAGGGGATGCGCAGATGACCGGAACGTACGACTTCACCAGGCTCTACATCGACGGGGCATGGGTCGAACCCGACGGCTCGGCGACCATCGACGTGATCGACGCGACCACCGAGGCCGTGATGGGTCACATCCCAGACGGCACCGCGGTCGATGCCGATCGGGCGGTGCAGGCCGCTCGGGCGGCGTTCGACGACTGGGCGGTCACGCCACCGAAGGACCGGGCCGACTTCGTCGCCCGCATGGGGGCGGGGATCGGCGAACGGGCCGCGGAGATCGCCGATGCGATCACCGGTGAGGTCGGCATGCCCCGCAAGCTGTCCGAGATCATCCAGGCCGGGTTGCCCCAGGCGGTGTCCGCAGGCATCGCCGGGTTGGCCGACGATTTCCCCTGGGAGGAACAGATCGGCACGTCACTGGTGGTACGCGAACCCGTCGGCGTGGTCGCGGCGATCACGCCGTGGAACTACCCGTTGCACCAGATCGTCATCAAGGTCGCGGCCGC
The DNA here is from genome assembly GCA_964595905.1 of uncultured Iamiaceae bacterium. Taxonomy (GTDB): domain Bacteria; phylum Actinomycetota; class Acidimicrobiia; order Acidimicrobiales; family Iamiaceae; genus JAFDWI01. Next base: position 14,500 of record CAZQSU010000048.1, read on the forward strand.
GTTGACCGCCGGGTGCACGATCGTCGTCAAACCGTCGGAGGTCGCGCCGATCAACGCGTTCCTCCTCGCCGAGATCGTCGACTCGCTCGGCCTGCCGGCCGGGGTGTTCAACCTGGTGTCGGGTACCGGCCCGGTGGTGGGCGAGGCGCTGGCCGGCCACCCCGAGGTCGACATGGTGAGCTTCACCGGATCGACCCGGGCAGGGAAGCGGGTCGCGGAGATCGCCGCGCAAAGTGTCAAGAAGGTCGCGCTCGAGCTCGGCGGCAAATCGGCGAACATCCTGCTCGACGACCTCGAAGGCGACGAGCTCGCCAAGGCGGCGAAGGCCGCGGTGGGCGCGTGTTACCTGAACTCGGGCCAGACCTGTTCGGCACTGACCCGTCTGCTCGTGCCCGCGGACCGTCACGACGAGGTCGTCGAACTGGTCCGTGACGAGGTCGAATCGACCTGGACGGTCGGTGACCCGTCGACGAACACGGGTCGGCTCGGTCCGGTGATCTCGGCGGCCCAGCGTGACCGGGTGCGGGGCTACATCGCCAAGGGGATCGACGAGGGTGCCACGCTGGTGACCGGTGGGGCCGAGCCGCCCGATGGGGTCGAATCGGGCTACTTCGTCCGACCGACGGTGTTCGCGGACGTCACCACCGACATGACGATCGCCCAGGAGGAGATCTTCGGTCCGGTGCTCTCGATTCTTCCGTACACCGACACCGACGACGCCGTGCGCATCGCGAACGACTCGGCCTACGGATTGTCCGGTGGCGTGTGGTCAGCCGACGCCGAGCGGGCCAAGTCGGTGGCCCGACGGATCCGCACAGGCCAGCTCGAGATCAACGGCGGGCGGTTCAACCCGATGGCGCCCTTCGGCGGCTACAAGCAGTCGGGCATCGGCCGTGAACTGGGCCGGTACGGGCTCGAGGAGTTCCTGCAGGTCAAGTCGCTGCAGCTCTGACCGACCGGTCGGCACACGGCCGTGCGCGAGGCCTGATCGGGCCGGGCGGCCGCGGCTCAGTTCTCTCCGGAACCTTCGATCTGGCTGCGCATGTCGTCATAGCGTTCCCGCTCCTCCGGAGACATGCGGTCGCGCATCGCGTCGAGCTTCTCCTTGAGTTCGGCCCGGGCGTCGTCGGCGTCACGGGCCTTGCCGTCACCGTCGAGGTCGACGCCCAATTGCAGTTCTGCGTCCGCGAGGACCTGGTCCCAGGTGCACTGGGGCATGGTGAACGACCCGAGGATCTGTTCGATGACGTCGGACTCCAGCGGGGTGTCCTCCGCGTCGAACTCGACGGTCACCACGAACGAGTCCGGCGTGAGCTTCCCGAGGTTGCTCCGGTCGCGGGGGAGTTCGTATGCGGTCACCCTGGCCTTGTACTGGGCCGTGGTGCCGAGGTCATCGGGTGACTGTGCCGGGTCGCGGTAGAACAGCTCGGCGGAACCCTCACCGATGTCGACGGTGCCGACCTCGTCGTAGGTGACCTGGGTGGTCGTCGTCTCGTCGCCCATCGTCGTGATCTCGTAGTCGAAGCTCTCGAAGGGGTCGCCGTTGCTGTCGAGCACGGTGCCGTCAGGGGAACGGCTGTCCCAATCGACACCGATCTCGACCATGCCGTGGAGGCTGTTTCCCCCGTCGACATCGAACTTGAGTGCTTGGCTGTCGTGCGTTCCGCCCGAGCCGCCGCCGGAGAATCCGGCGTTCTTCCACGCTTCGGGGACCGCGTAGCCGATCCAGGTTCGGTACGTGCCTTCTTCGTCGGTCGTGCCCGCTTCGGCCCGGCAGTGCTCCGAGGCGGGACGGAACCCGTCGGGAGCCTCCGCATCGAGGGGAAGCGCGAGGACCGGCTCGGCGGTCGCGGTCGACCCCGCCGCCGTGGTCGACGAGCCGCGCTCGGCGGCAGCCGCGATCGTGGTGCTGCGTTTGTCGGATTCGGTGCGCGACGAATCGTCTCCGCCACCGCCACATGCCGTGAACGTGAGGAGCGCGGCCACCGCCATGGCCTGGATGCCGCGCCTGGCGGTGCGATGGGTGGGCAGTTCGACGTTCATGGCGGCCACCCTAGTGATCGTCGTGCAGCCCAACGATTCGGGGTGCCGGCGCCACACGAGAGGTCGATGCCCGGGCGCTCGCCCGGAGGTGCCGTTGCGCGTAGACCACGAGCGTGGGAGCAGAACCGGCCGGCTCCGTGTCCGCGGTGTCGGTACCCGGGGTGTCGGTACCCCGTGGTGTCAGTGCCCGTGGTACGTGTTCTGCAGCTCGTCCTGGACGATCGTGGCGACCCCTTCGGGGGCCCTGAGGCGGAGCGTCTCGTCGAGCCTTCTGGTCCGGAACGTCCAGCCCGCGGGCAACTGGAGCCGGTCGACGAGCCCGGCGAGGTTGTCTTCGTTCTGGGTGGGGTCGACTCCGACGCAGTAGGCCTGCATGGCGAACACGCGACCGTCGGGGTCGACGAGTTCGTGGACGGTTCGTCCGGCCGACCATTCCCACACGGTGTCGCGCAGGACCGTTCGCTTGGTGTAGGGATCGGGGGAAGGTACGTCGGTTCCCAGATCGAGGGTGGCCACGTGCGACATCTCGATCTCACCGAAGCGCTGGATGGTCCGGTCGGCAATCGGCACGTTCTCGATGACGTCCATCAGCCAGTACCTCGGACCGTTCAGGATGGCGGTCACCGCGTCGTGCTCGGCGGCGATCCGGGTGGCGCTCAACGCGTCCCAGGCCTGTTGGGGGCAGTCACCGAGGCCCATCGAGTTCCAGATCTCGGCGTGGAAGCGCCCCTGGTCGTCGCGCACGAGCAACACTTCGCCGTAGCGGAGTCCTCGGAGACCTTCCATGCGGAGCGCGCCAGGAGCGGTCTGCGCGACGGGTTCGGCGATGGTGAGCGGTGACATCGGACTCCTGGCGACGAGTTTTCGGCAGCGACCACAGTATTGACACCGCCACTAGCAGTTGTCAACGGCCGTGGGAGCGCCGCTCGACCCGCGCCGGACCGTCGTTTCGCGTGGGGCGCGCGTTCCCGCCGACGGCTGTCATGGCCGGGTCGATGCGGTGGAGCCGACACCACATCGACCCGGCCAGTCCCTCACCCCCGATGTGCCACCAACGCGACGGCTCGCAGGTGCGGAGCGTTGCGGCGCATGGCGGCACGCATGTGGGTGATCCTCCGACGGATCTGTGGATCCTTCAGGACGTTCGCCGCGAACCGGGCCGCGCCGACGACCCCTTCGTCGGCGATGATCCGATCCGGCTCGAGCAGGCGGAGCGGCGCACGGTGAACCGCGGTCAGCTCGAACCCCGCTCGTGCCAGCAGCCCGGTCCAGTCATCCATCGTCATGGCGTTGAACGACACCTTGAAGTGTGAGGTCAACTCCGTGCAGATCCGGGTCTGTTCGAGTTCTTCGACTTCGATCGGATCGTCCGGGTCGTCGAGCCGGTAGGCGACCTCGTGCAGACCGATGCGACCGCCCGGCCGCACGATCCGCGCCAATTCGTCGAGGATGTGTTCCTTCGCCGACGAAGGGTGCATGGTGAGCACCGCCTCGGCCACGGCCACGTTGCACGCTCCGTCGTCCAGGCCCGTCCGACTGGCCGAACCGAGGCGGAACTGCTGAGTGGGGCCGGTGAGCATCGGCACGACGGACCGCTCGGAGATCGCGTCGCGGTCGACGCCCAGGTAGCTCGCCGGATGCGCTTCGAGAATCAGCTTCGCGGTGCGACCACGACCCGGGGCGATCTCCACCACGTCGTCGTCTTCGCCGATCGCGAGCTCCTCGAGCAGTCGCTCGGTGAGCGCCGCTCCGCCCGGTCGAAGGACCCGTTTGCCGAGTCTGCCGAGTAGCGAGAACCCGGCGATTCGTTCGACGTCCGGCTCGGTTTCGGTGATGCTCATGACGGCGACCTCGGTTTCTGGGCTCTGAGGCCATCCAACCGGCTCGGAGTGCGTGGACGGCAGGGCCGAAGGTCCCGGTTCGCGTCGACGTGACCGACGACCGGTCGGAGCGGTGGGATCAGCCGATCTCGGGCCGGCGAACGATCGCTGCCAGGGTGTGCTCGGCGACCGGAGCGAGGTTCCAGACGTCGACCCCGACGTTGATCTGGCGGTCCTTCACCTGCCACTTGGTGTGGACGTGCCCGTGCAGCAACCAGGACCCGGCGTCGATCGGGCGCCAACGCGTGAATCGGTCTTCGTCGTGGGAGTCGCCTTCGTAGGGAAAGTGCGCTGCCAGGACCTCGTGCCCGTCGACGGTGGTCTCGACCGTTCCCTGCAGAATCTCCGCGAAGCCGGCGTCGTGGTAGCGCCGCACCCACTCGTCGTGCCGACGGGGGTTGCCCGCCCAGCACCGGTCGTGATTGCCGGCGACGAGCACCTTGTGGCCGTGCAGGAGGCCGACCTTGGCGAGTCCTTCGTCGATGGGGCCCATCGCCACGTCGCCGAGCACCCACACCTCGTCGCCGTCGGCGACCACGGCGTTCCAGTTCGCGACGAGTGTCTCGTCCATTTCCGCGACCGAGGCGAAGGGCCGTTCGCAGTAGCGGATGATGTTGGCGTGCCCGAAGTGCAGGTCCGCGGTGAAATAGCGCACGCTCTCAGTCTGGCCGAGCCGACCCGACGATGAAATCCGGAGGATCTCATTTCATGGGGGTGAAGGTGGCCGTCCAGCCCCTGGGTTCGTCGGCCGAGCCGTCGCAGGCGACGAGGCGGAAGCCGCCCGGTTCGTCGTGCCAGGCGAAGATCGCGCGCTGTTGGTGGCGCACGGCGAGCTCGATCGCCGCGGCGCGCGAGAGCCCTTCGACCGCGTAGCCGTCCTCGGTCCAGGTGCTCATCGCGTCGATCGGGCCGCCGCCGTAGCCGGTCGCCGGCCACACGGCGAGCCCCTCGACCACGGCGAGTTCAGCGGCGAGTTGCTCGTTCGCGGCCGCGTTCGCGTCGTCGGTCGCGGCGATGCCCATGGGATTCTGGGCCGTGAGGATGTGGATCGGCCCTGTGGCGCCGGGCAGGTAGGCACCACGGGCGTCGCCGGGCGACGGCGCGACGTCGAGGGTGCCGTCGGGCAGCGTCACCCGGACGCACGTGCGGCGGAACTCCTCCCAGACCGGATCGTCCATACGCGCAAACTACCGCACGGTCGGGTCCTCGGCCCGTTGGGGCCATCGACCGAACCGTGGGTACCATCGGTGCAAGACCCACGAGGCGTGGGAGTGAGGAGACCACAGAACGTGTCAGACAACGCCGTGAAAATCGCCGTCACCGGAGCTGCCGGAAACATCGGCTACGCCCTCCTCTTCCGCATCGCGAGCGGCGCGGTGCTCGGCCCCGACGTGCCGGTCGAGTTGTCGCTGCTCGAGATCACCCCGGCGCTCGGCGCCCTCGAGGGCGTGACGATGGAACTCGACGACTGCGCGTTCGAACTGTTGCGCAGCGTCGACCGGTCCGACGACGCGAACCAGGCGTTCGACGGTGCCGACCTCGTCTTCCTCGTCGGCTCCCGTCCGCGTACCAAAGGCATGGAACGGGCCGATCTGCTCGAAGCGAACGGCGCCATCTTCACCGCGCAGGGACGCGCCCTCGACGCCGGTGCCGCCGACGGGGTGAAGGTGCTCGTGGTGGGCAACCCCGCCAACACGAACGCGCTGATCGCCCAGCGCAACGCACCGGGTGTGCCGGCCACGTCGTTCAGCGCGATGACCCGTCTCGACCACAACCGGGCCAAGGCGCAGCTCGCTGCCAAGTTGGGGGTGCGGGTCGACGAGATCACCAAGATGACGATCTGGGGCAACCATTCGGCCACCCAGTATCCGGACCTGTTCCACGCCGAGGTGAACGGCGAGATCGCTGCGGACGCGGTCGGTGACGAGGCGTGGATCGACGGCACGTTCATTCCCACGGTGCAGAAGCGCGGCGCGGCGATCATCGAAGCGCGTGGCGCCTCGTCGGCCGCCAGTGCTGCGAACGCCGCGATCGACCACATGCGCGACTGGGTGAACGGCACCCCCGCAGGCGACTGGGTGTCGGCAGCGGTGGTCTCCGACGGTTCCTACGGCGTGCCCGAAGGCCTGCTCGCGTCGTTCCCGTGCACGGCGGCGAACGGTTCGTGGTCGATCGTGCAGGGGCTGGAACTGAACGAGTTCAGCCGCACCCGGATCGACGCTTCGGTCGCCGAGCTGGCCGAGGAGCGCGACGCGGTCGCGGAGCTCGGACTGATCTGAACGCGTCGGCGTCCGCCGCGTTCAGATCATCGGGGCCGGGTTCGATCCGGGGGCGAACCCACCGGCGGTTCGCCGGGCTGGTTCGAGGCGTGCGGGTGGGCGCGGTGCTCGTGGGCCTCGAAGTACCGTGCGACCGAATCGGCGATGAACCCCCGCAGGGTCGTCTCGGGCGCGTCCTGTCCGAATCGTGTCGCGCGCACCACGAGTGCACAGGCGACGAAGCCGGCGAGGCCGACCCACGCCCCGAACGCGTTGTCGACGACGTCGTTGATGTCGAAGGTCCGGTAGACGATTCCCAGGACGAGCGAGATCCCGAGCTGGATCAGCTCGAGCGAGACCGCCCACGCCATGCAGGCGGCGAAGATGCGCCGCACCCCGACGCGGGGAGCCAACAGGCCGAACCCGAAGCCGAACGGGATCATCATCACGACGTTCGCCAGCCGTTGCCAATGGACGTGACCGTTGGCGATGGGACTGTGCAGCTGGAGGCCCCAGTACCAGGCGCGTGACAGCGGTTCGGTGCCCTGGAACGATGCGGCCGCCGCCCGCAGGCCGTGGAGGGGAAGGAACACGACACACGCCAGCACCACCAGGTAGGCGGCGAACAGGCCGTGGGCGAGCACCGCGGCACGATTGTGGGTGCGCGCCCGCACCAGGCCGATCCACACGACGGCCAGCGCACCGAACACCGTGAAGATCGCCGCGTCGAGCGCCAACAGGGCCGGTGAGGGGTCGACGATCGGGAGCTTGTCGAACATCGGGATCGACCTGGCGGTGGGTTCGGTGCCGTCGCACGAGGCGCGGCGGCGAACGAGTGGATCAGTACGTCGTCGACGAGCGAAGTTGCTCGAGCAGGTCGGCGAGTCCGTCGAACGCGGCGGCGTGCTCCATCAGCTTCGCCGTGTCGCCGCCGATGCGGAGTCGCCCGACCATGAATGCCGTCTGGACACTGATGGTGCCGGCACCGATCGACCGGGCCGTCTCGTCGTCAGAGGAGAAGGTGACGTCAGCGTGGTCGCCGGGGCCGGGATGCACGCGGACCGATCCGTGATCGACCACGATGTGCCAGGCGACGTCGCCACCGTCACGGTCGGTCACGGTCTGGCGCACCGTCAACGCGACGTCGGCGGTCGCTGCCCGCAGCGCATCGGAGGCGCGCACGGTCTCGTCGAAGGCCTGGATCCATTCGGGAGAGGCGAAAGCGGCCATGGGCATCGAGGGTACCGGGTCGGGTGCGGTCCGGTGCGGGTCAGTGCTCGGCGTCGCCCGGGACCAGGTCGGCCTGACGCGGCTCGGCCGCATTCGCCTCGAGCCCTCTGGTCTTCGCCCGCCGGTGGCGAAGGACCTCGATGATCATCGGTGAGATCGAGATGAGGACCACGGCGATGATGGCGTACTCGATGTTGTCGCGGATGAAGCCGATCTGGCCGAGGAAGTGGCCCAGGGTGGTCACCCCGACCGCCCAGACGAATCCGCCGAGGATGTTCCAGCGCACGAACGTGCCGTAGTGCATGTCGGACACCCCGGCGACGATCGGGGTGAAGGTCCGCACGATCGGGACGAACCTGGCGAGGAAGATCGACTTGGGACCGTGCTTCTCGAAGAAGTCGTGGGCCTTGACGAGGTACTCCTGTTTGAAGAACCGGGAGTCCTCGCGCTTGAAGAGCGCACCGCCGACCTTGTTGCCGAACACGTAGCCGACCTGGTCGCCGGCGACCGCGGCGACGAACAGGACGGGCAGGATCACCCAGATCGACGGCAGTTGTGATGCGAATTCGCCGATGTGGCCGCCGGAGTCGATCGCCGCCGACGAGGTCAGGAACCCCGTGAAGAACAGCAGCGAGTCACCGGGCAGAAAGAACCCGAAGAACAGTCCGGACTCGGCGAAGATGATCGCGACGACCACCCAGAAGGCGGCGGCGCCGGCCTTGTCGAACCAGAACTCGGGCTTGAGGAAGTCCGGGCCGAGCGCCAACAAGAAGCTGAGCATCGATCGATCCTATCCGAGCGCCGTGTCGTCACGGCGGCCCGGCGAGACGGGTTGAACGGTCAGGACGTCGTCCCGGACAGCGACGAACGGACCTCTTCGAGGTGTTCCTTGAGGTCGTGCTCCTCGTGGCCGAGATCGCCGAGCCACAGCTCGACGGCCTGGAGCAGGATCGCGTTCTTGTCACCGGCGCGGACCGCGGCGGCCTGTTCGGCATCGACCTCGGCAGCGGCCGCGGTCTGGGCGACCTCCTCGAGCTCGAGGGCGGAACCCTGGCGCTTGGAGTAGACGAGGAACCCGATGACGACCAGGAGCGCGATGATCGCGATCACGATGCCCACGGGCTCCATCGAGTCCCGGAGGTTGGCGAGCTTGTCGAGGTCGCTGAAGCTGAGCACGGCGGGCAGGATCAACAACGCCACCAGGTTCATCACCTTGATGAGCGGGTTGAGTGCCGGGCCCGCGGTGTCCTTGAACGGGTCACCGACGGTGTCACCCACGACGGCGGCCTTGTGCGCTTCGGAACCCTTGCCGCCTTCGTTGCCGTCTTCGATGTACTTCTTCGCGTTGTCCCAGGCGCCACCGGCGTTGTTGAGGAAGTTCGCCATCAGAAGGCCGGTGATGATCGCCGCGGCGAGGAATCCGCCGAGAGCGAGCGGGCCGAGGCCGAACCCGACGACCGCCGGCATCAGCACCGCGATGATCGCCGGGGTGGCGAGCTCACGGAGGGCGGCGGTGGTGCAGATGTCGATGACGGGAGCGTGGTCGGCCTTGCGCTTGCCGGCCATGATCTGCCCGTCGGCGAACTGGCTGCGGACCTCCTGG
>CAZQSU010000049.1:0-23443 GCA_964595905.1 uncultured Iamiaceae bacterium
CGACGATTCGGCGCCGATCACGTGACCTGGCTGGATGGTGGGCATCAGGTCTCGGTGATCTCCTGGGTCGGATGAGGTCGGGACAGGCGTCGGTGACGACGTCGGCGTCGACGTCGGATGACGGTCGACCCGAGAGGTGGGGAGATCGAGCGAGCGTCAGCGGGATCCAACCTAGCGATCGGCGGGTTCGGCGGATTCCTCGTCGAAGCGTCGGCGCAGTGCGCGCTTCCACTCGGGTCGCTCGAGGAGCGACGTCGCTCGAGACGGCGATGACCCGCCCTCCGAAGTGGCGACCAGGTGATCTGCGGCACACCGCAGGCTCCGCTGAGAGCTGCTGCCTCCCGGCCCTGACTCGGTTCACGGGCTGCAGTTGCACAGGACCCGGCCGCCACATCGTAGGACGGGTCGCCTCCACGATAGCCTCATCGGACCGGGTCCCGCGCCGTGCGGGCACCGGATCGGGCCCACCCCGGTGGGTCAGCGCCCGGAGGGGTGCGAGAGCGGCCTAATCGGCACGCCTGGAAAGCGTGTGTGGGTACTGCCCACCGAGGGTTCGAATCCCTCTCCCTCCGCTCACACGGTTCCCGGCCCTTCCTGAACACGCAGGTGGGGCTGGGAGTCTGTTGGTTTTCAAGGGTGGGAGAGCCGCTCGACGTGACGTGGCCGAGCATGACGCATCCGCGGGATGTGGACGGCCGCCGTGCGATCCTTCGTAGTACAACGCAGCTGACAGGAATCACAAGCTCGGCGGCGGAAGGCAGTTGCGCGTGTTCCGGGCGCGGCGCGGGCATAGGTTCGGTGCGTGTCCGATGGCGATCTGGGCTTCCCGGGGGGCGAAGTCGACGAACTCGAGTCATTGCTCGGCTAGCTGGACTACCTGCGGGGTGCAGTCGTGCGCAAGGTGCAAGGCGTGGACGACCAGGGTGCCCGGTGGACGCCCGAGGGCCGACTGATCTGTTTGGTCGGCATCGTGAATCACCTCACGCACGTCGAGTGGCGGTGGATCGAAGGCGGCATGTTCGGTCAAGTGGTGAGTCGGAGTGAAGAGGAGTTCCGTCCCGGGCCCGAGCTGGCGATCGATGTGGCGATCGCCCGCTATCAGGAACGGGCGGCGATGACCAATGCCGCGATACGCAGCATGCCGTCTCTGGATGAGCCATGCCAGTGGGGCGACGGCACGAACCTCAGGTGGGTGGTCCTGCATCTCCTCAACGAGACGGCGAGACATCTGGGCCATCCCGATGCCACTCGGGAATTGCTCGACGGCATGACCGGCGAATAGCCGTCTCTTCAAGTGCGCCCGGCAAACCACCAACCGTCCGGGCGAGCAACGTCGGGGGCGGCCCTACGCTGCCGGAGAGCCATTGGTGTCCGCGGGAAGAAGCTCCCGCAGAGCTGCTACCTCGCTGTCTGAAGCGGGTGCGATCACGACGACCACGAACCCGTCGGAGTCCTTGAGGACGAGTTCCACGGTGCCCCACGGATAGACGCATACGGGTAGCTGGGTCGAGCGCCGTGGTCTCGGACGAGCGGGACCACATTCAGATGGATTCCGAGCCCCGTGTATTTCACGGCCGAGACGCTAGCCCTGCGAGGCGGCGACCTTTTGAAAACGGTCGGCCCACCGAGTGCACCATCTGGAACTCGGCGGACCTCAAGTCGGAGTCCCGCAACGGTCCAGCGTCGGCAACGGGCAGTGCGGGGATACTGTCGCTGGTGGAACCCCGAGAGCAGCCGCGAAGGCGACGCGAATGCTCGCCGAGCCTGCCCGGTGCGAATAGCTAACGATGTCTAACAAATCTAACGATGTCTAACGAGCCGTTCCGATAGGGTCGCATCATGGCTCGTAACCCGTTCACGCCGACGTTCGGTGTTTCTCCACCGCTGCTCGTGGGCCGGTCCGACCTACTCGACGACTTCAGTGATGCGCTCGTGGACGGTCCCGGCGCCCCGGGGCGGGTGACCCTCTACACGGGCGCTCGTGGAACCGGGAAGACGGTGATGCTCAACGAGGTCGAGGACATCGCTCGTCAACACGGCTGGCGGGTCATCTCCGAAACGGCAACAGCCGGATTGGTGAGTCGATTTGTCGAAGAACACCTTCCGACGCTTCTGACGGAGATCGATCCCGGTCGTTCCAAGGCGCGAATGACCGGGGTGACCGCGCCGATCGGGCTCGGCGGCGCAACGTGGGAGACCCGCGACACCCACGAGTCCGTGCCCGGACTTCGTACGCAGCTGACCGTGGCCTGTGAGCTGCTCGAGACAAATGGGGGCGGCCTCTTGCTCACCGTGGACGAGGTGCATCACCAGGTCGTCGAAGAGCTCCGAGAAGTGGCGACCGTCCTTCAGCACCTGACACGTGAGGAACGCGAGATCGCCTTTGTCGCCGCGGGACTCCCCTCCGCGGTCAGTGCGGTCCTGAACGACGACGTGCTGACCTTCCTTCGACGAGCCGATCGCCACTCGCTCGGGCCGGTCGACCTGGACGAGGTCGCGACGGCCATCGCCGAACCCGTCAAGGAGGCTGGTCGGACCATCGCCCCCGCACTCGCGGGACGTGCAGCCGACGCGACCGGCGGCTACCCGTTTCTGATCCAACTCGTCGGCCATCACATCTGGCGACAACGACCACGGAACAGGGCAATCAACGAAATGGATGTCGATGCGGGGACCACCGCGGCACGCCGCCGACTTGGATCGCTCGTGCACGAGCCCGCGATCGCCGATCTCACCGGCGTCGCCCGCACCTTCCTGCTCGCGATGGCCCATGACGACGGGCCCTCGAAGATGAGCGACATCGCCGCACGCCTGAAGGTCGACGGAAACTACGCGAGCCAATATCGGCTGCGCCTGATTGCGGCCGAGATCATCGAACCCGTCGGGCATGGCCGTGTCGACTTCACGATGCCGTATCTGCGTGAGTACCTCCGCGAGCATGCGGCCCTCGACGTGCAACGCGACAAGCCCGGCAACGTGCCCGGCTGGTGAATTGGAGGGTGAGGTCCAACGGTCGGTCTGGGGCTACCAGACGCGGTCTGCCACGTCCCAGCTGTCGACGATTGCCTCGCCCTCGATCGGTCGCCAAACAGATTCCCGTGGGCCGCGGGCGAATCGCGTTCGTACCCGATCGGCTTTCGGACCTGCCTGCTGCCCAGGCGCTTCAGGCCTTGCACCTTCCTCTTCCTCTCCACCGCGACTGATCGAACCCGACACGCGACGTTCGGCTTGCGGACCCACGCCAGCGGCTCCGGATTCACGAGATGGTCCTCCGTGAGGGTAGGACCGGCGACATCGAGGCCATCGTCGACGGAGCACTCCTCGTCGATGGACGGGAGGACATGGTTCTTCCCGGTTGCCTGCGTGGCGCCTGGCAGCCACTCATCGACAGAACGCGGCGGCATCGACGCAGACGACGGCGCTCTCTTCCGACGGCAGCGACGCCGAGGTGCTGGTGCTCGCCGCGGGCGGAGGTGGTGCCGGCGGATCCGGCAACACCGGCAACACTGGTCACGGCGGAAACGGCGCCTTCTACAACTGGGGCTATGGCATCGACGATCAAGTGATCGCCGGCGGCCGTGAACTGACCGGTGCGACCCCGGTACGAGGGTCGGGTGTAGGCGGGTTCGCCGGCGGTGCCGATGGTCCCGGGGCCGGTGGAGACTCGGCAGGCTCGAACGCAACGGCCGGTTCACCCGGTGCCGGCAAGAACGGGGGAGCGGGCAGCGACGGCTGGAACGGTAACGACGACTGGGATGGTGATGGCGGCGGCGGTGGAAGCGGGTCGGCGGCGGTCTGGCATTCGGGAGGATCCCTCGGTCAGCCCGGCGCGGGCGCCGCGGGAGGCACAGCCGGGGGCACCGCGGGCGGCGACGGAACCGATGGGTCGGTTCACGTCACGCTCGTCTGAGCGCCGAAGCGCGATCACGGTCGGATTCGGGCGTCACCCGGCCGGCCGATGCGATCAGCTCGACGTCTCCACCCGGTCACAGTCCAGCTCCACGTCGAGGGTGTCCAGCCCGGTGTCGTCCGCGACCGCGGCGGCGACGACCCCCTGGGCGTGTGGCGCGCTGACCAGGGTGCGGTCACCGGCGAGCGTGATCGTCGTGAGGTCGTCGGGAATCTCGGTGATGCCCGCCGCGCACACCTGGGCCACCGAGGCGGCGTTGGTCGCGACGAACTGCTCGTGGGTCTGCCACTGCGCTCCGCCGAAGTCGGTGGTGCCACAGTCCAGGAGCCGCACGGGCATCGCGCCGCCGAGTGTGAGCAGCTTCTCGTACTGACGCTCGGTGGCGGTCTCAGTCGTCGCCACGTCGACGACGGTGCACTCGACCCCGTGCTCGTGCAACGACGAGCGGACATCATCGAGGGACACGTCCGCCCGGGGTGGCTCTGAGCCGTCACCCCCACCGCAGGCAACGAACACCGCGCCGACCGCGACCGTCATCGCCACTGCGGCGAACCGCTCGAGGAGCCGTCGGTCGATCGTCGGGCGGGGCGGCCGCTTCACGCCCGGTCACCGTACCGTCCCGTCGGAAGGTCACGCGGGGATGACGGCGTCGGGAACCCGCCGTCCGGGTCGCGCCCGGCCCGTCGAAGCGTCGGCCTCCTCCGGTAGCCTCTCACGAGGCATTCGGTCCCCGACACCAGGAATCCGATCTTCCCATGTGCGGCATCATCGCGATCGTCCGGCAACGTTCGGACCGTGCGGTCCCGGCGACGGGCGCGCTCGTCGAGGACCTCGACGCAGCCGACGCCGTCATCGACGGTGCCGGCCCCGACGATCTGACCCCCGACCGGTTCCTCGACCCGCTCGCGCGGGTCGCCGACGCGCTCGAACGTCTCGACGCGGCCCTGCGTGGCGGCCCCGGGGTGCGCGCCCTGCTGGCCGATCCGGCGCTGGCGGTGACGATCACCGAACGGACCGGTGCCGTCCTCTCCTGGGTCGACGCCCTCGACGCCGCATTGGACGACAGCGAAGACGTCGGTGACGCGTCGCTGGTCGAGCAGGTCAACGCGGCGCTGATCCGGGTGCGGGACGTGCTCTGGGCCGTGCGCAACGACCGGCTGCGGGCGGCCGCCGGGGTCGCCGATCTGGCCGGTCCCAATCCCGATGCCGCGGCGGTCGACGGGTTCCTGTCGATCTACCAGGCGCTCGCCGGGATCGACCGGCTCGAGGTGCGGGGGCGTGACTCGGCCGGGGTGAGCGTGTTCGTGCGCGGTCACCGCCTGGGCGACGACGACATCGAAGCGCTCGCCGACGGCCGGGCTCACGACCCGTTGTTCGGTGCGCGGGCCGTGCGCCGCTGCGGTGACGGCGTGCTGTGCTTCGTCTACAAGGCCGCCGCCGAGATCGGCGAGCTGGGCGACAACACCGCGGCGATCCGCGGACAGGTCCGTGACGACGAGCTGCTGCACGCCGCGCTGCGGGGCGACGCCGAAGCGGTCGTGCTGGGCCACACCCGTTGGGCGAGTGTCGGGGTGATCTCCGAGGCCAACGCCCACCCGCTGAACTCCGACGAACGGGGCCGCACCGACGGCCCGTTCGTGGCCGCCGCACTCAACGGCGACATCGACAACTTCGCCGACCTCAAAGCCGAACACGATCTGGCCATCGCCACCGAGATCACCACCGACGCGAAGGTGATCCCCACGCTGCTCTCCCGCGCGCTCGTCGACGGTGCCGAGCGGACGGACGCGTTCCGTTCGACCGTGGCCGCCTTCGACGGCTCGGTCGCGATCGGCGCGATCGACGGTGCCGCTCCCGACCGTCTGCTGCTCGCCCTGCGCGGCAGCGGCCAGGCGTTGTACGTGGGTTTCGCGACCGACGCGTACGTGGTGGCGAGCGAACCGTACGGGCTGGTCGAGGAAGCGGGCACGTTCCTGCGTCTCGACGGGGAGATCCCGTCGAATCCGACCCAGCCGACCTCGAGTCGCGGTCAGATCATGCAGCTCACCGCCGCCGGCGCCGGCACGCTCGACGGGCTGGCCCGGTGGTCGTACGACGGGGCCGAACTGCCCGTGGGATCCGACGAGGTCCGCACCGCGGAGATCACCACCCGTGACATCGACCGGGGCGACGCCCCGCACTACCTGCTCAAGGAGATCACCGAGTCGCCGAACTCGTTCCGCAAGACGCTGCGCGGCAAGCTCGTCCACGAAGGCGACTCCTGGCGGGTGTCGTTGGGCGACGCGACGATCCCGTCCGAGCTGCATGGTCGCCTGCGTGACGGGTCGATCCGTCGGGTCGTCACGATCGGTCAGGGCACCGCCGCGGTCGCCTCCCACAGTTTCGCCCGGGCGCTCGCCGAAGCGCTCGACGGGTTGGAGGTGACCGTCGAAGCCGCACTCGCGACCGAGTTGTCGGGCTTCGGGATGCGACCGGAGATGGACGACACCCTCGTCGTGGCGATCTCCCAGTCGGGGACCACCACCGACACCAACCGCACCGTGGATCTGGTGCGTTCCCGGGGCGCCGCGGTCATCTCGATCGTGAACCGCCGGGGCTCGGACCTGTGCGACAAGTCCGACGGGGTGCTCTACACCTCCGACGGGCGTGACGTGGAGATGAGCGTCGCCTCGACCAAGGCGTTCTACGCCCAGATCGCGGCGGGGTTCCTGCTCGCCTACGCACTCGCGGATGCGTTCGCCGAGCGTCCCGACGCCGCAGGCCTCCCCGTGTCCGGCGCTGAAGGCCGCGCCGATCGCAGCGAAGTGCTGGCCGCGCTGCGCGAACTACCCGAGAAGATGGCCCGCACGATCCTCACCCGTCCCCAGATCGCCTCGGCCGCGCAACGGTTCGCGCCCCCGCGGCGGTACTGGGCGATCGTGGGATCGGGCGCCGACCGGATCGCCGCACAGGAGATCCGGGTCAAGCTCTCCGAGCTGTGTTACAAGTCGATCGCGTGTGACGCGATCGAAGACAAGAAGCACATCGATCTGTCGTCGGAACCGCTCATCCTGGTGTGTGCGACGGGTCTGTTCGGTTCGAACGCCGACGACGTCGCCAAGGAGGTCGCGATCTACCGGGCCCACAAGGCCGCGCCGGTCGTGATCGCATCCGAAGGTGAGGAGCGTTTCGCGGCGGCGCTCGAGGTGTTGACCGTTCCGGTCACCCATCCGAAGCTGGCGTTCGTCCTGGGTACCGTCGTCGGGCATCTGTTCGGCTACGAGGCCGCCCTGGCGATCGACGCCCAGGCGACGCCGTTGCGCGAGGCCCGCTCCGCGCTCGACGAGCTGAGCGCGTCGACGACCGACGGCGACGAGTTGCTCGCGGCCATGGCCGAGCGGCTCGAGCCGGTGGCCCGGGCCTGGGGCGACGGGTTGCGCAGCGGCGCATACGACGGCCACCTCGAAGCCAGCTCGGGGTCGCGCATCTCCACGCTGTTGCGCTACGCCAGCGGTGTGTTGCCCCTCGAGGTGTACCAGCTCGACTTCGGCCGCCAGGGTTCCCCCGACGTGCTCGTCGAGGCGCTCGGTGCCGCACTCGGCCAGGGCATCGAACAGCTCACCCGACCGGTCGATGCGATCAAGCACCAGGCCAAGACGGTGACGGTGGGCATCTCGCGCTCCGACGAAGGGGTGTTGGGCGTGCCGCTGGTGGCCGCGGTGATCGACGCCGGTGCGCCCCGCGATCGGCTCAGCTACCGGGCACTGCGCACCCTGGCCGCACTCGACCCGGCGGTCGCCGAGGTCACCGGTTACACGCGGTATGCGATCTCGGGTCGGATCGACTCGGGTGACGCCACGATCGTGGTGGTCGACCGGGGCGGGATCTCACTCGACCTGCCGCTGCGCACCGAGGCGAACCCACGCCTGCGGGGCACCAAGCACCGGGTCGCGTTCGAGCGTGAGGTGACCGTTGCGGTGGGGCGATCCGACGGCCGGTCGGTGATCCTGGTGCCCGAGGTCAAGGGCAACGTGTGTACCGGCATCACGCTGATGCACGTGCGCTTCCACGACCGGTTGGCGCCGGCCGCGATGCGCAGCGTGCTCGAGGGCTACCGGCACCGGTACGCCGCGCTACGTGACGCGGTGTGTGAGACCGAACCGACGATGCGCGACGACCTGTTGGGCACGTTCTCGGTGGTGGGGCTACTCACCGACCCGGTGCTGGTGATGGCGGCGAAGTGGAAGCCCACCGACTGACGTCGGCCACTTCGATCCCCCAGTGGGAGCGGGCGAGTGGGGCGGCCGCGCCGTGCGCGATGGTGGCCCCCGAGTCCGGATCGCAGATGACGTTCGCGTCGGCAATGGGTTCGGCGGCGGTCATCGGGGGGTCATCGGCCGCGATCGTTCGACCGGCAGCACGTTCGGTGCCGGGTCCCATGGCGAACGGCGTGGGCAGGTGGGCGCACGTGCGGCTCGGCGCTCAGGTCGATGTCGTCGGCAGGTGGTGCGTCCCGTGACCTCCGGAGCCTGGGAACTCGGATCGATCGACCAGATCGCGGGCGTCGTCGGGGTCGGCATCGATCTGGTCGAGGTCGAACGCGTCGCCAAGGCCCTGGACCGCACGCCCGGGCTGGCCGACCGGTTGTTCACTCCATCGGAACGTGCCTACTGCGACGCGGCTCGCAGCGGTTCGGTACGGGCCCAGCGCCATGCGGCGCGGTTCGCAGCCAAGGAGGCGGCGATGAAGACGCTCGGGGTGGGCCTGGGAGGCGTCGGTTGGCACGACCTCGAGATCGTCGGGAGCGACGTGGGCGAGCCGACCCTGTGTGCCCGCGGGCAGGCAGCGGCACTCGCGGACCAGCGGGGCGGCACCCGTTGGCTGGTGTCGCTCACCCACACCAGGTCGGTCGCCCAGGCGATCGTCCTCCTGGTCACCTCCGCCGTCTGACCGAACTCCGGGGCGGATGGAGCGTTGGTGGAGGGGGCTCTCCCGCCGACGAGCCCTTTCACGAAATTTGCAGGGGAATCCCGCCCAGAGCGGCAGATCGCTGCAAATTTCGGAAACCCGCGGCGAGACCGGTGTCTCAGAAGCGGCGGGCGGCGGCCCGGCGGGCCCGGCCCTGGCTGCGGCTCCGGGCGCGGGCGTCGGCGCCGAGCGGGTAGGTCTCGCGGAACTTCTCCCTGGCCTCGGCGTCACCGATGACGATCAGCGTCGCGTCGGCCGGGATGGGCGTCGTCGGCTCCGGGTTCACCTCGGTCTCGTCGCCGGACGTGATCCCGACGATGTTGCATCCGGTGCGGCGCCGCACCCCGGCCTCGATCACGTCACGGCCGGCGATGCCCGCGGGCACCGGCGTGGTGAACATCTCCAGCCCTTCGGCCACCACCAGGTTGTCGCTGTCGCCGAGCGCGTTCAGGATCGCCGTCGACCCCTCCGACGCGTACGACAGCACCGAGTCCGCGCCGGCCCGGTGCAGCGTCGCGACGTTCCGGTCGTTGTTGGAACGGGCGATGATCTGCAGGTCGGGGCTGAGGCGGCGGTAGTAGATCGTCAGGTAGATGTTGAGGTCGTCGTCGTGGGTGGTGATCAGCACCGACGACGCCTCGGCGAAGCCGGCCTCCTCGAGCACGTCGCTGCTCGACGCGTCGCCGTGGACGTACAGCGCCGGGTCGTGCACCCGTTCACCCAACTTCTCGATGATCCGCGTGTCGATGCCCTCACTGCGCAGCGCGTACGCCGCGGACCGGCCCACCCGACCGCCGCCGATCACCAGCACGCGGTTGCGCGCCGGTCGTTCGACCCCGAAGGTGGCATCGAACGCAGCGAGCTGGTCGGCGGACCCGACCAGGATCATCACGTCGGACTCCTCGAGGCGCGTGTCGGGCCGGGGCAGCACGTAGGAACCCCGGCGCCACACGCCGGCAATGGTCACCCGGGCCCGTGAGCGCAGACGGGTCTCACCGATGGTGCGGTCGACGAACTCCGGCCCGGTCACGGCGGCCTCGGCGACGGTGAGGTCGCCGAACATGCCGATCACGTGCGCCCGACCGTCGTTGCCGAGCATGCGCCGGAACATCGACTGGCCCAGCATCAGTCCGAGCCGCAGCACGGTGTCACACCCCGAGTGCTCCAGCACGTCGGCGGCGGATTCCGACGATGCGGTCGCCACCGTGTCGATCAGCGGGCTCAACTCGCCGACGGTGAACACGACGTTGGTGTTGGTCATGTCCGAGCGGGTGGTCACCACCAGCGCGGACTCATCTGCCCGGGCGGCACGGTAGGTGGCGGGGTCATCCAGCGGGCCGACCATCACGTCGTAGCCGCGGTCGTGCAGCGACGACGCCTGTACCGGGTCGGGAACCACGAGCACGTAGGGCGTGTCGGTCGCCCGCAGACGACGGATCAACGACTCGGTCACCTCGTCGAGCTGGGTCATGATCACGTGGTCGCAGATGTCCGGATCGAGTTCGCGCCGCAGCCGGTCGGCGTCGCGTTTGGCCACCCATGGCAGGAACACGAACTGGATGAACACGAACGGCAACAGCACCAGGATGTAGATCGCGCCGGTGATCAGCACGACCAGTGAGAACATCCGGCCGATGTCGGACTCGAAGGTGATGTCGCCGAATCCCAGGGTCGACATGACCGTCAGGGTCCAGTACAGCGAGGTGAGCCACGAGTACGACCGGTCCTCGTGGTGCATGAGCAGCCGGAAGATCACCGAGTAGACCGCGATCAGCACCACCAGGCCGATCGAGAGCTTGGCGACCAGCCGGGTGTTGCGTTGGCGCAGCGGCTGCGCGATCAGGTTGAGGAGGACGCCGAAGATCTTCACCGCTGGGGTTGCAGGCTAGAGGATGCCTCGATCGCCCGATCGCCCGATCGCCCGATCGCTCGATCGCCCGAGCCGTCCCGCGGGCAGGATCGGCCGCCGACCGTCGCGATCGGATCTGGTTCTTTGGAGCTTCGACATCCGATGGCGACGCGAAGTCTCCAAAGAATCCCACGGTGTCGGCGCGACGAGCCCGCGCCCGGCAGGTGCGCTGGTCAGCGGCCCGATGGCAGGGCGAGTCGGTCGGCCTTCTTGTGGCGACCCCAGACCAGATAGGCGACCGTGAACGACGTGTTGGCCGCCGTGAGCATCCGCCACAGCCATTTCGGGCCGTGGATCTGCTCGGCGGGCCGCTTCGACAGGTCGGCATGCGCGACTCCGACCAGCGCGAAGTGGCCGATCATCAAGGCGACGATCCCGGCCTTCCCACGCGGCGACAGCTCAGACCACTTGCGCTTGGACTTCGTCATGGCCCCATTGTGCCGTGCGGACGCGCCGGGTCCGACCGGATCGGGTCGGGGCGCCGACGGATCGGACGACTCACTCGAACAGGGTCGCGGCGCCGATCACGCCGGCGTCGTCGCCGAGGGCCGAAGTGACCACCTCGAAGGACGCCTGACCGAACACGGCGTTCTGGGCGACCCGGCCGATGCGCTCGGCCCACGGGGCTCCCAGGCGTGACCCGAGCCCGCCGCCGATCACGACCAGGTCGACGTCGACGAGCGTGACCGCCGAAGCGATGCCGATGCCGATCGCGTGGGCGGCCTGGTCGAGCAGTGACGCGGCGGTCACGTCGCCGTCGTCGAGCGCCTCGGCCCAGTAGCGCGACTTCATCCGGTCGTCGCCGGCGAGGTCCACGAGCCGGGTCGGCTCACCGGCGGCGTGGCGACGCCGCGCCTCGGCCTCGAGCGCGGCGCGGCCGGCATACGCCTCGACGTGGCCGTCGTGGCCACACCCGCAGCGTCGACCGTCCGCGACGTACATGGTGTGGCCGATCTCGCCGGCGGAGCCCTTGCTTCCCGTCCGGACCCGACCGTCGAGGATCAACCCGCCGCCGATGCCGGTGCCCCACCACACGGCGAGCTGGTCGTCGTGGCCCTGCCCGGCGCCGTGGCGCCATTCACCCCGGGCGGCGACGTTCACGTCGTTGTCGACCCGCACCTCGACGTCACCGAGCCCGGCATCGGCCAATGCGGTGCCGACCAGCGCGGCCACCGCCACGGGTTCGTCACCGATGTCCAGGTTGGGCGCCGATCGCAGCACGCCGTGGACGGGATCGACCGTTCCCGGCACGCCGAGCCCGACGTGCTCGAGGTCGAGGTCGTGGTCGTGGACGACGCCCTTCACGAGGTCGACGATGGTCCCGATCAGTGGGTCGGAGCCGTCGGTCGGTGTGGCGGCCTTGGCATGGTGGCTCGCCTCGCCGTCGTGCACCCGGGCCACCGTGATGTTCGTGCCGCCGACGTCGACGCCGATCGTGGCCATGTGCTCGCTCCCTTGCTGCGGAATCCCGATTCACTCGACCTTCGCCGAGGCTAGGCGCGCGCTGCGCACCGTTCCGTCGCGGGACACCTCCCGGCGTTCCCGTGGACGTGAGGGCTCTGGGGCGTGCGGGTCGCCGAGCTGGTGCAGCGGGTGGGCGACCTCGCTGGTGTGGATTGCCGCTCGCAGCGGCGTTTCCCCCCGGATTCGAGGCGGGGGCGCGCCGGATTCGGGGCGGGGGTCAGGAACCGGGGTGCCAGGCTTCGTGGAGCAGCTCGACGCTGCGCAGCCGGGTCGCCACGTCGTAGGCGACGGTCGAGACCATGACCTCGTCGGCATCGGTCGCGCCGACGAGCTCGTCGAGAAACGCCACCGCCTGGTCGGGTGTGCCCGCGATCCGACCACTTCGTTCCCGCGGCGGGGCGAAGCCGAGCAGATTCCGCGGCGTGGGTTCGGGGTGCTCGAGCGCGGCGAGTGCCGTCTCGGGCGATTGCAGCGGTTCGTGGACGCCGCGACCGATGTTCCGCGACATCAGCCGACCCGGGGCCGCCAACCGCTTCGCCTCCTCGACGGAGTCGGCGACGAGTACGTTCGCGGTGATCAACAGGTACGGCTCGTCGAGCGCGGGGGAGGGCTCGAAGTTCGACCGGTACAGCTCACACGCCTGTTCGGTGCCGCCCATGCCGAAGTGGTGCGCGAACGAATAGGGCAGGCCCAACATGCCGGCGAGCTGCGCGGAGAACCCGCTGGAGCCCAGCAACCAGATCTCCGGTGACGTGGCCGCATTCGGGGTGGCGCGGAAGGACGCCCCGAGGGAGCGCTCGTCGCGCGGGTCGCCGAGCAGCGACATCAGGTCGAGCAGATCGCGGGGGTATGCCTCGGCACTGAGCTGCCCGGCCTGACGCCTGAGCGCCGCGGCGGTGCGCGGGTCGGTGCCGGGCGCCCGACCCAGGCCCAGGTCGACCCGGCCCGGGTACAACGCCTCGAGGGCGGCGATGTGTTCGGCGACCACCAGCGGGGGATGGTTCGGCAGCATGATCCCGCCGGAGCCGACGTGGATCTGTTCGGTCACCGCTGCCAGATGGGCCATCAGCACCGGCGGGGAGGTCGACGCGACCGAGGTCATGTTGTGGTGCTCGGCCACCCAGAAGCGCTTGTAGCCCAACTCGTCGGCCCGCTTGGCGACGGCGGTGGTGCCGGCCAGCGCGTCCGCGCTGGTGCGGCCCTCCGACACGATCGCGAGGTCGAGCATCGACAGTGGCACTCGGGTGGTTGGCATCAGCGCATCCAGGGGCGACGACGGGGATCGTCTGGGTCCAACAACCGACCGGCCCGAGGTGTTCCCGCGCGAAGACGATGTCACGGTTCGACGATCCGGGCCAGGACCTCGTGCCAGTGGGTCAACAGCAACCCGTGCCCGGCGACGGGCACGATCTCGGCCTCTCCCTGGGGGAGTTGCGCCGCGTACCAGTGGGCGAAGGCCGGGGGACAGACCGCATCGTCGGATCCGGTGACGAAACGCGCCGGCACCTCGATGCCGCCCAGGTCGACCCCGGACGGGCCGAGTTGGACGGCGACGTCGCGGATCAGCCCGGCAGGCCCCGAACGGACCGCGTCGCACACCGCCGCAGCCATGTGGACGTCGGCGCCCGGCACGGCCGAGAGTGCCGTGTCGCCGGCTTCGCTGCGATGCTCCAGCGCCGCCTCCGGGGTGGCCGGGTCGGGCACCAGCAACGGCGCGATCATCTCGGCCGCGAGTTCGGCACCGAGCTCCTCGGCCGTTTCGACCATGCCCATCCGGGTGTCGCCTGCGGCGTGGCGGAGGTCCGGATCCGCGAACGCCTCGAAGGGGACGAGCCCCCCGACGGCGGTCACCGAGCGCACCCGTGCCGGCGCGGCCGCGGCCACTCCCAGCGTCCAGATCGTGCCGGCCGACCAGGCCAGGAGATGGGCGTCGGCGATGCCCAGGTGGTCGAGCAGTGCGGTGAGGTCCGCGGCGAACCCGAGCGGTGTCGCGGCCGGGTCGGCGGTGGAGTGGCCGAAGCCGGGTCGGTCGACCGCGATCATCCTGACCCCGAGACCGGCGGCGATCGTCGGGTCGGGATGCCGGGCGAGACGTGAATCCGGCGTGCCGTGCACGAGCACGATGGGTGTGCCGGTCGGGTCGCCGTCGATGTCGGCGGCGATGGTCCGACGGGTGCCCGAAACGGTGACGACGACGTCGGGTGGGGCGTCGAGGAGCTGTTCGACCAGCGTGATGTCGTCTGTCATCTGCTCTTGCCGGCCCGGCCGAGCGAGGCGCCGCACCCACGGCATCGGCGCGTATCCGGGTCGACACGAGTATCGCAGGAGCCGCAGGGAAGCCGGGGGTCGACGTCGGTGCCGAAGCGGGCGGATCCGACGGCCCGACCACGCCTCCTCGAGGAAACGGGCAGAATCTACAGGCGTGATCCCGATCGTCACCCCGGAGGAGATGGCCGCGATCGACGCGGCCGCGCCCGAGCCGGTCGACGTGTTGATCGATCGAGCCGGTTGGGCGGTGGCCCGGGTCGCCCGTCAGCTGTTGGACGGCACCTACGGCAAGCGGGTCGTGGTGATCGCGGGTCGGGGCAACAACGGCGCCGACGGCCGTGTCGCCGGTGAACTGCTCGCCCGACGTGGGGTGCGGGTGACGGTCGTCGACCCGACGGGCCGACCCGAAGGGGTGTCCGCGGGAGCCGCCGACGCGTCCGCCGACGCGATCGTGACGCTGCCGCCGGCCGACCTGGTCGTCGACGCCGCCTTCGGCACCGGTCTGAGCCGGCCGTACGTCGCGCCTCGACCCGCGGACCCCACGACACCCGTGCTGGCGGTCGACATCCCCTCGGGCATCGACGGTCTCACCGGCAAGCGCATCGGCGACCCGTTGCGCGCGGAGGTCACCGTCACGTTCGCCGCGCTCAAGCCGGGCCTGTTGTGTGGCGCCGGCCCCGCCATGAGCGGCGAGGTGATCTGTGTCGACATCGGGCTCGACACGTCGTCGGCCCGGGCCTGGCAGGTGACCGGCGCGGATGTGGCCGACTGGCTCCCCGCCCCGTCACGCGGCACCCACAAGTGGCGGGCGGCGCTCCGACTCGTCGCCGGTTCACCGGGTATGACCGGATCGGCCGACCTGGCGAGCGCGGCGGCACTGCGCGCCGGGTCGGGCTACGTGCGCCGCTCCACGCCGGGGCTCGACCCGGCGACACCCGGTACCGTGCCGACGGGCCCGATCGAAGCGGTCACCACGGCGCTCGCCGCCGATGGTTGGGCCGATGAGGTGCTCGTCGACCTCGACCGGTTCGGGGCGTTGGCGGTCGGCCCCGGCCTGGGCCGTGACCCGTCCGTCGCCCGCCAGATCGCCGTCCTGATGCGCACCGGGACGGCGCTGGTGATCGACGGCGACGGCCTCCGCGCGCTCGGCGACGGCGACCCGGCAGCGGTGCTCGGGGCGCGACCGACCGATGCCCCGCCCGTCGTGCTCACCCCCCACGACGCCGAGTTCGCCGCGCTCGGCGGCGACGCCGACGCGTCCGACCGCATCGCGGCGGTGCGGGCCCTCGCCGCTCGCACCGGGGCGATCGTGTTGCGAAAGGGACCGACCACGATCGTCGCCCGTCCCGATGGCGAGGTGTTCGTGTCGACGGCGGGTGATGCCCGTCTCGCCACCGCCGGCACCGGTGACGTGCTGACCGGTGTCATCGGGGCGTTGCTCGCCCGCGGCGTCGACCCGGTCGAGGCCGCGGCCGCGGCCGCCTGGGTACACGGCGCCGCGGGACGGCTCGGGCGCAGGGTCGGGTTCGTCGCATCGGACCTTCCCGAGCTGGTCGCCGCGGTGCTCGCCGCCCCCGACGACGGCGCGATGAGCGAAGATGGACCGGTCCCCGAAGACCCGACGAGGTGACCGAGATGTCCGAATCCAGCAGCGACTCCGACGTCGACACCGATGTCGTCGCCGCCTACATGACCACCGACGTGGTGTGCCTCCGACACGACGACGCCGTCCCCGACGCGGTCCGGCGACTGGTGGAGCGCGGTGTCGACGGCGCTCCCGTCGTCGACGACGACGACCGGCTGGTCGGCATGTTGTCGGCGTCGGACGTGATGGTGCAGGACGCCCACGTGCACCTGCCCACGATCATCACGTTGTTCGGCATGTCCGCGGAGCTGCCCGGCCAGGCAGCGCGGTACGACCGCGACATCCGGCGCGCCCTCGCCTCGACGGTCGCCGAACTCATGGCCACCGAGCCGCGCACGATCCGCGCCGACGCCACGATGTCGGACGCGGCCACGATCATGCACGACGAGGACGTGTCACGCCTCCCCGTCGTCGACGACATCGGCCGGGTGGTCGGCATCGTCGCCCGCGGCGACGTGTTGCGCTACCTGGTGGGGACCGGTGACGGCGCGGCCGGTGCGTGAACCGTGGCGCGAGGCGCCCCTCACGGTCAGTCCCAACGAAGTCACCTACAACCGTGACGCCTGGGTGGTCGTCGACCTCGCCGCGATCGCCCACAACACCCGGGCGCTCGCTCGCTGGGTCGCCCCGGCGAAGCTGTGCGTGGTGGTCAAGGCCGACGGTTACGGGCACGGGGCGAGCCCGGTGGCGATGGCCGCGCTCGACGCCGGCGCCGACATGCTGGCCGTGGCGCTCGTCGACGAGGGCATCACCCTGCGCGACGCGGGGATCGACGCTCCGATCCTGGTGCTGTCGGAACCGCCGGTCACCTCGCTCGACGACGTCGTCGACTACGGGCTCACCCCGACGCTGTACCGCGGCGAGGCCATCGACGCAGCGGCGCGTGCGGCGCAGCGTGCGGGCACCGTGCTCGATGTGCACGTCAAGGTCGACACCGGCATGCACCGCGTCGGCGCCGCGCCCGGGGACCTGGTCGGCCTCGTCCGACGCGTGACCGATTCGTCGCACCTCGCCCTCGCCGGTCTGTTCACACATTTCGCGGTCGCGGACGAACCCGACCGTGCCTTCACCGACCGCCAGAGCGACCAGTTCGACGAGCTGGTGGCCGAGGTACGTCGGGCGGGCCTGCCCACGGGCATGGTCCACGCGGCGAACTCGGCGGCGACCATGCGCAAGCTCGCCGTCCACGATCTCGTGCGGTGCGGCATCGCCCTGTACGGCCTGGCGCCGTCACCCGCGGTCGACGACCCGCTCGGGCTCCGCCCGGCGTTGTCGTTGCGGGCCCGGGTGTCGTTCGTCAAGCGGGTCGCCGCAGGCGAGGGGCTCAGTTACGGGCTGCGCTATCGCCTCGATGACGATTCGGTCGTCGCGACGGTGCCGTTGGGCTACGCGGACGGCGTGCGACGGATTTTGGGGCGCCGAGGCGGCCAGGTGCTCATCGGTGGCCGTCGTCACCCGATCGCCGGCACGATCACGATGGACCAGCTCCTGATCGACTGTGGGCCCGACGCCGAGGTGGCCGTGGGCGACGAGGTCGTGTTGTTGGGTGCGCAGGGCGGCGAGGCGATCCCGGCACAGGAATGGGCCGATCGACTCGACACGATCACCTACGAGGTGGTCTGTGGCCTGAGTCCCCGCCTGCCGCGGTTTCACGAGGGGCGCGACGGCAGCGGACGAATGTAGCGTTGGGTCCATGCAATCTCGGACCCGTCGCCTCCTCGGACTCGGGCTCGTCGGCGCGGGGGTCGCCTACGCGGTCGGTCCGGGTCGTCGACGGGCGGTCCGACGGGTCTCGGAGCGGGTGCGGCCCGACATCGACGACGCCTGGTACGACCTGCCCGACGGCGTGACGACGCGTGACGTGCCGACCCATGACGGCGGATCGGTCCACGTGGTCGAGCTCGGTGAAGGACGCCCGCTCGTGCTGTTGCACGGGGTCACGCTCGCGGCCGAGGTGTGGGCGCCCATCATGCATCTCGCCTCGGACGGGTTCCGGATCGTCGCGCTCGACGTGCGTGGTCACGGCGCATCCGTGGTCGGCGACGACGGGGTGGGGCGGGTACCCGCCGCGCATGATCTCGCCACGGTGTTGCAGCACCTCGACCTCACCGGCGCCATCGTCATGGGTCATTCGATGGGCGGCATGATCCTCGGCCGATTCTGCGGTGACCATCCCGACGTGCTGCGAGATCGGGTCGCCGGTCTGGTCTTCATGGACACCGCGGTGGCGCAGCTCATCCCGCCGGGTCTGGACGTGGTGGCCAACCGGGTCGGTACCGCGATCCTCGCCCGCGAAGCGGCCGGTGCGGTCGCACCGAAGCCGCATCCCGACGTCGAGTTGTTGATGACCCGGCTCGCGTTCGGGGCGAAGCCGTCGGGCAAGGCGGTGCAGGTCACCACCCGCCTCGGGCACGAGCTCGCGGACGAGTACCGGTCGAAGCTCTGGATCGACCTGTACGACACCGACAACCGTGACGGTCTGGCCCGGGTCACCCAACCGGCGACCGTGATCGTCGGGTCGCGGGATGCGCTCACCCCGGTGTGGGCGGCGCGGCGGATCATGGAGAACCTCGCCGACGGTGAACTCGTGGTATTGCCCGGGGTGGGGCACCAGGCGATGCAGGAGGACCCTCGGGCGGTGGTCGCCGCGCTCGACGATCTCGTCACGCGCATCGAAGCCCGTGAAAAGACGACGCTGCAGTCGGTCTGAGAGCGGGTCGGGCGGCCGCGTCGCATCGGTCGACGTGGCGTTCCGGGGCGCGGGCGGACCTGTTGGGTTCGGCACGTGATCGGTACGATGCGCGGCGTGGCTGCCCCGACCGCGTCGAGTCTCGTCACGCATTCGGTCGATGAGACCCGGGCGCTGGCCCGGGCGCTCGCAGCGTCGATCGAACCGGGTGACGTGCTCGTGCTGGGCGGCCGGCTCGGCGCCGGCAAGACCGCGTTCACCCAGGGTCTCGGCGCGGCGCTCGGGGTGACCGATCGGATCGTCTCGCCGACGTTCACGATCGAGCGGATCTACGAGGGCCGGGTCCGGCTGCGGCATCTGGACGTGTACCGGCTCGAGCATCTGCACGAGGCACTCGATCTGGGTCTCGACGAGGCCCTCGACGACGGTGACGTGGCGGTGATCGAGTGGGGGGAGGCGATCTCGGGAGTGTTGGGCCGTGACTACCTGCGTCTCGACCTGGAGATCGGTGATGCCGATGACGATCGGGTGATCACCATCGTCGCTGAGGGGGAGTCCTGGAAGCGACGGGTGGACGCGCTCGAGGCGGCGGTCGCCTCGGTGAGCGGCACGACGACCGAGGGGAGCGTCGGATGATGGCCGGGGTCGAACTGCTGTCGGCACTTACCGATGCCGATGCCGTGGTCGTGCCTGGGTCGATGCTGATGCTGGGCCGATGTTGATTCTGGGAATGACCACGTCGACGCCGCAGATCGGCGTGGCATTGGGTGACCAGTCCGGGTTGCGTTCCGGTTGGGCCGCGGTCAGAGGGCGGCATCACGCGGAACTCATCACCCCGGCGATCAGCGAGGTCTGTGCGGCCGCCGACGTCACCCCGGCGGACATCGCCGTCGTGGCGGTCGACACCGGGCCCGGCCTTTTCACCGGTCTGCGCGTGGGTGTGGCCACGGCCAAGGCCACGGCGTTCGCGCTCGGGGTCCCGGTCATCGCCGTGTCGTCGCTCGACCTGCTGGCGTTCGGTTACCGCTACGTGGGTCGACGCGTCACCGCCACGATCGACGCGCGCCGTTCGGAACTGTTCGTCGCGTCGTATGTCGCGGTGCCCGGCGGCATGCAACGGGTGAGCGAACCGCGCACCGCATCGGCCGACGAGGTCGCGGCCGAGCTCCAGGCCGAGCCCGGGCCGCATCTGCTGATCGGCAACGGCGCTCAGCGCTACGCCGACGCGTTCGCCGGGAACGACCGGGTCGAGATCGCCGACGCGTCGTTCCCGTCGGCGGGGGCGTTGGTGAACCTCGCCCACGCCAGGGCGATGCGAGAGGAGTGGAGCCGACCCGAAGCGGTCGAGTGCACCTACCTGCGCGAACCGGACGCGGCGATCAACTGGGAGACCCGTGACGGCCACATCGGCCCGGACGGCCGGCTCGAACGCGGAGCCGGGGGCAGCTCAGACGATGGAGCATCCCGATGAAGGGGTCTGTTGGTTCGTCTGCCGGCGCGTCGGGGTCGCGGTCCGACTCCGAACCGGTGGCGATCACACTGGCGCCGATGCGCCGCCGGCACCTGCGGACCGTCGTCGCCCATGAGCGGCTGGTGTACTCGCACCCGTGGACGACGGGTCTGTTCCTGTCCGAGCTCGCCCGCCCCGAGACGCGTCGTTATGTGGTTGCCCGTGCCGGCGCGCTCCAGGTCGGTCATTGTGGCGTGCTGTACATCGAGGACGAAGGTCACGTCACCACGGTCGTGGTCGCGCCCGACTGGCAGGGCCGTGGCGTGGCCACCCGCATGTTGCTCTTTCAGTTCGCCGACGCCGTCGAGCGTGGCGCGGAGGCGTTGACGCTCGAGGTGCGGGTCGCGAACACCGGCGCTCAGGAGCTGTACCGCCGCTTCGGTTTCGTACCCGCGGGCATCCGCAAGGGCTACTACCCCGGCACCGGGGAGGACGCGTTGATCATGTGGGCCCACGACATCGCCTCTGGCCGGATGCGGCGGCGGCGGGCCGAGATCGAAGCGTCGTTGCCGACGCCGACACGGCTCGACAATCTGGCTCCTCCGATGCCGGTCGTGACCGGTGCCGGGCATCCCGCCGGCGCCACGCCGGTGGCCGACGACGACCCGGAGGCGGACCGGTGACCGCGGCCGAAGCGGGCGCTGTGGGTGCTGTGGGTCCGGCGCTCGGTGAGGGCTTCGATGTCGATGACCGAACGTGCATCCTCGCCATCGAGACCTCGTGTGACGAAACGGCCGCCGCCGTGGTCGTGGGCGGCAATCGGGTGGTGTCGTCGGTGGTGTCCAGCCAGATCGATCTGCACGCCCGGTTCGGTGGGGTGGTGCCCGAGATCGCCAGCCGCGCGCACGTGGAGTTGTGTGTGCCGGTCGTCGACCAGGCGCTGGTCGAGGCCGGGTTGACCCCGGAAAGTGTCGACGCGGTCGCGGCGACCTACGGGCCGGGGCTCGTCGGCGCGCTGCTCGTCGGGGTGTCGAGTGCGAAGGCGCTCGCGGTGGCCTGGGGGGTGCCGTTCATCGGCGTGAACCACCTCGAAGGGCATCTCGTGGCCGGGTCACTCGAACGACCCGATCTGGAGCCCCCGCTGGTGGTGCTGCTGGTGTCGGGTGGGCACACGATGTTGGTGGCCATGCGGTCGCCGACCGACTACGAGGTGCTGGGTGAGACGCTGGATGACGCCGCGGGCGAGGCCTATGACAAGGTGGCCCGGTATCTCGGTCTGGGGTATCCGGGGGGCCCGGTGATCGACCGGCTCGCCGCCGAGGGTCATCCGGGTGCGGTCGCGCTGCCGCGGGCGATGGCGGGCGACAATCTCGACTTCTCGTTCTCCGGATTGAAGACCGCGGTGGTCAACGAGGTCCGCAAGAACCCGACGTTGGCGGCGGCCGACATCGCGGCGAGCTTCCAGGCGGCGGTGGTCGACGTGCTCGTGGAGAAGACTCGCCGGGCGGCCGCACGGATCGGCGCGAAGGGGATCTGTATCGGGGGTGGGGTGGCCGCCAACTCGGCGTTGCGTGCCCGCATCGTCGAGGCAGGAGCAGCCGACGGCTTGGCGACGTTCGTGCCGTCGTTGTCGATGTGCACCGACAACGCGGCGATGATCGGCGCTGCCGCGTGGCACCGCCTGGCGGTCGACGGGCCGAGCCCGCTGACCCTGGGCGCCGCTCCCGGGCTCGGCCTTTCCTGAACGACCTGACCTGATCGTGACCTGCCCTGATCGACCTGTCCTGACCGTGGCCACGGTCGACCGGTCGCCCGGTGCGGGGTGCGACCGGTGGGCGGGTGAGGTCGACCCTCCAAGCACGGTGCGCGCGGCACGCGTGTCATCTGTGGTACAACATCTCCATGTCACGGACCACGATATACGCCTCTGTGTCGCTGTCGTTCGCACTCCTGCTCGCGCTCGGAGCGCCTCCTCGAGGACAGGGCCCGGGCCAGTCGTGGGGCAGGGCGACACCGACTCCGTCGGCGTCACCGACATCCACGTCTGAACCGGTCGAGCCACCATCGACGACCGAACCGGTCGAATCGCCTTCGACGACCGAACCGGGGGCGCCATCCACGTCTGGTGGGGCGACTTCCACGACGACCTCACCGTCGACAACGATGAATCCATTGAGCCAGCGGGGTACATCCGGCGACGCTTCGAGGAAGCACTCGGCCGAGGCAGCAACAGGTGGTCAGGTGTGTCGTGGTAAATCGTTCAGCGGCTCATTGACTCCGTCGGACTGGAAGGACAATCACCAGATAACGGTTCCCGCGCATTCAACGGCCGAACTGACGATCGTAGCCCTCGGTGCGAGCGGGCTGACGAATTACAACCTGCATACGACCTACGGGGGATTCCCGGTACTACCCGGGAATCAAACGGTTACCCTCACCGCGTCGAGTCCCGCAAACAATACCGACGCTGACCGCATCGACAACTTCTCGATCTCGGTCGACGACGACTATGGTGAGCACGCCGACTATACGATCACGATCACCTATACTTTCGCGTCGGGCTACTCCTGTACGATGGGCATGTCCTCTGCTTCGATTGGCGGCGGTGGGCCAGCGACCCCGTATCACGCGCTCAGTGGGTTGATGAGTCGTGCGAATGCATTCTTGCATGGTCTGGCGGATTTCGCTGCGGAGCCAGTGGACGTTGCCCGTGGAGCATTGGTGGAGAAGGTGAAAGACATTTCGCTCCCCGTGCGTGGACCGGCCTTGGACGACACTCGAACGTACGACTCCGACAACCCGGCAATGGGAATATTCGGCATCGGATGGTCGTCATTGTGGGACTCGGAACTCATCCTATCTAGCGACTGGCATACATTCACCTGGCGTGAGGCCTCGGGCGCCTCTGTTTGGTTCACCCTCGTAGATGGAAGTTGGGAACCGGAATCGTCGTCGGTGACAGCGACTTTGACGAGCACTTCAAATGGGTGGACGGTCCGCACATCAAATGGAACTCGGTATGTGTTCGGAAACAATCCGGGTACTGGGTCCCTGCGCCTGACCAGGGTCATAGATCGGAACGGGTACGAGCAGGATATCTATTGGCGGCTCTACGCGGCTGAGTGTGGTTTGCGGCCTCGGATTCTGCGGACGGGGACGGT